>NZ_JBIAQQ010000001.1:0-424456 GCF_042889165.1 Streptomyces sp. NPDC002669 | reverse complement strand
TAGTTGTGTGTGTCGGGGGAGGCGTCGTCCGGGTGCGTTCTTCCCAGTTCTTGTTTTCTTTTTCTGCCCCCCCCCCCCCCGCCCGCGCCCGCCCCCCCCCCCCCGCGCCGATGCATGCAAACCGGCCGGTCCCCGGGGCGGGGCCGCGCGGACCTGCCGGGACGGTGGCGTCAGTGGATGATTCCCGTGCGCAGGGCGACGGCGACCATTCCGGCGCGGTCCCCGGTGCCGAGCTTGCGGGCGATGCGGGCGAGGTGGCTCTTGACGGTCAGGGCGGACAGCCCCATGGAGACACCGATGGCCTTGTTGGACTGGCCCTCGGCGACCAGCCGCAGGACCTCGACCTCGCGGCCGGACAGTTCTCGGTAGCCGCCCGGGTGGCTCGGGGTGCCGGGGGGCCGGCGGTGCATACGGGCGGCGTTGGCGCCGATGGGGGCGACGCCGGGGCGGGCGGGATGGCCGATATTGGTTCGGGTGCCGGTGACGACATAGCCCTTCACGCCGCCCGCGAGGGCGTTGCGCACGGCGCCGATGTCGTCGGCGGCGGAGAGGGCGAGCCCGTTCGGCCAGCCGGCCGCCCGGGTCTCGGACAACAGGGTCAGCCCGGAACCGTCGGGCAGGTGGACGTCGGCAACGCAGATGTCGCGCGGGTTGCCGACGCGGGGACGAGCCTCCGCGATGGACGACGCCTCGATGACGTCACGTACTCCGAGAGCCCACAGATGGCGGGTGACGGTGGAACGGACGCGCGGGTCGGCCACGACGACCATGGCCGTCGGCTTGTTCGGGCGGTAGGCGACCAGGCTTGCGGGCTGCTCTAGGAGAACGGACACCAGGCCTCCTGGGGGGAGTGGCGGGAACGGGCCGGCTCGGGGATGAAGCCGGGGCGAACCGTGCTTGAAGGGTCATTGACCTCTTCGGCAGTGGGCCCGCCCTCCTTTAGGGGAAGATCGCGATTTAGTGAGTAACAATTCCTGGCAAACCGGACATTCGATTGATTGTACGAAAAGAACGCCGGTAACGGTGCGTCGAATGTGACGCGCGGTTACCGGGATGGGGATGGGTTTCGGCCAGAAAAGAAGAGGGGGCCGACGGCTCCGGACCACGACGGCCCGACGGACATCGCGACGCCGTGGCGGGTCCGGCGCCTCAGTGGGCCTGGGGGCCGCGGCGCTGAGGGAGCGTCACCACCGTCGCGTCCACGGGATCCGACGGCGGCAGACCGGCGACCTGGCACAGCAGATCGCCCCACGCCATGAGGTGCGCCGAGGCGTCCGGGACCCCGCCGTGTCCCTCGCGCGGCGTCCAGGACGCCCGGATCTCGATCTGGGTCGCCGGCCGTCTCCCGCCCAGCGCCCCGAAGTAGTGCGACCCCGCCCGGGTCACCGTGCCGCCCGCCTCCCCGTACGACAGACCGCGCGCCTCCAGCGCGCCGGTCAGCCAGGACCAGCACACCTCCGGCAGCAGCGGATCGGACGCCATCTCCGGCTCCAGCTCGGCCCGCACCAGCGTCACCAGGCGGAAGGCGCCCCGCCAGGCGTCCTGCCCGGCCGGGTCGTGGAGCAGCACGAGACGGCCGTCGGCGAGGTCCTCCTCGCCGTCGACGACCGCGGCCTCCAGGGCGTACGCGTACGGGGCGAGCCGCCTGGGCGGTCGTGTCGGCTCCACCTCCAGCTCGGGTCGGAGCCGCGCCGAATGCAACGCGTCCACCGCGGAACGGAACGCGGGCGGGACGAAGCCGCCCTCCTCGCCGTCACTGGTGGCGGCGCCATCGGTCTGATCGGAGAACTGTCCCTGAGCCGGAGCCATGCGGGGAAGAGTAGGCGGAACCGGGGCTTCGCGCAGGGAGGGACACCCGGGCGGGCCCGGCTGCTTGCGGCTTCGTGCGAAGATTCCTGGTGTGAGTGCCAACGATCGCCCCATGGGCCAGCAGACGAAGACCTCCGCCACCCATGAGTCGGCGTTCCTGAAGGCGTGCCGCCGCGAGCCCGTGCCGCACACCCCGGTCTGGTTCATGCGCCAGGCCGGACGCTCGCTGCCCGAGTACCTGAAGGTCCGCGAGGGCATCCCGATGCTCGACTCCTGCATGATGCCGGAGCTGGTCGCGGAGATCACGATGCAGCCCGTCCGCCGCCACAAGGTCGACGCCGCGATCTACTTCAGCGACATCGTCGTACCGCTCAAGGCCATCGGCATCGACCTCGACATCAAGCCCGGCATCGGCCCCGTCATCGCCGACCCCGTCCGCACCCGCGCCGACCTGGCCCGGCTGCGCGACCTCACGCCCGAGGACGTCTCCTACGTCACCGAGGCCATCGGCCTGCTCACCGCCGAGCTGGGCGCCACCCCGCTCATCGGCTTCGCCGGGGCGCCCTTCACCCTCGCCAGCTACCTCGTGGAGGGCGGCCCGTCCCGCAACCACGAGCACACCAAGGCCCTGATGCACGGCGACCCGGAGCTCTGGGCGGACCTGCTCGACCGGCTCGCCGAGATCACCGGCACCTTCCTCAAGGTGCAGATCGAGGCCGGGGCCTCGGCCGTCCAGCTCTTCGACTCCTGGGTGGGCGCCCTCGCCCCCGCCGACTACCGGCGTTCGGTGCTCCCCGCGTCGGCGAAGGTCTTCGACGCCGTCGCCCCCTACGGCGTCCCGCGCATCCACTTCGGCGTCGGCACCGGCGAACTCCTCGGCCCGATGGGCGAGGCCGGCGCGGACGTCGTCGGCGTCGACTGGCGCGTCCCGCTGGACGAGGCCGCCCGCCGGGTCGGTCCCGGCAAGGCGCTCCAGGGCAACCTCGACCCCGCGGTGCTGTTCGCGCCGACGGCGACGGTGGAGGAGAAGGCCCAGGAGGTGCTGGACGCCGCCGCCGGCCTGGAGGGCCACATCTTCAACCTGGGCCACGGCGTGATGCCGTCGATGGACCCGGACGCGCTGACCCGGCTCGTCGAGTACGTGCACACCAGCACCGAGCGCTGAGCACGGCGCGGGCGGCAGCACTCCCGCAGGGCCTCGCCGGGGCCGCCCGGCCCCGGCGAGGCCCTCAGGCGGCGCCCGCCCGCCGCACCGCCGCCACCGCCTTGCGGGCCGCCACCAGGACCGGATCCCAGACCGGTGAGAACGGCGGCGCGTACCCGAGGTCCAGGGCGGTCATCTGCTCCACCGTCATCCCCGCCGTGAGCGCCACGGCCGCGACGTCCACCCGCTTGGCGGCCCCGTCCCGGCCCACGATCTGCACCCCCAGCAGCCGGCCCGTGCGGTACTCCGCCAGCATCTTCACCGTCATGGGCAGCGCCCCCGGGTAGTAGCCCGCCCGCCCCGTCGACTCGATCGTCGCCGTGACGAACCGCAGGCCCACCGCGCGGGCGTCCTTCTCGCGCAGACCGGTGCGGGCGATCTCCAGGTCGCACACCTTGCTCACCGCCGTCCCCACCACCCCCGGGAACGTCCCGTAGCCGCCGCCGACGTTGGACCCGATGATCTGGCCGTGCTTGTTGGCGTGGGTGCCCAGCGCGATGTGCCGGGTCCGGCCCGCCACCAGGTCGAGCACCTCCACGCAGTCGCCGCCCGCCCAGATGGCCCCGTGCCCGACGACCCGCATCGACAGATCGGTCAGCAGACCGCCGTGCGGGCCCAGCGGCAGGCCCGCGGCGCGCGCCAGCGTCGTCTCCGGCTCCACCCCGATGCCGAGCACCACCACGTCCGCCGGGTAGGAGGTGTCGCCCGCCGCGACCGCCCGCACCCGGCCGTCCGGCCCGGTGAGGATCGCGGTGACCTCGGCCCGGCCGACCGTGGTGATGCCCATGCCGTCCATCGCCTCGTGCACCAGTCGGCCCATGTCGGGGTCGAGCGTCGCCATCGGCTGCTCGCCCCGGTTGAGGACGGTCACCTCGAAGCCGCGCTTCAGCAGCGCCTCCGCCATCTCCACACCGATGTAACCCGCCCCGACGACCACCGCCCGCCGCCCCGGCGCCCGGTCCAGCGAGTCCAGCAGCGCCTGCCCGTCGTCCAGCGTCTGCACCCCGTGCACCCCGGGCGCGTCCATGCCGGGCAGCGCCGGACGCACCGGCCGGGCCCCCGTCGCGATCACCAGCTTGTCGAAGCCCGTCCAGTACGACTCGCCGGTCCCCAGGTCCAGGGCCCGCACCCGCCGCCCGGCCACATCGATTTCGGTGACCTCGGTACGCGTCCTGAGGTCGATGTCGCGGGCCCGGTGCTCCTCGGGCGTACGGGCCACGAGCTCGTCCCGCTCCGCCACGTCGCCGCCGACCCAGTACGGGATCCCGCACGCGGAGTAGGAGGTGAAACGGCCCCGCTCGAAGGCGACGATCTCCAGTTCGCCGGGGCCCCGCAGCCGGCGGGCCTGGGACGCGGCGGACATGCCCGCCGCGTCACCGCCGATGATCACCAGTCGCTCCGCCGCCATGCCCGTCCCTCCGACGCCCGGGGCCCCGCCCGGATCCGACCTGATCCGAACGGAAAACCCTGGTCCGAGGGGCCCACGCTACGACGTGGGGGAAGCGGATGGGCGCCCGGACGGGTTTGAGAGAGTGGGGGCATGCAGCGTTCAAGCAACAGCGCGGACACCGGGCCGGGACACGTCGTCGTCATCGGCGGCGGCATCGCCGGCCTCACCGCCGCACACCGGCTCCTCGGCGCCGGTCTCCGGGTCACCCTGCTGGAGGCCACCGAGCGGCTCGGCGGCAAGCTCATGACCGGCGAGGTCGCCGGGGCCCGGGTCGACCTGGGCGCCGAGTCGATGCTCGCCCGCCGGCCGGAGGCCGTCGCCCTGGCCCGCGCCGTCGGGCTCGGCGACCGCCTGCAGCCGCCCGCCACGACCACCGCGTCCGTCTGGACCCGCGACGCCCTGCGGCCCATGCCCAAGGGCCACGTGATGGGCGTGCCGGGCGATCCGGCGGCGCTCGCCGAGGTGCTCTCCCCGGAGGGCCTCGCCCGCATCGCGCAGGAGCGCGACCTCACCCCGACCACCGTCGGCGACGACGTCGCCGTCGGCGCGTACGTGGCCGACCGGCTGGGCCGCGAGGTCGTCGACCGGCTCGTGGAACCGCTGCTCGGCGGCGTGTACGCGGGCGACGCGTACCGGATCTCGATGCGCGCCGCCGTGCCCCAGCTCTTCGAGGCGGTGCGCGAGGGCGGCCCGCTCCTCGACGCCGTCCGCCGCGTCCAGGACCGCGCCGCGGCCCGGCAGCGGACCGGGCCCGTCTTCCAGGGCATCGACGGCGGCATCGGCACCCTGCCCGGAGCGGTCGCCGACGCGGTGCGCGCGGCCGGCGGGGAGATCCTGACCGCCACCCCCGTCCTCGGCCTGACCCGCACCACCACCGGCTGGGACGTCCGCACCGACGCCCGGGTGATCACCGCCGACGGCATCGTGCTGGCCGCGCCCGCCTGGTCCGCCTCCACCCTGCTCGCCGCCGAGTCCCCGGCGGCCTCCGCCGAGCTGGCCGGGGTCGAGTACGCGTCGATGGCCCTGGTCACCATGGCGTTCCGCCGCTCCGACACCGACACCACGACCGCGCTCGCCGGACGCTCCGGCTTCCTCGTCCCCCCGGTCGACGGCCGCACCATCAAGGCGTCCACCTTCTCCACCCACAAGTGGGGCTGGGTCGCCGAATCCGCCCCCGACCTCTTCGTCCTGCGCACCTCCGTCGGCCGCTACGGCGAGGAGGACCACATCCACCGCGAGGACACCGAACTCGTCGACGTGTCGCTGCGTGACCTCGCCGAGGCCACGGGGCTGACCGCGAAGCCCGTGGACACCGAGGTCACCCGGTGGATCGGCGGGCTGCCCCAGTACCCCGTGGGCCACCTCCCGCGGGTCGAGCGGATCCGGGCCGAGGTCGCCAAACTGCCCGCGCTGCGGGTCTGCGGGGCGGTCTACGACGGCGTCGGCATCCCCGCCTGCGTCGCGAGCGCCCACCGCGCGGCGGACGAGATCGTCCACGAGCTCACGGGCCGCCCGGCGGAAGAGATCATCGCCACGCCGACCCTGGTTCAGGGCACTCGGAGCGAGGCGGGACAATAGCCGTATGAGTGCGCCTGAGACTGTGAAATCAAGCAAGGGCCCCAACGCGGGCAAGAAGGCCAAGGACCTCAACGAGGTCATCCGCTACACGTTGTGGTCCGTCTTCAAGCTGCGCGACGTCCTGCCCGCCGACCGGGCCGGTTACGCCGACGAGGTCCAGGAGCTGTTCGACCAGCTCGAAGCCAAGGACATCACCATCCGCGGCACCTACGACCTCTCCGGCCTGCGTGCCGACGCCGACATCATGATCTGGTGGCACGCCGAGACCGCGGACGAGCTGCAGGAGGCGTACAACCTCTTCCGGCGCACCAAGCTGGGCCTGGCACTCGAACCGGTCTGGTCGAACATGGCGCTGCACCGCCCCGCCGAGTTCAACAAGTCGCACATCCCGGCCTTCCTGGCCGACGAGACGCCGCGCAACTACATCAGCGTCTACCCCTTCGTGCGCTCCTACGACTGGTACCTGCTGCCCGACGAGGACCGTCGCCGCATGCTCGCGGACCACGGCAAGATGGCCCGCGGCTACCCCGACGTCCGCGCCAACACCGTCGCCTCGTTCTCGCTCGGCGACTACGAGTGGATCCTCGCCTTCGAGGCCGACGAACTGCACCGCATCGTCGACCTGATGCGTCACCTGCGGGCCTCCGAGGCGCGACTGCACGTCCGTGAGGAGATCCCGTTCTTCACCGGACGCAGGAAGTCCGTCGCAGACCTGGTGGCCGGGCTCGCGTAGCGAGCGGGTTCCGACCACCCCAGCCCGGAAGATCAGAGGGCGGGCAACGGCGCGTTCCGCGCCGCCCGTCGTTCCAGCGACACCGGGTTCGGCTCCCGGTGCGGCGCGCGTCCCGCGCGCCGCACCGGTGTTTTTCCCGTACCGGCACCTGCCGCCGTGCTACCGGTCGTGCCCCGCCGGACCGCCGCTGCCGCCCCCGAGCGCGGACCGCAGCGCCGGATCGTCCACGGCGCTCACCCCCCGCACCGCGAGCGCCGACAGGACGTCGTGGCCCGGCGGCACCTCGTTCGCGGCCAGCAGCCGCTGACCGGCGGGCGAGGCCCAGGAACTGTACGGGTGGACCTCGATCCGGGCGATCGCCAGACAGCCCAGCGTCAGCGCGAGCGGCAGCCCGAACCAGGCGAGTAGTGCCACCACCGGACCGCCGGGGCCGTGGTCCTGGCCGGGGACCAGCAGTACGACGGCCGCCATCGCGACCACCAGCAGCGCCGCGCCGCGCACCCCGCGCACCGCGGCGGCCACATCGCTCCCGGCGCCGACCGGGCGCGCCAGCCCGGCGGCGACGAGCCGGTCGGCCAGGGCCCGCACACTGTCGGCGGCCGCCGCCGCGGCCCGCACCGGCGGTATCGGCGACTGGCCCTGCGGCCCTATGGCACGGATCACCGTGCGTTCCACCTCGTCCCGGCCCTCCGGGTCGACCACCGTCGCCCAGCCGGTGTGGGCGAGCAGCAGCCGTCGGCGCAGATGCATGGTGACCAGCGCCAGATCTATCACCCGGTGCGGGCCACCGGCCAGGAACGCGGTCTCGTACAGGGTCAGTTCATGACCGGCGCCGAGGTCCCGCGCGTCGTCGTCGGACGCGTCCGGCAGCAGTCCCGTGCGGGCCGCGACAAGACAGAGCCGGATGCACGAGAAGGCTGCCGCCCCCCAGGCGACCAGCAGGAACAGTACCCAGAACATGGCAGATTCCTATGCGAGACGGACGTGGATGACCATGGCCTGTTCACCATGCGGACGATTCGGCGGCGCCGGCGGGGCGCCGCCCGGATTCAGGAGCCGCCGCCGCAGCTGGAACCACCGCCGCAGCTGGAACCACCGCTGGAGCAACTGGAGCCGCCCGACCCGCCGCAGCTCGACCCGGACCCCGAACCGCAGCCCGACCCCGAACTGCAACTCCCGCCCCCGCCGCCCCCGTTGCCGTCCCCGGAGCTGCCGCAGCTGCCGTGCCCCGGCTCCGCACCGGCGCACCACACCACCGGCGCGAGCAACAACGCGGAGGAGTCCTGGGACGACGAGGGCACCCGGCCCGCAGGCCGCCCGCCCGCCGGGCGCATCCGCGCCGCCGCGACCAGCTGCGCGTGGAAGTCGGAGTCGGGCAGGTACCGCAGCCCGCGCGTGGCCACCAGATGAGCCGGGCACGGGTCCTGCGTCAGGGCGGTGGCGTACGCCGCGGCGGCCCGCCGCCCCGCCCCGGTGACGCGCCGTCGGGCGACACGGGCGCAGACGAAGCCGACGAGGGCGCCGACGAGCAGGACCAGGAGCACCTTCAGGACGAAGGGCTCGGGGGACTCGGCGGCCGGGTCGGCGGACGTGTACTGGGAGACCGTCACCGCGATGGAGACCGGGACGGCCAGCAGACAGAACAGCCCCTGGGCGATGCCCCAACGGCGCCACGTCCGACCGGCTGCGGGCGGGGCCAGCAGGCCGCGGGCGGCGAGCCCGTCGCCGATCTCCTGCACGGCGGGGTGCCGCATCACCGCCTCGCGCAGGGTGTGCAGCGCACCGCTGGAGCCGGCGGCGTGCTCCTGGAGCACCGCGCGTTCCACCGGGTCGTGCGCCTCGGCCCGCCGGACGGCGACGATCCCCGGGCCGCCGACGGCGATCCGGCCGTCCGTGTGCATCGCGGTGAGCACGGTGTCCGCCACCCTGCCGGGACCGCCGTTCAGGAAGGCCACCTCGTGGAGGTCGTGGACGGGGCCGCCGGGGCCGCGGCGGGCACGCGCGAGCCCCGCGATCAGGAGGACCGAGGAGAGCATGACCGATATGTCCAGCAGACCCGCGACGACGCTCATGCCGGTCACCTCCCGACCAGGGCCGCGCGGGCCGCCCGTATCAGCCGGGTGGTGCGGCGCGGCGGTCGCGCGGCGGCCCGGTCCTGCCACCAGTGGGTCAGTTCGCGCCGGGCCGCTTCGTCGGCGGGCTGTCCCGCGATCAGCAGCGATTCGGCGAAGTCCAGCGCGTCGCGCCGGTAACCGGCGGACATGGGGGTGCTCCCGGCGTACGCGAGGAAGGCGGGCCGGTAACCGGCGCCCAGGATCTTCGGCAGCTCGGGGGCCACCTTGGCGACGACCCCGGCCCGTTTGGCGGCCAGGGCGTGGCTCTGGACGCCGATCCGGTGCGCGTCGAAGCCGGGCGGTGCGGGGTCCCCGGCGACGAGCGCGCGGAGCAACGCGGACTGGGCGCCCGCGAGCCGGTCCCGCACGCCGTCCGCGACGGCGGCGGCGCCGGCGGGCGGCCGGTGCGCGGCGCCGGTGGCCGCTGCCGGGGGCGTCGCCCCGGCCGCCGCCCGGTCCAGCGTGGCGCGGATCGTGGCCAGTTCGGCCGCCAGCCCACCGGCCGGCGGGAAGTCGTCGTCGCGTTCCAGCAGGACGCCCGGCGGGTCGACCCGGGAGCGGAGTTCGGCGAGGACGTCGAGGACCGGCCGGGTGACCGGGTGGGCGTGGGTGTCGTGCCAGACGCCGTCCTTCTCGATCCCGCCCGCCACATGGACGTACGCGATCGCCTCCACCGGCAGCTCGTCCAGCGCGGTGGCCGGGTCCTCGCCCCGGTTGACGTGGTTGGTGTGCAGATTGGCGACGTCGATCAGCAGCCGGACCCCGGTGCGTTCGACCAGCTCGGCGAGGAACTGTCCCTCGGTCAGCTCCTCGTCGGGCCAGGAGATCAGCGCCGCGATGTTCTCCAGGGCCAGTGGCACCGGCAGCGACTCCTGCGCGATGCGCACGTTCTCGCACAGCACGTCCAGGGCGTCCCGGGTGCGCGGCACGGGCAGCAGGTGGCCGGCCTCCAGGGCGGCCGAAGCGGTGCGCGGCCCCCCGGCCCGTACGAACGCGATGTGCTCGGTCACCAGCGGGGCGGCGAGCAGCTCGGCCCTGGCGGCCAGATCGGCGAGCCGGTCCGCGTCGGGGCGGTCGGCCCCGCCGAGCCCCAGCGAGACGCCGTGCGGGACGACGGTGACGCCGCGCTCCCGGAGCCGTACCAGCGAATCGGGCAGATGGCCGGCGCAGATGTTCTCCGCGACCGCCTCCACCCAGTCGATCCCGGGCAGCGCCTCGACGGCGGCCGCGATCTCCGGCCGCCATCCGATGCCGATTCCCAGCTTCATGTCGTCCCCCTCCTCCGCTCCGTGCAGGGCTGATGGCCCCGAGGGGCGGTGGTGAATCCGGAAAGGAGGACGTTCAGAGGATGATTTGAGGTTCCGGACCGGCGGGACCGGGATCGCCGAGGGGACAGCCGCTCCGGTCGCGCGGTGCGGGGCGGGCCGAGGACCGCCGCGTACGCCCCTCCCGGACCGCCTACCGGTTCTCCGGGGCGGGCCGGAGCGTGATCCAGTAGTGCCGTGCGGGGCCGTGCCCGGTGTCCCGCACGCCTTCGAGGACGCCGCCGTGGCGCTCGATGGTCCGCGCCGACGCGAGGTTGCCGGCCGCGCAGACGATCAGCAGCCGGTCCTGGCCCAGCGCCCGCGCCTCGTCGAGCATCCGCCCCAGCGCCCAGGTCGCCAGCCCGCGCCGCCGGGCGGACGGCCGGACGCCGTACCCGATGTGCCCGAACCGCGGCACGAGGCCGTCGTACCCGTGCCGCAGCGCGATCCCGCCGAGCACCCGCCCGTCCTCGACGATCCACCGGTACGCGCATCCCGCCCGGCCGGTCCCCGCCGGGGCCGCCTCCCCGGTCAGCCGCGCCACCCAGGCCGCGAACCCGGCCGGCGAGTCGACCTCGTCGGACGGCTCCAGCCCGAACCCGTCCTCGTGGGGGCCGGGCCCCCACTCTTCATGTGCCTCGATCCAGGCGGAGTGCAGCAGGACGGTGGGCGCGATCAGTTCGGGCATGCGGCCGACGCTACCGGCCGCCCCGGCCCGGCCGGGCTCAGGTGTCGTAGTAACCGTCCCAGGGGGCGAAGAACCCCCAGGGAGTCGGGGAGGAACTCCGCCCGTGCGGGGTCCGTACCGTCGCCCTCCTCGACGACCAGGCCGAACAGGATGCCCTCGGACCGGACGGCGAAGGGGGCGATCGCGATGTCCTCGTAGTGCCGCTCCGGCAGGGCCTCCAGCCACTCGTCCAGCAGGAGCCGGGCGGCGGCGATCGCCTCCCGCTCGCCGCCCGCCGTGGTGCCGGTGACCCGGATCCGCGAGTCCAGGTGCCGGCCGGCCGCGTCGAACCGGTGGAGCACGGCACACCAGCGCTTCTGCTCCTGCCAGTCGTCGCCGAAGCTCCGGTCCTCGGGGAAGGCCCCGGTGACGGAGGCGAAGAACTGGCCGTCCCGCCACCGCCCGATGGTGTCCGTGCGGTAGTCGGCCTCGTGCTTGATCGGAATGATCCCGGGAACGGTCATGCGCGGAACCATAGGCGCCGCCTGTGACAACGGGCGGTGCTCAGCCGCGCAGCGCGGGATGGTCGGCGACCACCGTGCACGAGCCCGGGGCGATCTCGGTGAACCCGGCGTCACGCACCACCGGCAGTCCGCCCGTTGTCAGGCCGCGCCAGCGCTCCGGGTCCGCGGCGGCCACGGAGAGCGGGAAGCCCGCCTCGCGCCACGCCTTGCGGTCAGTCTCCGAGAGCTCCCACCAGGCGAGCTGCGCGCCGTGCCCGGCCTGCGCCATCGCCTTGCCCGCCGACATGTCCAGCTCCGGGTTCAGCCACAGCACCGGCTCCCCGGGGACGGGCGCGGGCGGCGGTCCGGGGTCGTCCAGCTCCGTGCCCGACACCTGGAGCTTCGCCAGCTCCTTCGGCCAGCCGTCCAGGGGCACCGGCGGGAAGACCCGCACCTCGGCGCTCTCGCCGGTCACCGTGATGCCCGGCAGCCCGGACGCCCTGCGCCACTCCGCACCGCGCGCCCGCCGCACCACCTTGCGGATCCGGGCGTCCTGCCAGTCCCGCATCACCCGCGCCCACTCGCCCTCGCCGGCCGAGCGCTCGTCGGAGAGCATCACGAGCACCGCGCGGGCGGCGGTTTGCAGCGCGTCGGTACGGGCCGGGGGAGCCGTCTTCTCGATGTGCACGACCAGCGGCAGGACGTACTGCGGGGCCTCGTCGCGGTCCGTCCGCCGCGATCCGAACGGGCCGCTTGCCTCGGACGGCCGGGAAACGGCCGGGGACTCGGGGATGTCTTCGCTGCTCACCCGCCCAGTCTGCCAGCCGCCCGGGCAGCGTTTCTTGGCAGAACGGGATACTCCGGGTGAGGATGCACCCCATGAAGAGCGATCTCTTTTCCAGCGAGCACCTGGCGCAGCAGGCGACGGTCCCCGGGATGACCCTGCAGAACGCCAAATCCATCAAGTACGCCGTCAACGGCGAGATGCACGCCCGCCAGGGAGCGATGATCGCCTTCCGCGGCGATCTGCAGTTCGAGCGCAAGGGCCAGGGCATCGGAGGCATGCTGAAGCGCGCCGTCACCGGCGAGGGGCTGCCGCTGATGGCGGTCCGCGGCCAGGGCGAGGCGTGGTTCGCGCACGAGGCCGCCAACTGCTTCATCGTGGAGCTGGAGCACGGCGACGTCCTCACGATCAACGGCCGCAACGTGCTCTGCTTCGACCCCACGATCTCCTACGAGATAAAGACCGTGAAGGGCGCCGGGATGACCGGCGGCGGCCTCTTCAACAGCGTCTTCACCGGCTACGGCAAGCTCGGCCTGATGTGCGAGGGCCACCCCATCGTGATCCCCGTGACGCCGCATCAGCCGGTGTTCGTCGACACCGACGCGGTGGTCGGCTGGAGCGCCAACCTGACCACCTCGCTGAACCGTTCGCAGAGCTTCGGCTCGATGATCCGCGGCGGTTCCGGCGAGGCCATCCAGCTGCGGCTGGACGGCGAGGGATTCGTGATCGTGCGGCCCAGCGAGGCCAAGCCCGAGAAGGCGACGGCCAACTGAAACTGAACGCCGTCGGCCGCCGCTACGGCCTCGGCGGTCCATGGGTGCTGCGCGGGATCGACCTCGATCTGCCGCCGCACACCCTGATCCGGATCGAGGGGGCCAACGGCACCGGCAAGTCGACCCTGTTACGGCTGCTCGCCGGGATCGACACCCCGACGGAGGGCCGGATCACCGGCCGCCGGCCCCGTACGGCATACGTTCCCGAACGCTTCTCGGCCGCGCTGCCGTTCACCGCGGCCGGATACCTCGTCCACCTCGGCCGTGTCCACGGCCTGCGGTCCGCCGAGGCAGCGGACCGCGCACGGTCGTGGCTCGACCGCTTCGGGGCCGCCGGCCACGCCGGCACCCCGCTCCCGGAACTCTCCAAGGGCACCGGTCAGAAGGTCGCCGTCGCCCAGGCGCTCCTGGCCGAACCGGAGCTGCTGGTCCTGGACGAGGCGTGGACCGGACTGGACGCGGCGGCCCGCGACGAGCTGGACCGGGCCGTGGCCGAGCGGGTCGCGGCGGGGGCCACCGTCGTCTACGTCGACCACGACCCGCTCAGGCTCGCCGGATCGGTCGACGCCGGCTACCGGGTGGAGGGGCGGGGCCTGCTCGCCGTACCCGTGACGGGACCGGCGCGGACCGGGCCGCGGGTCCGGATCGAGGCGACGGGACCGGCGGGGGCCGCATTGCCCGAGGGGCTGCCGGGCGCACCGGAACGGGACCCCCTGGCCGACGGCGTACGGCTCACCGTCGCGGCGGCCCACTCCGACGCGCTGCTGCGCGCCCTGCTCACGGCCCGTCCGCCCTGGCACATCCGTGGGCTGGCCACCGTTGCCGCGCCCGACGGCACGACCTCCGGTACCGCACCGGTGTCCCGAGGCCGTTCGACCCCCGAGGCATCATGACCGCGCTCCTGCGCTACCAGACCGCCCTGCTGGTCCGTTCCCAGCACTGGCTCGCCCCCGTGCTGCTGTACGCGGCCTTCCTCGCCGTCGGTGTGCAGTGGGGCCGGCCCGTCCTCGACTCGCTCGGCTACGCCGCCGCCGGGCTCCTGCCCGTCACCGCCTGGCTCGTGCGGCTCTGCGTCAACCAGGAACCGCCCGCCGCCCGGACCGTCACCGCCGCCGCGGCCGGACCGGTGCGGGCCCATCTGGCGGCGCTGCTCGCCGCGCTCGGCTGCGCCGGGCTGCTCGGCACGGCCGGCACCGTGATCGTGCTGGTGATCAGCAGGCCGGCCGGTGCCGACAACGGCGTGCGGGTACCGCTGCTGCCCGCCGGGATCGCCGGACTGCTCGCCGCCGCCTGCTGCGTGCTGCTGGGCGCGGCCGTGGGCGCGCTGTGCACCCGGCCGCTGCTGCACCGGCGCGGCTGGTCCGTCGCCGCCACCGTGGCGGCCGCGCTGCTGGTCCTGGTGGCCGAGGGATCGCCCGCGAACTCCGCGGTGGCGGGCCTGGTCACCGGCTCGCGGACGGGCACGGTGCACGTGCCGGTCCTGGCTCTCGCCCTGGCTCTCGTCCTCGCCGCCGCGGCGGCGGCGCTCACGTGCCGGCTCGCCCCGGTGCGCGGCTGAGTAGGCTCGTACGCATGGACGAGCGTGTGGAAGAGGGCGTCGGCGGGATTCCGGACGGGGCGTACTGCGGTGCACCGCCCACGTCTCCCGTGTCCGACGGCACGGAGCCCGCCGGACCCCCGTACGCCGCGTGCGTGCTCTGCCGGAAGCCGACCGAGTACCCGGAGTCCGTCAAGGGCATCACGCTCTGCCCGGTCTGCGAGTGGCAGGAGGCCCAGCGCACGGCGTGCTCGGGCTGAGCCTCCGTCGGAAGGGGCGGACCGGTCCGTCAGGAGGGCCGTGTCCGCATCAGGTCGGAGACCTTGACGAAGCGGTAGCCGCGCTCGCGGAGCTCGGGAACCACCCGGCGCACCGCCTCGTCCGTGACCGGCGCCGCGCTGCGGGTGCAGTGCATGACGACCAGCGACCCCGGCTCCACCCCGGCCAGTACCTGCTCGGCCACCGCGTCCGCGTCCGTCGCGAAGGCGTCGCCGCTGACCACGTCCCACTGCACCGCCGTCACCTTCGCGGGGGCGAGGGCGCGCAGCGACGCGTCGTCGTGACAGCCACCGGGGAAGCGGAAGTACGGCACCGTGTTGCGCACACCGGCCCGCCGGAACGCGGCGGAGGCCCGCTCCACATCGGCGCGCATGTCGTCCTCCGCCACGGTCGGCAGCCCGTAGCAGGGGGATGCGAAGGCGTAGTGGCTGTACGAGTGGTTGGCGACCTCGAACAGCGGATCGGTGCCGATCGACCTGGCCTGTTCCGGGTACTGCTCGGCCCATCGCCCCGTCATGAACACGGTCGAGGGCACCTCCAGCCGGCGCAGCAGCGCGATCAGCCCGGGATTGTCGAAGTGCTCGCCCGCCTTCGCGCGGGGTCCCTCGTCGGCCGTCATGTCGGCGTCGAAGGTGAGGGCCACGACCTTGTCCGCGGTCCTCGGGGCCCGTTCGAAGACCGGCGTCAGACCGGCCGGCCCCGGAGCCAGGACGGGCGGCTTCGACGGGGCCGGGGGCGCCTCCACGGACGGTGAGGGCGACGGCGGAACCGGGAGGGCGGTGCGCTGCGGGGCATGGGCTCCGACATCCGCCGCGCCGCTCCCCGTCGCGGCGCCGTCCATCCCGCAACCGGTCGGAGCAGTACCCAGTACGGCTCCCAGAGCCACCATCACCGTAAGTCTTCGTGCAGAGTTGATCACTTGCGGAACGTAGACGATCACCCGGGGCGTGATCACGGACGGCACTCCGGCCGGAGGCGGATAAACATACCGCTACCCCCGGCCGGCCCAGTGCCCACCGGCCCGCGCCCCGGGCGGGCCCGGCGGCCCGCCCGGTCCGTCAGACCGCGGGGCCCGTCAGCGCCAGGGCCCCGTCACCGCGAACGTCGTCCCCGGCGTGTAGCAGTTCACGAACATCGTCCCGCCGTCCGGGGAGAACGTGACCCCGGCGAACTCGCCCCACTCGGGCTCCTCCGGCGTCCCGATGTTCTGCCGGCCCCGCGCCATGGCGTACACCTCGCCGCGCCGGGTCAGCCCGAACACGTGCTGGGCGCCGTCGCCGTCCTCGCACACCATCAGACCGCCGTCGGCGGCGAGACAGATGTTGTCGGGGGACTCGCCGGGCAGCTGGACGTCCTTGTCGGGGCCGAAGACGATCACCAGCGTGAGCCGGCGCCGCTTCGGCTCGTACCGCCACACCTGGCCGTGGTGGTCGGCGGCCGACCCCTCCGTGCTGCGCGCGAAACTGGAGACGAAGTAGACCGAGGACCCGCCCCAGTAGCAGCCCTCCAGCTTCTGCGCGTGCGTGATGCCCTTCGGGCCGAAGTCCTGGAACCGGATCGGCGTCCCGGCCGCCAGCGGGTCCGGTACGGGCACCCACTCGACGCCCTCGAAGCAGGCGCCGGTCTCCTGGATCGCCGAGAGGTCGGGGACCCCCGGCACGCGCATGGCCTCCAGCCGGCCGCCGGCCCGCAGCGAGCCGGTACCGCCGAGCGGCCTGTCCGGCAGGAAGCGGTAGAAGAGCCCGAACGGCTTCTCGAACGCGTCCTCGGTCTCGTAGACGATCCCGTTGCTCGGGTCGATCGCGATGGCCTCGTGCTGGAAGCGGCCCATCGCGGTGAGTGGCACGGCCCCGGTGCGGCGCGGGTCCGCGCCGTCCACCTCGAAGATGAAGCCGTGGTCCTTGGTGTACCCGTTGGTACCGGCCTTGTCCTCGGTCTCCTCGCAGGTCAGCCAGGTGTTCCAGGGGGTGCGGCCACCTGCGCAGTTCACCGCCGTACCGGCGATGGCGACGCGCTCGCCGAGGACGTTGTTGCGGCCGTCCAGCTCCAGGGCGGTGCAGCCGCCCTTGCCCATCGGGTCGTAGGTGAGGCCCTCGACGACCGGCACCGGGATCCTTCCCGTGACCCGGTTCTCGTGGTTGCGCACCAGGTGGACGCGGCCGCGGCGGCCCGCGAAGGCGGCCATGCCGTCGTGGTTGCTGGGCACCCGGCCCTCGCCGGAACGGAGCTGCTCGCCCTCCCGGGACAGGACCCGGTAGCGGAAGCCCCTCGGCAGGTCGAGCAGGCCGTCGGGATCGGGCACGAGCGGGCCGTAGCCGCTGTGTCCCCGGGCGGCGGCGGTGCCCGCGAAGAGTTCGGAGAAGGCCCCCGTGAAGGCGATGGAGGCGATGGCCGCGCCGCTGCCGGCCAGGACCTGGCGACGGGTGGCGGCCGGACGTGACGTCTCGTCGGTGGGACGCGACGCTTCGTCGGTCGGGCGTGACGTTTCTGAAGACATGGGGCAACTCCCTGCTGGCGGACAGGAGAAGTGACCCGCACGTGTGTATCACGCGCATCGCCGCGCGGGAACCATGCGGGTCACTGAGCCTCGTGTGTGTCCCGTTGCTTCTTGAGCCGGGAGTGGCCCCTGTGAATCAGATCCGCATCAGACCAGCGAGGCGGAGAGGGTGATCGTCGTGCCGGTCAGCGCCTGGCTGACCGGGCAGTTCGTCTTGGCGTTCTCGGCGGCGGCGACGAAGCCCGCCTCGTCGATTCCGGGGACCGTGCCCTGGACGGTGAGGTGGATGCCGGTGATGCCGGTGCCGGGCTGGAAGGTGACGTCGGCCGTGGTGGTGAGCTGGGTCGACGGGGTGCCCGCCGAGGCCAGACCGTGCGCCAGTGCCATCGAGAAGCAGCTGGAGTGGGCCGCCGCGATGAGCTCCTCGGGGCTGGTCTTGCCGTTCGCCTTCTCCGCGCGCGAGGGCCAGGAGACGTCGAACTCGCCGATGCCGGAGGAGTCGAGGGTGACGACCCCCTTGCCCTCGATCAGATTGCCGTCCCAGACCGTGTGCGACTGACGCGTGGTTGCCATGCCGAATCCCTTCGAGCGGTGTGCGCGGGTGACGCGGGAGAACCGGGGCGTCCTCGAACGCCCCGGGTGGTACGTCCCGAACCTACTTCGCCACCAGGTCCTTCGCGTCGCGCGCCAGCGCGGTCAGCCGTGAGATCGCCCGGAAGTACTTCTTCCGGTACCCGCCGTTCAGCATCTCCTCACTGAACAGCCGGTCGAACGGCAGCCCCGAGGCGAGCACCGGGACCTCCCGGTCGTACAGCCGGTCCGCGAGGACGACCAGCCGCAGCGCGGTCGACTGGTCGGGCACCGGCTGGACCTCGGTGAGGCAGACCGCCCGCAGGCCGTCCGTCAGCGCGCCGTAGCGGCTCGGATGGACGCGGGCCAGATGGTCGAGCAGCGAGGGGAAGTCGTCCAGGCTGGCCCCCTCGGTGGCGTACGCGGCCCGGGTGACCTGCTCGTCGGAGTACGGGGGAGGGGCCTCGGGCAGCCCCCGGTGGCGGTAGTCCTCGCCGTCGATCCGCAGCGGGCGGAAGTGCGAGGACAGCCCCTGGATCTCCCGCAGGAAGTCGGCGGCGGCGAACCGGCCCTCGCCGAGCTTGCCGGGCAGCGTGTTGGAGGTGGCGGCGAGTGCGACCCCCGCCTCCACCAGCCTGCTGAGCAGGGACGACACCAGCACGGTGTCGCCCGGGTCGTCCAGCTCGAACTCGTCGATGCACAGGAGCCGGTGCCCGCTCAGCGTCTTCACGGTCTGCTGGAAGCCCAGCGCGCCCACCAGGTTCGTCAGCTCGACGAAGGTGCCGAACGCCTTCAGCGCGGGCTCGGCGGGCGTGGCGTGCCAGAGGGACGCCAGCAGGTGGGTCTTGCCGACCCCGTAGCCGCCGTCCAGGTAGACCCCCAGCGGGGCCGAGGGCGCCGACGGCTTCCTGCCGAACCGCCCACCCGTCGCCCGCCACCACCCCTCCAGGGATGCGCTTCGCGCTCTTCCGGTTCTGCCGGAACCGCTGGCATGCGCCCCGCCGAGCCCGGCCGCGAAGTCGCTCAGGACCTTGACCGCCTCTATCTGGCTCCGTTGATTGGGGTCCGGCACATAGGTATCGAAGCGTACGGAGTCGAAGCGCGGCGGCGGCACCATCTCGGCGACCAGCCGGTCGGCCGGTACGTGGGGCTCGCGTGCGCACAGGGACAGGGGAGCTGTTTCGGCTATGGGGCTCTGCCCCGACAGGGCTGTGGAGGACGACACAACTCTCCACTCTAAGCGCCGTGCCAGACTGCAGGACATGCGACGCCTCTTCCCTGTGACCGACCTGACACCGGCCGACGACGAGGGGGAGTGGTCCCTGGACGCCCTGGCCGACGCCTACGCCTACCCCGAGCGGGAGGGCCCCTGGCTCCGCGCCAACATGGTCTCCACCCTCGACGGGGCCGCCCAGCACGACGGCCGCTCCCAGCCGATCTCCTGCGAGAGCGACATGCGGATCTTCGGCACCCTGCGCGGGCTGGCCGACGTGATCGTGGTGGGGGCGGAGACGGTGCGGATGGAGGGCTACCGGCCCGCCAGGGCGCGCGAGGCGTTCGCCGCCCGCCGTGCCGCGGCCGGGCAGGGGCCCGCGCCGGCGATCGCCGTGGTGAGCGGCAGCCTGGACCTCGACTTCTCGTCGCCGCTGTTCACCGCGCCGCTCGTGCCGACCCTCGTGCTGACCGGCGCCGGGGCCCCGCCGGGCCGGATCACGGAGGCGTGCGTGGTCGGCGCCGAGGTGGTGATCGCGGGAGAGGGGTCCCGGGTGGACCCGGCCAGGGCCGTGCGGGAGCTGGCGGACCGCGGGTTCCGGCGGCTGCTGACCGAGGGCGGCCCGAGGCTGCTGGGGCAGTTCGTGGCGGCCGGGGTGCTGGACGAGCTCTGTCTGACCCTCTCGCCGATGCTGACCGCCGGGGACGCGCAGCGGATCGCCGGGGGTCCCTCGGTGGCCGTGCCGGAACGATTCGTCCTGGCTTCCCTGCTGGAGGAGGCCGGGTTTCTCTTCACTCGGTACCGTCAGGGCTGAAAAGAGCGGAATTACCCGTTCCGGTTAGCTTCGGGTGGGCACAATTACTCTCGCAGACCCCGTGCGAGCACGGGGAAGGATGGTTTCAGCAGAGACCGGTGACGGTCACTGAAGCAGAAGGGCACCCGTGGTGTTCACCAGCGTTTTGATGATCGAGAAGCCCCTCACTTCCGGGGATGTCGACTTCGTCACCACCCTGCACGGCGAGGAGCGGATCTCCTTCGTCGTGCTCATGCAGCCCCGCGGTGACCAGGCCGATGTGCTGCTGCGGGCGATCGACGACCTGGCGATGGGCGAACTGAAGGAAGCCGTCCGCGAGGGCGAGGAGCCCGAGGGCAAGAACGCCAGACAGCCTGCCGAACTCGCGCTCGAAGTGTCGCTGGAGGCGCTGCGCCAGGCGGGTTCCGAAGCGGTGGGACAGGTGATCGAGGACCACCCCCTGGACAAGCTGAAGTCCGTGGTCGACGAGGCGGGGGCGGACGAGGTCATCGTGCTGACCGCACCGCACTACGTGGAGGAGTTCTTCCACCGCGACTGGGCGTCCCGGGCCCGTCACAAGGTCGGCGTACCGGTGCTCAAACTCTTCGCGCACAGCGAATAGGCTGGGCGGGCACCTCGTACCGACTCGGGTACTCGTACCGACTTCTTGGGGAGACACACGCATGGCACCCGGTATTCCTGCCGCCATGGAACGGCCGCACTTCATCGGCATCGGCGGCGCCGGAATGTCGGGCATCGCGAAGATCCTCGCGCAGCGCGGCGCCAAGGTCGCGGGCAGCGACGCCAAGGAGTCGGGTACCGCCGAGGCACTGAGGGCGCTGGGGGCGACCGTCCACATCGGGCACGCCGCCGGGAACCTGGCGGACGACGCCTCGTGCGTGGTCGTCTCCAGCGCCATCCGCCCCGACAACCCGGAGCTGGTGCGCGCCGCCGAGCTGTCGGTCCCCGTCGTGCACCGCTCCGACGCGCTGGCCTCCCTCATGGGCGGCCTGCGCGCCATCGCGGTGGCCGGTACGCACGGCAAGACGACCACCACCTCGATGCTGGCCGTCGCCCTGACCGAGCTGAACCTCGACCCCTCGTACGCCATCGGCGGCGACCTCGCCGGCCCCGGCACCAACGCCACGCACGGCGGGGGCGAGATCTTCGTCGCCGAGGCGGACGAGAGCGACCGCAGCTTCCAGAAGTACGACCCCGAGGTCGCGATCGTCCTCAACGTCGAACTGGACCACCACGCGAACTACGCCTCGATGGACGAGATCCACGAGTCCTTCGAGGCATTCACCGACAAGATCGTCCCCGGCGGCACACTGGTGATCTCCGCCGACCAGGCCGGGGCCGTCGAGCTGACCGCCCGCGTGCGCGACCGTGCGGGGGCGAACGTCGTCACCTACGGCGAGGCCGACTCCGCCGACGTGCGCGTCCACCGGATCACCCCGCGCGGCCTGACCAGCGAGGTCACGGTCCTCCTGGGCGGGAAGTACCTCACCTTCACCGTCTCCGTGCCCGGCCGCCACTACGCGCTCAACGCGGTCGCGGCCCTCGCCGCCGGCGTCGCCCTCGGCATCCCGGCCCACAACCTGGCCTCCGCCCTCGGAAAGTACACCGGCGTCAAGCGCCGCCTCCAGCTCAAGGGCGAGGCGGCGGGCGTCCAGGTCATCGACTCCTACGCGCACCACCCCACCGAGATGACCGCCGACCTGGAGGCGATGCGCGGAGCCGTGGCCGACGCCCGGATCCTGGTCGTCTTCCAGCCCCACCTCTTCTCCCGCACCCAGGAACTCGGCACCGAGATGGGCCAGGCCCTCGCGCTGGCCGACGCCTCCGTGGTCCTGGACATCTACCCCGCCCGCGAGGACCCGCTCCCCGGCGTCACCAGCGAGCTGATCATCGACGCCGCACGGGCCGCGGGCGCCGACGTCACCCCCCTCCACGACAAGACGGCCGTCCCCGGCGTCATCGCGGGAATGGCGAAGCCCGGCGACCTCGTTCTCACCATGGGAGCGGGCGACGTCACGGACCTCGGCCCGCAGATCCTGGACCACCTGTCGAGCTGAGGGAGCGACGTGTCGTACGACATCGAGAAGCCGGACGAGCAGTGGCGCGAGGAGCTGACCCCGGCCGAGTACGCGGTGCTGCGCCAGGCCGGCACCGAGCCCGCCTTCGTCGGTGAGTACACCGACACCCAGACCGAGGGCGTCTATTCCTGCCGTGCCTGCGACGCCGAGCTGTTCCGTTCGGACACCAAATTCGCGTCGCACTGCGGCTGGCCGTCCTTCTACGACCCGAAGGACACCGACGCGGTCGAGCTGGTCCAGGACCTCAGCCACGGCATGGTCCGCACCGAGGTCCGCTGCGCCCGCTGCGGATCGCACCTCGGCCACGTCTTCGAGGGCGAGGGCTACCCCACTCCGACGGACCAGCGGTACTGCATCAACTCGATCTCGCTGCGCCTGACGCCCACCGGGGACTGACGGCCGCAACGCCCCGGGCGGGGCCGGTGCGGCCGGACGTCAGCCCTCGTCGCCGTCCGGGTCCCCGTCCCCGGCGGCCACCGGCCGCAGCAGCGGATGGGCGACGCCCGGGAAGACCACGGCCCGCGCGGCCTGCTCCCCGGGCGCGGCCGGTGCCGCCCCGGCGACGCCCCACGGACGGCCCGGCAGCACCACGGTCAGGACGTACGAGGACGCGCAGCCCATGCAGTCGTAACGGTCCGCCCAGGTCTCCACGTCCGTGACGCTGCCGGGATACCGCGCCACGTGCCGGTGCAGGGCGTGGCAGCGCCCGCACCGCTCCCCGGGCTCGCAGGTGCTGCCGCAGGGGCACGGCATATCCGGCGACTCGGCGGGGTGCCAGCGCTGGGTGAGGACGGCCTCCCGGGTGGCGCCCATGTCCTTCATCGCCTTCAGATGCCGCGCGGCGACGTTGTACGACTCGCCGGTCGCGGCCATCCGGTCGCGGATGACGTCCTTGCGTCCGCGGTTCGTCGTCATCTGCTCCTCCTGAGGCATGTCACGCAGCCCGCCAGGAGCACACGAGATCGGTACGCCCCACGGTACCGGCAACTCCGCCCCGGCCCGCCACCGCGCACTGCTCCAGCAGCCGCTACGAACGCCGCACCCGGGCCGTCAGCCGGCTGCCGAGCCGCCTGCCGAAACCGCCCGGCCTGCTCCACGCCCGGAACGCCTCCGCCGTGCGGCTGCTGCCGATGCGCCCGGCCGCCTCCTCGACCGCCGCGGTCCCGTCGGCGGGCAGGGCGCGGACCACCGGGCGCAGCACCTCCTCCAGCAGCGCCGTCCGGACCTCGCCCCAGGCGGGGCCCGCGTGCGGATGGGCGCTCCAGACCGCGAAGCAGTCGGCGACGTAGGCCGGCTCCGAACGCAGCCGGGCGAGCACCGCGTCCTGCCGGGCCGCCCGGCCGTAGGCCGCGAGGAGATCGGCGTCGTCGCTGTGGACGAAGGCGTACAGCTCGGCCTCCGGGCGGTCCGGGGACAGCAGCCGCTGCGCCAGCGCCCCGAACGCCTGATCGCGGACGCCCGGCTCCACCGGCTCGGCCGCCGCGCACAGCCGCCGGGCCCGCTGCGCCCAGTCCGGCTCCGCCGCACCCGACCGCAGCTCCCGCGCGAACTCCAGGAGCAGCAGGGCGCCGCGCGCCCGCGCGTCGATCTCGCCGGGGAAACCGCGCAACAGGTCATGGGCCAGCTCGGCGGCCTCCGCGTCGTCGCGGGGCGCACCGAGCGCCGCCGCGACGAGCACCGACCACGTACCGGCCGCACGGTGCGCGTCGGAGGTGCTCGCGGCCAGCAGTTGCCGGGCCTCGCCCGCCGTGGGCGTGCCGTCGCCCCAGACCAGCCCCATCGCCGTACGCAGCACCAACGGCTCGGTGAAGGGCGACAGCCCGCCGGCCCGCAGCACCGCGTGCAGCGCCCTCACCCGGTCGTCGCCGCCGCCCGCCTTGGCGTCCGGGGCCGCCGCGCACATCCGCAGGTGCGGCAGCGCCTGCGCCCCGGTGAACGGCAGCGCGACCCCGGCCAGCAGCCGCTCCGTCCCCGACGGGTCGTACGGGGCGAGCCGGTCCAGCTCGCCGAGCAGCGCCGTCCGCACGTCGAACTGCTCGTCCAGGAGGTCGAGCAGCACCGGCCCGAAGTCGCCCGCCCCCTCCTCCAGCAGGGACCGGGCCATCCGGCCCACGACGGCGGGGAGCAGGTCCGCGCAGTCCACGTCGAGCAGCCGCGCGATGCGCAGCAGCTGAACGGTGCGCCCCACGCTCCGGCCGGGAGCGGCGTCCGGGACGGCCGCCGGCCCGCCGGTGGCCAGTTCGGTGCGCAGATCGCCGCCGACGGCCCCGACGAGCGCCGCGGCGACGCGTTCCCCGCCCGGACCGGCGAAGACCGAGCGCCCCGGCGGAGTCACGAGGACATCGCCCCCGTAGACCGCCTCCGTCACCAGCAGGGCACCGAGGGAACCCGTCACGGCGGCCGGGGCCCGTCCGTCGAGCGCGGTCAACAGGCGTGCCACGGCGGCGAGTTCGCGGGGCGTGCGGTCGATGTCCGGGTCGGTCAGCGCGTCGGTGAGCCGGTGCGTGTGCTCCTCGTCCAGGGCGTACGGCCGCTCGGCGGCCCACTCGGCCGCCGCGGCCCGCTCACCGGGCCCGAGCGGAACGTCCGCGCAGAGCGCCGTCACGGCGAGCGGCCCGGCGGCGAACGGCCCGCCGGGCAGTTCGGCCGCCGCCCGGAACAGCTCGGGGGACCGGTTCCGCCAGATCCGGGCGCAGGTCTCGGCCCAGGCGTCGTCCACCGGCTCCCCGGGCCGGGCGCCCGTGCAGTCGTGCACCCGCAGCGCGTCGGGACCGTCCGTCGGCGGAGCGTCCTGCGGGAGCACACCGACGATCCGGTACGGGGAGCGCGCCGGGCGGCGGGTGTACGTCGTGAACGTCAGCCGGTGCGCGTCGTCCGGCGGGAGCACGGCCGACGCGAGGGCGATCCACCTGGCCACATCGGCGCTGTGCCGCTCCACCAGCACCAGTCGTCCCGCCGCCGGGTCCTCGCACACCCGGCGCAGATCGGCGAAGACCGCCGCCAGCCAGGGGCTCCGGGAGACCGCGAAGTCGTTCAGCGCCCCGGGACCGAAGGCGGCGGAGGCGGGCAGCTCGGATATCCGGCCGGGGGTGCCGCCCTCCGGTGGGGTGGAGGCCCAGTTCGGCGACCGCCAGGCGGTGATCGGCAGAACGCCGCCCGGCAGCCGCGTACCGGCCGGCAGGTGCACCGCGTGCGCGTGGAAACCGAGGGTGCCGTGTCCGGCGAACGCCACCGCGCGGGACAGCAGGTGCCCGCCGTCCGGCAGGTCCCCGAAGCTGAACGCCTCGGGCAGCGAACGGAGTTGGTCGGGGGTCGGCCGGTGCGGGGCGTCGGCGGGCGGCTCGTAGCGAAGGAGCTGCTCGGCCTCGGCCAGCACCTGCGTGGGCAGTCCGGCACTGACCGCGGTGAAGCGCGCGCCGCCGCCCCCGTCGTCGTCCGCGGAGGCGGCAGCGGCAGAGGTGTAGTGCAACTGCGCGAGACTCATGCGTCGGGCCCTCTTCGTCCTTGCCGCGGAACTCCCCGTGCCCCTCGGGGCAGGCCGCACGACGCACGGCGACGACCCCGGCGGGAGGCGGGAACCGCGATCGCGGGAGCGACGCTATCAAGGCGCGCGCCTCCCCGCGCGCCCCGCCGAACGGCCGTACCGCGCACCGGAATCGCTCCGGTACGCGGCACGGTGCGTCAGACGCGCGCGGTGCCCACCGCGTACGCGACGAAGCCGGTCCAGGCGGCGGGGGAGAGGGCGAGCTGCGGGCCCTGCTCGACCTTGGAGTCCCGGACGTGGACGGTGGTGGGGCAGGTGGCGACCTCGACGCAGGAGTCGCCGTCGCCGCCGCTGTAGCTGGACTTGTGCCAGGAGAGGGCGACTTCGACGCAGGAGTCGCCGTCGCCGCTGCTGTAGCTGCTCTTGAACCAGGTCAGGTCTGTTGTGGTGCTCATAGCGCTCCTCGCATCCGCTGCAACAGACCCACGGAGTCCTCGGGGGTGTGAGCCTGCGAACGCATCCTGGCATACCGCATCTGGAGCACACTGACCACAGCCGGGTCGGCTTGGAGCTGGCCGGACTTCTGCCCCTCGCTGTAGCCGAGCCACTTGTGCTCCGGCGTCTCCAGCAGCTGGATCGGTCCGTCCAGCCCGGCGTGGCTCTCGCGGACCTGCGGCATGATCTGAAGCTCGACGTTGCGGAGCTCGGCGAGCTGGAGAACGTGGTCGATGGCCTCCCGGGTGACCTGGGTGCCGCCCGTGCGCCGCAGGAAGAGATGCTCTTCGAGGATGAAGCTGTAGGTGGTGTGGATCCGCTCCCGCAGCAGTTGCTGGCGGTCCATCCGGGCCGCGAGCTGCCGCTCGATCTGTTCCTCGTCGAACAGCGGAAGCTGGTTGAGGAACAGCGTCCGCGCATACGCCTCCGACTGCAACAGCCCCGGGACCAACCGGCATTCGTACGTGAACAGGCTGATCGCCTCGGTCTCCAGCTTCGCCCACTGCTGGAACCAGCTCGCGATGCCCGGCCGCCGGGACAGGTGCTTCGCCGCCGCCCTGATGGCCCCGAACGCGTCCAGCACGGACTCGGAGCGCTCGACGAAGGGCAACGGCGGGAACCTGCGGCCCTGTTCGATCGAGGCGACGGTCGGCACCGAGTACTGCACCAGCGGTGCGAACTGCTCCTGGGTCAGCAGGGCCCGTTTGCGGAAGACCTTGACGATCTCCCCGAACGTCCTCAGGCTCTCCGTGGGTTCGGGCTCCCCGCCCGACCTCGTCGCCCCACCCGTCGTGCCCACGCCGTCCGTCATGTCCGGCCACCTCCGTACTCGCCGCGCTCCGTGCCTCTACCGGCAGACAACTCGCCCATCGTCACGGACCGTTACCCCTACTGTCCACCGTCCGTACCCGTACGCTGACCGAGCGTACGGGTTCTGCTGCTGGTCCCATGGGGTTCCGGTTGCCACGGTGAGGGCATGGAAGCACTCGCCACCCCCCAACCGCCGGTCACCGTACGTGTGTTCGTGCAGCGCTTCAGCTCCACACCGCGCGGCGCCAGGCTCGCCCGCCACCTCGCCCTGCACGTGCTGCACGACTGGGGCATCCCGTACGGCAGTGACGCTTCGGAGACGGCGGAGCTGATCGTCGCCGAGCTGGTCACCAACGCGGTGACGCACGGTCTGGTGCCGGGGCGGGACTTCGAGCTGCGGCTCGGCCACTCGCCGGGCGTCGGAGGCGCGCGGGGGGTACTGCGGATCGAGGTCAGCGACACCCGGGGCGACTCGCGGCCCCCGGGACCGACGGAGCTGGTGGCGCCGCCGTCCGGCTCGGAGGGCGGGCGCGGACTCGTCCTGGTCGACGCGCTGGCCGACCGATGGGCGGTGCTGGACCGCAATCCCCCGGGCAAGACGGTCCGGGCCGAGCTGGACGTGTCGCACTGACTGCATAGTCGCGATCGGTCCGGTTCGTCTGCCTCATGCGTGACGTGGCGTCATGTCCCGGCCTGGTCTGAGATGCCCCGGGAAGCAGAGCGGGCACGGTGCCGGTGACCACGTGGTTGTCGGCGATCAGGCAACGACCTGGTCCCTGGCCGACCACAGCTGACCTCGCCGTTTCGGGTGGGCTGAAGCGGAGTTGCTGATGACCGGCTGTGGGGTGGTCAAGGCGTATTGATCCTCTGCGAGCTCTTATTCGGGTACATGCTCCGGGACAGTGCAACGAGCCGGGAGGTTGCGGACGGCCGAGAGGAGGAGAGGGATGGTGCTGGCCAGGAGGACGAGTACACCGCTGAGCAGGAGTGTTTCGGCTATGCCGATGTGAGCAGCCACCGGGCCTGCCACGGCGAGGCCCAGGGGCGTGCAGATGAAGGAGACCAGCGAGTCGTATGAGCTGATGCGGGACATGGCCTGCTCGGGAACATGAGTGTGGACCGTGGTTCTCCACAGGACCTCGAACACATCAATGCAGATACCAGCCACCAGCATGCTGGTGGCGATGAGCCAGGTTGGGGAGCCCGCGGCGAGGAACAGGTAGGCCGGGAAGAAGCCGAAGGTGACGAAAACTCCCGTACGCAGGGGGTAACGGGGACGGATGTGGATCGCGATCAGGCTGCCGAGGACGAAACCGGCCGAGTGGGCGCCGAGAACGACCGACCAGGCGACCGCGCCGCCCAGCTCCTGCTTGGCCACCGCCGGGCCCAACACCATGATGGCTCCTCCGAAGGAGGCGTTGACGATGGCGAACTGGCCTACGACCGGCCACATCCAGCGCAGGGAGGAGAACTCTTTCCAGCCGCTGCGCAGTTCGCTGAGGAGACTTGTCGGCGCCTCTGTCGCGGTGAGTGCCCGCGATGCCGTACGAGGGCGGCTGAACATCAGCAGTACGGCGGACAGGAAGTAGGTGGCGGCGTCGGCCGCCAAGGCCCAGCCAGGCGCGACGGCCGCGACGATTACTCCGCCGACGAACACGCCTCCGATACGCGAGAGGTTGGCCGCTAGGCGCAGCAACGCATTCGCAGGCTGAATGCGTTCGGCGTCGACGAGCTGGGGTACGAGCGCGATGGCGGCTGGTTGGCTGACGGCGGAGGACGCGCCGTTGACGGCGGCGAGGACGATCAGAAGGTTCATCGGCACGCTGCCGTGCAGAAACAGGGCGGCGGTGAGCGCTTGGGAGCATCCGGCGGCGGTCTCCCCCACGATGATCAGACGCTGGCGGGGGAACCGGTCCGCGAGGACTCCGCCCAGCAGAATCAGACCGAGCTGAGCGACTGTGCGGGTCCCCAGCAGTAGTCCGAGTTGGGACGGGGAGCCGTCAGGCAAGGCCAGCACGGCGAAGGCGAGGCCCAGCGGTGCGATGACGTTGCCCGTCAGGGACAATGTGCGGGCGAGGAAGAACAGGAGGAAATTCCGCTCCCGCAGCAGGCTGAGATCACCTTTCATGAACTGCCATGGGCGCTGGAAGGTTCAGCTCTCATGGCACGTTCGAGGATGTCCGCGATGACTTCACTCTTCGCGTCGGCGTAGTGCTGCATGTACGTCCATGTCCGCTGTGCGAGGTCCCTTTTGGTTCGGGCGTAGAGGTCGCGATCGTTCGTGTGGGCGCGCAGCCAGTCGCGGAAAAGGATCATGCGCTGAATCTCGGGGCAGCCGGTGGAGAGCACATGCAGATTGGCTGATTCGGCACTGGGCGCGAGGTCGGGCTTACGCAGGACGCGGTGCTCATACCAATCGGGCTCCCGGATCGCGAGCGTGTAACCGAGGGGAGACAGGCTGGGCACGTAGGCGGATTCGTCGGCGGAGTCGGGAACGATCAGCAGGATGTCGATGACCGGTTTGGCGGGCAACCCGGGTACCGAGGTGGATCCGGTGTGTTCGATCCGGTGTGGCAGCGCGCCCAGCCCGTCGCTCATCCGGCGGGCTTCCTCCGTGAACGCGGCGGCCCATTCCGGTGTGTACTCCATCAGCTTGATGCTGCTGTTGAGCAGGGGGGGCGTCTTCAGGTTCGCGGCTTCGATCTCCTCGTCAGTCATCGAGACGCGGGGGATCTCCTGCTCTTGGCGTTCCTGTGGCATCATGACATTTCGTCCTTGTTCGGTTCGCTTGTCAACTCCACTAGGCTAGAGGGTAGTTAGCCAGGGTCGTTGGCTGATCGCGAGCTGTCCGGGTTGATTACGTGAGGCCGAGGGTCGACAGCGGTCGGTGGTAGTCGCGGCTGGTGCGGCGGAGGGCGGCGGCGATGTTGGTCTCGCCGTTCTGGCGGAAGACGCTGATGGCGAGGTTGCGCAGGCCGGCCATGGTGCGGGGCAGATGGCCGGTGCAGACCTTGGAGTCGTCCTCGCAAAAGGTGCAGTCGCGGACGTGGTGCAGGCGGTTCTCGATGCCCCAGTGGCCTCTGATCCAGGTGGCGAGTTGGGCCGGTGTCGCGTCGAAGACGTTGAGGCTGGTGATCACGTAGACGCGCTCGGTGGTCAGTTTCCCGGTGCTCAGCTCGCGCCGCCACCGGACGATCTGGATGGCCTGGCGGGCGCCGGAATAGTCGAGGTGGGGGAAGACGGCGACCTTGATCCGACGGATCTCGTCACGGTGGTGGGCCCGGTCCCGGGTGCTGTGATCCAGCGGGATCTCGGCCCAGGGCAGCTTGGTGACCTGCGCATACAGTCCGGGGTGGTTCTTCTTCACGATGGCCAGGTAGTGGGCACCGCGTCGGCGGAGTACGCACCGTGGCTGTGTTGGGTGTGCAGGGCGTCGCCGGTCAGCACGGTGTTCTCCACGTTGATGGTGTCCAAAAGTGGCTGGAAAGATGGAATCTCGTTGCTCTTGGAGGCGACCTGACGCTGGGCCAGGACCACGCCGTGGTGGTCCATCGCGGCCAGCAGCTGGACTGCGGTGGTCGTGGCGGTGCGGGAGCCGCGGACTGTCTTGCCGTCGACCGCGATCGCCCGTGGAGCCGACTTCGACGGCGGCTCGGACTCTTCCGGCCGTGGCGTTCTGGCCTGGAGGTAAGCACCGATGGCCGCATCCAGCGCGTCGCCGTCGACGCGTTGGAGCAGGCGACGGACGGTGGCGGCGTGCGGCGCCGGCCGGATGCCGGTGAACGGGCCGGCCGGGAAACCGAGCACACCCAGGACGGGCTGCGGGGCATCGCCGATCAATTCACCGATCGCGATGAGAGACCGGGCACCGGTCAGGACGGCTGCCGCAGCCGCGCACAACAGGGGGAGCAGCGGATACCGTCGCCCTCGCAGGCCACGCGGATCGGGCACCCAGACCAGGAAGCGTCGCAGGTCAGCGGCATCCTGCGTAGTGGCGCAGAGGTTCGGGAGGGCCAGATTCCCCAGCCCGGCGGGCATGGGCGATGGCGTTCGGGCAGGCACGGTCTCGCTCGGTTCTCATGGGTCCTCGACAACCACATGATCACCGGCACCGTGCCTGCTCTGCTTCCCGGGGGCATTCCAGACCAGGCCGGGACATGACGCCACGTCACGCATGAGGCAGACGAACCGGACCGATCGCGACTATGCAATGCCCCTGGACGCCATGACGCTGCCGGTCCGGTGCTCGTGATTCCCGATTCCGGTGGCGAAGGATTTGCCAGAGACGCGCAAGAGGAGTTCGGGGTATTCGTCAATGTCCTCTTGCGATACTCCGGCCGTATCTTCTCATCGCGAGTCGAGCCGTTGTTGGAATGAGCCGTCGCCGCACAGCTTCATGGCCTTTGGCTTCGACCGCGCATTGCGTCGATCAGTTCGATGCTGTCGATACGCCCCCTGCCGGCGAGGGTCCCGGCGATCAGGACCACCGGTACGACCAGGGACGCCAGTACTTCTCCCGACAGCTCCCCGAACTTGGTCGCTGCAATCAAACCGGCCACGGCTGCCACTACGAGAATCCTCCGGAGCCATTCCCGGCGCACCGCAGGCTCGACTCCTTCGAGGTCTTCGGGGTCGAGCAGCCTCAAAGTGAGACCTTCCTCGTACCGGCAACTGATCTTCAGTAACATGGCCCTTGTTTCTTCGAGAACTCTCCCGGTGTCGGCATCGCTCTTCCGCCTGCTTTCCATGGCGCGAAGGGCGCCGACCACCCGCTCGGCATGTTCGATCGCATCACGCTGCGAGACCGACCCGGTTTTCCCGTGGCGGGTTCGCCAGGCGTCATATACCACGCGTTCCGCAGTTTTCAGGTTGACTTCCGGCGCGCTCCCGCCGGCCTCCAGCTGCTGGTGCGCCTGACGAATTTTCCTGCAGGTGGCCAGCAGGAGGATCGTGGGCCGCCGGCGATCCACTTCACGAACCGGGCCGCCCCCGGCGGCAGCTTGCGAAACCCCTGGTTCCTGCGCATGGCGACTCCGCTCCCGGGAGAAGAAGTGCAGGAGGGAAGGTGCCAGCGCGTGCACCCTCTTGATGATCACCACCAGCAGGAATACCGCCACAATCGTGGTGGCGGTTTTCTGGGGATTCGCCAAGGGGTGGGTCACCGACGTACTCACGGCCTTCCACGCCCGGATGACAAGATCCGTCTTGGGGTCCCAGAGCACAGCAAGTGAGGCTGCCCCTTCGGGCAGGCAGCTCTCTGGATTGGAATTCGCCCCCGTCCCATACAGGCATTTTCTCCCCGCCGGACTGTTCAGCTTATCCATAATGGGTATGATGTGGAGCAGCAATACCGAAATGCCTGCCAGTTTGGCCATATCCCACAGGATCGTCAGAGGGCCGCGATAATACCAAAACCTGGCGGTCTCGGTCAGGCGATTAATGTCCTCGTCGGATACTGCGGGGCTTGAGGCGTCCGCGCACGCCAGGGCATCGGATACATCCTGCTCCGCCCACCTGGCGGCCCATGCTCGCCGATGAATATTTATCGGCTCGAACACCCTCTCTGTGCGTCTGCGTAACCAGCGATTGAAAAGCGGCGAGAGTGCGAGGAACAGAACAAGAAATGCCGCGAAGAAGTCTCTGAGGAAAAAGACCACAGATAGCACGGATGGTCGATGTTCAAGAATCCACGAGCCTGCATCAATAACGTCATCCCACCTGCTGGCGTAGGAAATTTGAGCGGCGTCGGTAATGAGCGCGTATGTGTGCCTCTCGTTCGCTTCCTGTGCCCATCCGCGGCCCCGCTGCGGCCGTGCGGGGGCTGCGGATCAGTTCTATTCCGTCCTGCCTGCCGGACCTGACCAGAATGTCTTCACGGACTGGATGGACGAGCCCAGGGCTTCAACATTCACGGTAGAGGCCGACGCACCGGCCTGTGGGAGGTTTCCCGCAGCAGGCAGTGCAAGACATGCGGGCCGACCGCGCCGCCCGAGCAGGACGCCTGCGAGATCCGAACCGAGCACGGCCCGGAGAACATGGCCGCCCTCCGCGGCTTCGTCATCAACCCGCTGCGCACTGCCGGCCACATCATCACTCCCCTGGGTCACAACCTCCTCAACGATGCTTCCTGGCAGCGCTCTTCGGGGGGCGCGGCGGGCCGTACCGAGTGCGCCGGGCTCACCTCAATGGCTCACGCACCGGCCGCCCCGTCGGTCGTTGGTCGTCTTCGGATCGATCGATTCCCCCGAGGGCGCCGCTCGACGGGCCCGAGGGGTCACCCGAGCAGAGGAGTTACTCCGTTGAACCTCAAGACTCTCTCCGTGGCGACGGCCGTTCTGGCCCTGGCCGGTCTCGCCGGTGCGGCCACGGCGGGCGCGGTGCCCGGCACGGTCTCCGGCGACGGCGGCAACCGCATCGGCACCCTGCGCGTCAACGGCGACGCCTACGTGAAGGAGGGCGGGCTCAGCGCCACCTGGGTCAAGGAGTCCGGGAACGTCAAGCAGATCACCCTGTCCGGCAACCGCATCGGTGTGCTCACCGGTGACGGAGTGGCGTGGGTGAAGGAGGGCGGCCTCAGCGCGACCTGGGTCAAGGAGGCCACGGACGTCAAGCAGATCGCACTGTCGGGCAACCGCATCGGCGTCCTCAAGGACAACGGCGACGCCTATGTGAAGGAGGGCGGGCTCAGCGCCACCTGGGTCAAGGAGTCCGCCAAGGTCAAGGAGCTGGAGCTGTCCGGCAACCGCATCGGCGTCATCACCGGTGACGGAGTGGCCTGGGTGAAGGAGGGCGGGCTCAGCGCCTCCTGGATCAGGGAGTCCGACAACGCCATCGGCATCGACCTGGCCGGGAACCGCATCGGCGTCCTCGCCGGCAACGGCGTCGCCTGGGTGAAGGAGGGCGGCCTCAGCGCCTCGTGGGTGCGGGAGGCCGACGACGTCGTCCAGCTCGAACTGTCCGGCGACCGCATCGGCATCCTGAAGGACGACGGCAAGGTCCACGTCAAGGAGGGCGGGCTCAGCGCGACCTGGGTGCACGAGTACGACCAGGCCATCCAGATCGCGCTGTCCGGCAAGCGCATCGGCGTCCTCAAGGGCGACGGCGACGCCCGGGTGAAGGAGGGCGGCCTCAGCGCGACCTGGGTCCTGGAGGCGGGCAACGTGACGGAGTTGGCGCTCTCCTGACCCTGCCGTCCGGCATGTGACCCGTGGGATCCGCCGCGCCGCGCACCGGTGCCGACTTCGGTGTGCGGCGCGGCGCCGACCGGGACGGGCCGTCGATCCGGAGAAAATCGCTGGCCAGAGCTTTGCTGTTCCTTTACAAAGGCTCCATGAGTACTTCCTCCGCCCCGCAGGCCGCCCAGACCCTCGGCCCCGTCGACCGCAAGTCCTTCGTCCGCACCACCCTCGATCTGGGAGACGTGGTGCTGCGCCCCTGGACCCGGGAGGATGCCGGATCGGAAGCCCTGCTGGACGGCCTGGTGGCCGCCGGGACGGACCCGGACATCGCCCTCTGGAACCCCATCGCGGTCGCCGACCGGGACGCGGCCCGCGCATGGGTGGAGGCGCGCGACGGGGTGTGGGAACGCGGCGCGGCCGCCCCCTTCGTCGCCCTGGACGCCACCGACGGCACCTTGCTGGGCGGTGTCAACCTGCGCTGGGTCGACCGCGAGGACGGGCTGGCGATGATCGGCTACTGGCTGCTGCCGGCCGCCCGCGGACGGGGCCTGGCGACCCGGGGCACCCGGGCGGTGACGAGCTGGGGCTTCGCGACGGCCGACGCCCGCCGCATCGAGATCGCCCACGCCGTGGGCAACGAGGCGTCCTGCCGGGTGGCCGACCGCTGCGGTTACCTTCCCGAGGGCACCCTGCGCGACTCCCACGTCTTCGGTGACGGCAAGTACCACGACGAGCACCTGCACGCCCGGCTGTCCACCGACCCCGAGCCTGCCGGGGTCGAGGGGAAGTAGCCCGGACCACACCCCCGTACGCCGGTTCGGTGGCGACAACTCCCTTGAGATACAAGTGATCTGTTGGTTCGTCACCGATACCGGCGCTTGTCCGGGAATCCCGGACGTCCTGATGGCGCAATAGTTTCCCCGGGAACCGGCAGCCCCTCTTCCGTACTCATAGGATCGACGCGACTTCGGGGATACGGGGGTGGTCGATCGTGGTGCGCGGCGGGCCGATACGCGGGTGGCGCGGGTACGGGGTCCTGGTGGCGGTACCGCTGCTGCTGGCGACCGCCTGCGGCGGTGGAGGCGACGGGGACGAGGCGGAGAAGCGGCCGGGCGCCTCGAAGGCCACCGCCACCGCGAAGGGCTCGTCCGGCGCCACGACCGGGCCCGTCGTCGACGCCGACCCGGCACGGCTGCCCACCACGCGGAAAGCCGCTCTCGACCTCATCGGGAAGGTCATCGCGGACCCCGAGAACTTCGGCCCCGGGGTCGTCGCCCGCACCCCGTACGAGAGCGGCCCGGACAGCTGGCCGGTGCTCGACCGCAACTGCGTGTGGCAGCAGGGCGATCCGGGCCGCGGCATCCTCGCCACCCTCACCCGCTCCTTCGAGGTGCCCGCCGCCAAGGGCAAGGGGCCACTGCGGCTGGCCGCGATCATGACCGTCCACCGCACGGACGACGGCGCGCGGTGGGAGATGGCCGAATCGATCGAGGAGACGATGCGCTGCCCGACGCAGCAGCTCCGGCAGGGCGAGTTCATCGGCGGACTCGGCGCGGGGGCCCTGGGCCGGGGCGAGGCCAACCAGGACAACTCCGAGGACTCGCTGATGGAATCCGGCGAGTACCGCAGCAACGAACTCGGCGGCCCCCACCCGTACTTCTGGGAGCAGGACCAGATCCTCCGGTTCACCTTCGCCGTGACCGCCAAGGGTGCCAAGGGGTGGACGGACGAAGAGATCACCGATCTCAGTGCCCAGGCGCAGAGCACCATGCTGATACGGCTGCACCAGGCCGTCGGGAAGAAGGGCTGAGGGCGCATGGAGGAGCTGCGGGCCTCGGACCCGTCATGGATCGGCGGACACCGGCTGCTGGGGCGCCTCGGCGCCGGCGGCATGGGCGCCGTCTACCTCGGCCGGACCGCCGACGGGGCGCTGGCCGCCGTCAAGGTGATCCTGCCCGAACACGCGGGGGACGCCGACTTCCGGGTCCGCTTCCGCCGCGAGGCCGAGGCCGCGCGCCGGGTGGACAGCCCCTGGGCGGTTCGGGTGACCGGATCCGGCACGGAGGACGAACGCCCCTGGCTGGCCACCGAGTTCGTGCCCGGACCCGCGCTCTCCGAGGCGGTCGCCCGGTGCGGACCGCTGCCCGCCCGCAGCGTCCGGGTCCTCGGCCGGCTGCTGGCCCGCGCCCTGGCCTCGGTGCACGCGGCCGGGCTCGTCCACCGCGACGTCAAACCCGGCAACGTGCTCCTCACCGCCGACGGGCCCCGGCTCATCGACTTCGGCATCGCCCGGGTCACCGACGCCACCGCGCTGACCGCCGCGGACCTGGTGGTGGGAACCCCCGGATTCCTCGCCCCCGAACAGGCCACCGAGGGTGCCGCAGCCGTCGGACCGGCCGGTGACGTCTTCTCGCTCGGCTGCCTCCTCGCGTACGCCGCGACCGGACGGCCGCCCTTCGGGAGCGGCGCCGTGGACGCCCTGCTCTACCGCACCGTCCACGACGCACCGGATCTCGACGGCATCGACGACCCCGAACTGCGCGCCCTGCTCGGCACCATGCTCGACAAGGAACCGGCCGCCCGCCCCACCGCCGCCGCACTCGACGAGCGGATCACCGAGGACGCCCCGGAAGGCTCGGTCGACTGGCTGCCCGAGGACGTCGTACGGCTGATCGCCGAGCGGTCCGCCGAGATCCTCGCCCTGCCCGGCATCGACGCCACCCAGGTCGCCGCGGACCCCGCCGCCCCCGCCCCGTCCCGGCGCAGGCTGCTCCTCCTCGCGGGTGCCGGGGCGGTGGCCGTCGCGGGCGGCGGCGCCTTCGCCGTACGCGAATGGCTGCGCGACGACACCACCGGCTCCGGCGCGACCGGCCCCCGGACCTGGACCATCGGCGTGCAGGCCGACCTGTCCGGGCCCCGGGCGGCGGCCGGGCGGGCCCAGGAACGCGGGGTGCGACTCGCGGTCGAGCGGTTCAACTCCCGTACGGACAAGCCGTTCACGCTGCGGGTGAAGGCGATCGACGACCGGGGCGCGACCGCCGAGGGCAAGCGCGCCGCCGAACGGTTCGCCCGGGACCGCGACGTGCTCGCCGTCATCGGCCCCACCGACGACCCCGTCACCACCGCGGTGCTCGGAACCTACGACGAGGCGATGCTGCCGATCGTCACCGTGTCGTCCCAGCAACTCACCTTCGCCGTACGGTCCATGCGGTCCTTCTTCCAGGCGGTCCCCTCCGACGCCGCGCTGGCGTACCCGATCCGCGACCGGCTGGTGCTCCGGCCCGACGTGCATCGGCTCGGGGTGCTCCTCGACCGGGCCGGCGGCCAGTCCGCGTACCAGGCGGGCTACTTCCTGAACCGGATCGTCGGCACCACCACCGACGGGACCACCTATCCGCGCGTGGTGCCCGCCGGCACCCGCGACCTCGCCCCGGTCGTCGCCGACCTGCTCGCGAACCGCAGCGACGCGCTCTTCCACGCCGGGGACCAGGCCGGGGCCGCCCGCGCCGCGCGGGCGCTCGCCGCCACTTCCTACAAGGGCCCCCGCATGGCCATGCACACGGCCATGGGCGCCCGCTTCCTGAAGGACGCCGGGGCCGCCGCCGAGGGCTGGGAATTCGTCTCGCCCTGCGTCGGCGCGACGGCTCCCGCCGCGAAGGAGTTCACCGCGGCGCACCGCAAGAAGTACGGCGGCGCCCCCGCCCCCTGGGCCGCCGAGGCGTACGACGCGGCCGGGCTGGTCCTCTCCGCCGTCACCGCCCTCGCCCGGAAGAACCGGCCACCCGCCCGGGCCGCCCTCGTCAAAAAGATCGCCACCTCCTCGTACCAGGGCGTCTCCCGCGACTACGCCTTCGGCGAGGACTACCGGCTCAAGGGGATCACCGCCCACCTCCACGGAGTCCGCGACGGCGCGTTCCGCTACCTCGGCCCGGCCCCCCGGACCGAGAACTGACCGGGCATGCGACCACTCACCCCGGACGACCCCCGCACCGTCGGCGAGTACCGGACCCTGGTGCGGCTCGGCGCGGGCGGCATGGGCGTGGTCTACCTGGCCCGTTCCCCCGGCGGGGCGCTGGCCGCGGTGAAGGTGATCCGCGCCGAGCACGCCACCGACCCCGGCTTCCGGGCCAGGTTCCGGCGCGAGGCCGAGGCCGCCCGCCGGGTCACCGGGCCCTGGGTGGTCCCGGTGACGGGCGCCGACGCCGAGGCCCGCGAACCCTGGCTCGCCACCGGGTTCGTCCCCGGCCCCTCGCTGGCCGAGGTCGTCGCCGCCGAGGGGCCGCTGCCGGTCACGACCGTCCGGGCGCTCGGCGCCCGGCTGGCCGGCGCCCTCGTCGCCGTGCACGGGGCCGGTCTCGTCCACCGCGACGTCAAACCCGGCAACATCCTCCTCGCCCTCGACGGGCCCCGGCTCATCGACTTCGGCATCGCGCGCCACGAGGGCGCCACCGCCCTCACCGCGACCGACGCCGTGATCGGCACCCCCGGCTACCTCGCCCCCGAACAGGCGTCGGCGGGGCCGCTCGGACCGGCCTGCGACATCTTCTCGCTGGGCTGCGTCCTGGTGTACGCGGCGACCGGACGGCGCCCCTTCGGGGACGACGGGGCCGCGTCCGTGCTGTTCCGCACCGTGCACGAGCCACCGGACCTGCGCGGCCTGCCGCCCGAACTGTTCCCGCTCGTCGAGGCATGCCTCGCCAAGGACCCGGCGGACCGGCCCACCGCCCGCCAGGTCGAGGAACGGCTCGGCGGCACCGGGCACGCCCCCGACCCCTCCTGGGCGCCGCCGGGGCTGTCCGCCCTGATCGCCGAACGCTCCGCCACCGCCCTCGCGCTCCCCGTCCCCGAACCCCCGACGGTCGCCGAGGTTCCGACAGTCGCCGAGGACCCCGCCCCGCCCCGCCTCTCACGGCGCCGCCTGCTCACCGCGTCGGCCGCCGGCGCGGTCCTGCTGGCGGGCGGCGGCACGGCGGCCTGGCTGGCGGGGCGAGGGAAGACGGAACCCCGCCGCGCCCTCCCCGTCCACACCATCGGCCTGCACGCCGACCTGACCGGCCCCGGCCGGGCGGTCGGCCTGGCGCACCGGCGCGGCATGCAGCTCGCCGTCGACGACCACAACGCCCGCGCCGGCATCGCCTTCCGGCTCGCCCTGCGTGCCGAGGACGACGCCGGGGACCCCGCCCGCGCCCTGCGCGTCGCCGACCGGCTGGCCGCCGACCCGAAGGTGCTGGCCGTCGTCGGCCCCACCGGGAACGTCGTCGCCGAAGCCGTCGTCGAGCGCTACGAGCGGACCGGCCTCGCCCAGGCCGTCGTCTCGGCCCGGTCCACCACCGCCGGGCTGGAGGCCGTCGAGACCCTCTGCGTGCTCAGCCCCTTCGACGACGTACTGGGTGCCGGCATCCTGCGCTATCTGTCCCAGGTCCGCCCGGCCCGGCGGCCGGCCGTCGTGGAGGACGGCGCCGACCCCGAGGGCGCCTGGGCCATCGCGAGCACCTTCCGGGACGCCCCGCCCGAGGGCTCGAAGGTGACCTGGCACCAGGTCGCGGCGGACACCGACGACTTCGGGCCGGTGGCCCGCGCGGTGGTCGCCGGGGGCGCGGACGCCGTCGTCCTCGCCTCGACGTCCCCCACCCGGGGCGCCCGCTGCGCGGTGGCCCTGGCCGCCGCCGGATTCACCGGCAGCCGGGTCTCCACCGGGCCCGTCCTGGCCACCGCCTTCCTCGACGGCGCGGGGAAGGCCGCCGAGGGATGGGTGTTCGCCCAGGCGTACAGCGACCCGACGGCGCTCCCGGCCGCGAAGGCGTTCACCGCCGCGCACCGGAAGCGGTTCGGGGCACCGCCCGCCCGCTGGGCCGCCGAGGCGTACGACGCGGTCGGGCTGATCGCCCGCGCGGCCCGCGCCACCAGCGCCACCGGGGCGGAACGCGAAGGCATCGCGCAACGCCTCTTCCTGACCACCCACAAGGGCATCACCCGGACCATTTCCTTCCGCTCCAGCCGCCAGCTGCGGTTCGAGGAGGGGATATTCCTCTACCGGGTCGAGGACGGCCGGGCCCGCTTCCTGGGGCCCTACCTGAAGGTGTGAGCCGTCGTCCCCCCGAGGAAGCGCGGCGGTGGCATGAAGTGGAGCTGCGGGCGCGTTTAAGAAAACCTCGATGGACCTGTGGCGCGGGGTGCGGCAGATTTCTCCGTGACGGCAGAGGATGGTGCGCGGCAGCCGATCGACGCGCGCTGCCATGGAACCCGTCCCTCTCATTCCTCCCCGGGCCGCAGGCTCGCGCAAGGCCGCCTCCGGCCCGGGGCACTCAACGCCGTACCAGCGCAGGGAGCCACCGCCGTGAAGGCACTCGTGAAGCAGAAGGCCGAGCCGGGACTCTGGCTCATGGACGTGCCCGAGCCGGAGATCGGCCCCTCGGACGTGCTGATCAAGGTGCTCCGCACCGGCATCTGCGGCACCGACCTGCACATCCGCAACTACGACGGCTGGGCGCAGCAGACCGTGCGCACCCCGCTCGTCCTCGGCCACGAGTTCGTCGGCGAGGTCGCGGCGACCGGCGCCGACGTCGTCGACATCACCATCGGCGACCTGGTCAGCGGCGAGGGCCACCTGGTGTGCGGGAAGTGCCGCAACTGCCTGGCCGGCCGCCGCCACCTGTGCCGCGCCACGCTCGGCCTCGGCGTCGGCCGGGACGGGGCGTTCGCCGAGTACGTCGCCCTGCCCGCGTCCAACGTCTGGGTGCACCGCATCCCCGTCGACCTCGACGTCGCCGCGATCTTCGACCCGTTCGGCAACGCCGTCCACACCGCGCTGTCGTTCCCGCTGGTCGGCGAGGACGTGCTGATCACCGGCGCCGGGCCGATCGGCATCATGGCCGCCGCCGTCGCCCGGCACGCGGGCGCCCGCAACGTCGTCATCACCGACGTCAGCGAGGCCCGGCTGGAACTGGCCCGGAAGGTCGGGGCCAACCTCGCCCTGAACGTCGCCGAGGAGACCATCGCCGAGGGGCAGCGGCGCCTGGGCCTGCGCGAGGGCTTCGACATCGGCCTGGAGATGTCCGGCCGGCCCGAGGCGATGCGCGACATGATCGCGAACATGACGCACGGCGGACGCATCGCCATGCTCGGACTGCCGTCCGAGGAGTTCGCGGTGGACTGGTCCAGGATCGTGACCTCGATGATCACCATCAAGGGCATCTACGGCCGTGAGATGTACGAGACCTGGTACGCCATGTCCGTGCTCCTGGAGGGCGGCCTCGACCTCGCCCCCGTGATCACCGGCCGCTACGACTACCGCGACTTCGACGCGGCCTTCGACGACGCGGCGAGCGGCCGCGGCGGCAAGATCATCCTCGACTGGACCTCCTGACCGACGCCCCTCGGACCGACCGACGCCCCCGGACCGGCCGACACTTCTCGGACCGGCCGACGCCCCTCGGACGACGCCCCCGTAGACAACTGGGAGACACTCCTCATGTTCGACTCCGTACGCGACGACCTGCGCACCACCCTCGAAGAGATCGAGGCCGCCGGACTGCACAAGCCCGAGCGGGTGATCGGCACCCCGCAGTCCGCATCCGTCGCCGTCACCGCGGGCGGACGCCCCGGTGAGGTGCTCAACTTCTGCGCCAACAACTACCTGGGCCTCGCCGACCACCCCGAGGTGATCGCCGCCGCCCACGAGGCGCTGGACCGCTGGGGCTACGGCATGGCCTCGGTCCGCTTCATCTGCGGCACCCAGGAGGTCCACAAGGAGCTGGAGCAGCGGCTCTCCACGTTCCTCGGCCAGGAGGACACGATCCTCTACTCCTCCTGCTTCGACGCCAACGGCGGTGTCTTCGAGACCCTCCTCGGCCCGGAGGACGCGGTCATCTCCGACGCCCTCAACCACGCCTCCATCATCGACGGCATCCGGCTGTCCAAGGCCCAGCGCTTCCGCTACGCCAACCGCGACATGGCGGACCTGGAGAAGCAGCTCAAGGAGGCGTCCGGCGCCCGCCGCCGGCTCGTCGTCACCGACGGCGTCTTCTCCATGGACGGTTACGTCGCCCCGCTGCGCGAGATCTGCGACCTCGCCGAGCGCCACGACGCCATGGTCATGGTCGACGACTCGCACGCGGTCGGCTTCGTCGGCCCCGGCGGCCGCGGCACCCCGGAACTGCACGACGTGATGGACCGCGTCGACATCATCACCGGCACCCTCGGCAAGGCGCTCGGCGGCGCGTCCGGCGGCTACGTCGCGGCCCGCGCCGAGATCGTCGCGCTGCTGCGCCAGCGCTCCCGCCCGTACCTCTTCTCCAACTCCCTCGCCCCGGTCATCGCGGCGGCCTCGCTCAAGGTCCTCGACCTGCTGGAGGCGGCCGGCGACCTGCGCGAGCGGCTCAACGCCAACACCGAGCTGTTCCGCACCCGGATGACCGCGGAGGGCTTCGACGTCCTGCCCGGCGACCACGCCATCGCCCCCGTCATGATCGGGGACGCGGCGAAGGCCGGCCGGATGGCGGAACTGCTCCTGGAGCGCGGGGTGTACGTGATCGGGTTCTCGTACCCGGTCGTCCCGCAGGGCGCGGCCCGCATCCGCGTCCAGCTCTCCGCCGCCCACTCCACCGAGGACGTGAACCGGGCCGTGGACGCGTTCGTCGACGCGCGCGCGGCACTCGGGGAACAGTGACGGGGCGGGCGGGGCCGCTGTCCGGGCGCCCCGTCCGCCCATCCGCCCGGGGCTTCACCCGGGCGGCCGGGTCACCTCCGTGACCTGGGACAATGGGGACATGATCGATTCACGGCGGCTGCGCGTCCTGCGTGCGGTGGCGGACCATCGCACGGTGACGGCCGCAGCCGCCGCGCTGTACCTCACCCCCTCCGCGGTCTCCCAGCAGCTCGCCGCGCTGGAGCAGGAGACCGGGCACCGGCTGGTCGAGCGCGGCGCGCGCGGGGCCCGGCTCACCCCCGCCGGGGACATCCTGCTCACCCACACCAACGCGGTGCTGGCCCAGCTGGAGCGGGCCGAGGCGGAACTCGCCGCGTACGGCTCGGGGGACGCCGGTACGGTCACCGTCGCCGCGTTCGCCACCGGCATCGGCCTGGTCCTCGCCCCCGCCATCGCCGAGCTGACCCTCACCGCACCCGGCATCCGGGTCCGGGTCCAGGACGCGGAGGGCGACGCGAGCGTGCCGATGGTGCTCGACCGGCAGGTCGACGTGGCGGTCGCCGTGGAGTACCGGGGCGCACCGGGCGAGGACGACCTGCGGCTGACCCGGGTGCCGCTGTACTCCGAGCCGTTCGACGCGGTGCTGCCGGTGGGGCACCGGCTGGCCGGCCGGGAACAGGTGGCGATCGCCGACCTGGAGAAGGACCCGTGGATCGGTCCGTACCCGGGCAACCCCTGCCACGACGTGGTGGTGCTGTCCTGCGAGTTCGCCGGGTTCCAGCCGAGGATGGAGCACTCCTCGGACGACTTCCGGGCGGTGGTCGCGCTGGCCGGGGCGGGGGCCGGGGTGGCGCTGGTGCCGCGGTCGGCACTGCGGGGGATGGAACTGACGGGGGTGGTGGTGCGGCCGGTCCAGGGCAGCGCGCCGACCCGCCGGGTCTTCGCCGCGGTGCGGCACGGGGCGGAGGGACATCCGCTGATCGCCCCGGTGCTCGACGCGCTGGCCGCGGCCGCGGGCCGGGAGGGCGCGCTGCCGCTGCCCGCGTCCTCGTGACCCGACACGGCCCCGGGGCACCCGCCGCCGGCCGGGCCCCGGAACCGGACCGCTCCACGGCTCACCGGCGGACGGACCGGCCCCCCGCCGTGCCCGGCCACATCGTGCCCAGCCCCGCCGCCACCGTCACGGTCAGCGCCAGCACCCCGTAGTGCGCCGGTGGCAGGTACGGCACCGAACCGGCCGCCGACACCGAGAACGCCGTCAGCGGGATCGCCGCGACCAGCGTGCCGACGGCCAGGCCCGCCACCGCCACCAGACCGGTCTCCAGGACCAGCATCCGCCGCACCTGGCGGCGGCCCGCGCCGACCACGCGCAGCAGGCGCAGCTCCGGACGGCGGCCCACCGAGATCAGGGACAGGGTGCTGACCACGGAGAGCAGCGCGAAGCCGCCGATCACCCCGACACCGATGACGACCAGGGCGTCGTCCCCGTCCGACGTCGGCGGGGCGATCCGTACGTCGTCCGCCGTCGCCGCACCGACCCGCGCCCCCGGGTACGGGGCGAGCGCACGCCGCAACGCCTGGGCCGCGACCGCGCCGCCGTCCGCCGAGCGGATCAGGACCTGCTGGTCGTACGGGGCCGAGACGTGCCCGGCCAGGAGCCCGCGCGGCAGCATGAACTCGCCGAGCCCCAGGGCCCGTTCGTAGAGCGCCACCACCCGCAGCCGGACCGGGGCGCCGTCGCCGAGGCGGAGCTCCACCGTGTCACCGGTGCCGATGTCCAGGTCGGCGGCCCGGTCCTCGCCGACCGCGACCGTGCCGCGGCCCCTCAGCTCCGCCAGGTCGCCCGCCGTGACGCCCGGATCGAGGGTGTCCGACAGCCGGTCCGCCGTCACCCCCAGCACGGGCAGCCGCTCCAGCACCGGCTCGCCCAGCTCGCGGCGGGCGAGGACGACGGTGGACCGCAGCACCCCGGTCGCCGCGGCCACCCCGGGAACCCCGCGCACCGCGCGTACCGCGTCGGCGGGCAGCCCGCCCGGCCCGGTCGCCACCAGATCGGCCCGGAGCGCCGCGGCGGCCTCCCTCCCGGCCGCCCGCTCCAGCGTCGAGGCCGCCGCCAACTGCACGCAGACGAAGGCGACGACCAGCACGACGGGGGTGATCGCCGCCCCCAGCCGCCGGTGGTGCGCCGCGGCGGACCTGGCGGCCAGAAAACCGGAGGCCCCGCCGAGCCGCCGCACCGGCGCCCCCAGCACCCGGGCAGCGCCCCGGGCGATCCACGGACCGAGCAGCGCCACCGCGATGATCAGCGAGGTCGCCGCGCCCGACGCGGCCATCGCCGCCGCCTGCCCGCCCTGCGCCGTCGCCGCACCGGCCGAACCCACCCCGGCCACCGCCAGCACCGCCCCGGCGACCGTACGGAACCGGCCCGGCCCGGCCGGCTCGGCCGCCCGCGCCGCACCCGGCGCGTCGGCGGGCCGCACCCGGGTGACGGACCGGGCCGCGAGCAGCGCCACCGGACGGGCGGCCAGGGCGATGAGCCCCGCACCCACGGCACCCGCCGCGACCGGCAGCCACACCGGCACGGCCAGCGGCAGCGCGTCCGTGGTCAGCAGCGACCGCATCACCAGCCCCAGCGGCAGGGCACCGACCGCGCCGAGCAGCGCGGCGGCCCCGGCCACCCGGCCCGCCTCGCGGCCGACGGCCGACCTGAGCTGCCGGGGCGTCGCCCCGACCGCGCGCAGCAGCGCCAGTTCACCGGACCGCTGGTGCACGGCCTGGGCGATGGTGGTGGCGATCACCAGGAGCGCCACCATGAGGACGGTCGCCGCGACGGAGGCCAGCAGCGGGAGCAGTTCGGCGCGTGCGCCGGGCGCGTCGAGGTGCTCGGCCAGGCCCCGCTCCGAGCCGGTGAGGACCAGGATCCCGCGGTCGCCGCGGGCGCGGTCGGGCAGCGCCCCGGCCAGGGACGCCCGCAGCGCCCCGGCGGGGACGCCCCGCTCGGCGACGATGCCGACGGCGTCGACCGTGCCGGGGTGGCCGGCCAGGCCGGTGAGCCGTCGCTCGGTGAGGAAGACGGCGGGGGAGGCGCCCCGGTGACCGGTGTCGGCGACTCCGCTGACGGTGTACGGCCGGGAGGCCCCGTCCGCCCGCAGGGACACCCGGCTGCCGGGCCCGCTCCCGGTGGCGGCGGCCACGGCCCGGTCGACGACCACCTCGGTCCCGGTCCTCGGCGCGTGCCCGGCCGTCAGCCGGTACGGGGTGAGCGCGGCGGACGCCCAGGACCGGCCGACGACCGGGACCCCGCCGCTGCCGCCGCCCACGACCAGGGGGACCGAATCGTCCGCGACGGCCTTCGCGACCCCGTCGGCCGCGGCGGCCCGCGCCACCACGGAGCGGTCCAGGCGCACCCGTTCGGGCAGGTACGCGCTCACGGTCTGCGGTTCGCTGCCCCACGGCTTCGCCGTGTACGTCACCCGCTGGTCGGCCGCCACCACGGCGTCGGCCCCGGCGTACCGTTCCACCGGCGGCCGGGCCAGCAGCAGCGAACCGAGCACGAGGGCGAACGCGCCGATCAGCGCCGCCGCCGCGGCCGCCGCGACGAACACCGCGGTCCAGGCCCGGCGATGGGCCCGCAGCGAGCGGCGGGCCAGGAACGCCGAGGCCCGCCGCATCCCGTGCCGCACCTCCGCGCCGGGCCGCCGCTCCTCGGTCCCGGACCCCGGTGCCTTCGCGCGGCGCCCCCGCGCGTCGGCGCGGCCCTTTCGCCCGCCCGTGCGGGACGTGGACGTTTTCGTGTTCATCGCAGCCGGCCGCCGTCCATCGTCAGCACGGTGTCCGCCCGGCCCGCCGCGACCGGGTCGTGGGTGACCATCACGACCGTGCGGCCCTCGGTCCGTACCGCCTCCCGCAGCAGGTCCAGCACCAGCACCGCCGACTCCGGGTCCAGGGAAGCGGTCGGCTCGTCCGCGAAGATCACATCGGGCTCGGTGGCCAACGCCCGTGCCACCGCGACCCGTTGCTGCTGGCCGCCGGAGAGCGTCGCGGGCCCCCGGCCGCCGTGGCCCGCCAGACCGACCCGGCCCAGCAGCGCCCGGCCCCGCTCCAGCACCCGCCCGTCCGCCGGATCGGCGCCGCCCAGCACCAGCGGCAGCACCACGTTCTCCTCGATGGTCAGCGACGGCACCAGATTCAGGGCGTGCGACTGGAAGACGAAACCGATCCGGTCCCGGCGCAGCCTGGTCAGCGCCGCCTCGGACAACGACCCCAGGTCGGTGCCCGCCACCCGTACCGTCCCCGACGTCGGACGGTCCAGACCCGCCGCGCACTGGAGGAAGGTGCTCTTCCCCGACCCCGAGGGGCCCACCACCGCCGTGAAGCTCCCGGCCGGGACCGTACAGCTCACCCCGTCGAGCGCGACGACCTCCCCGCCCCCGCGCCGCCCGTGGCGCCGGCTCACCGACTCCAGACTCAGCGCGGTCGCCCGTGCCGTTGTGACCGTGTCCACCGTGGACCCCGTTCCTTCCTCGTTCCGTACCTCTTGACCTGCGAAAAAAGCTACGAGCCGGACGAGGGCCGGACGAGGGGGCAGGTGCCCCGGAAGGGGTGCAGCGGACTCCACCACGGGTGTGGGAGAGGGCCCCACTCCGACCGCGGGCGGCCCGCCGTAACGTGGGGTGCCATGAGCACTGATCCCGCCCCGCTGACCGTCGCCGTCCGGCGTTCGTGGGACGCGTCGCGCTATCTGTTCATCGGGCTCGGGATCGGGCTGGCCACCTACGTGGGCACGTTCCTGGTGGCGGCGGTGCTGCTGTTCGCCGCGGTCGTCATCGGGCTGCCCGCACTGCCCGAGGCCGCCAAAGCGCTGCGCGGGGCCGCGGAGTTCGAGCGCCGCCGGGCGGCGGCACGGCTGGGCGTACCGTTCACCCCCACCCCGTACCCGCCGCTGGACAGCGCCGAGGTCACCGAGCGGGTACGACGGGTGCTCGCCGACCCGACGGCCCGGCGCGACGCGCTCTGGCTGCCGGCCCAGGCCCTCGCCGGGAACGTGCTCGGCTACTTCACGATGGTGCTGTGGCCGGTGGGGCTCCTGGTGGACGGGATCGGGCTGTCCGTCGTCCATCTGCTGGACCGCCGGACGGCCGACGAGTACGGCACGGAACGGCCGGTGCGGCGGGGCTGGGTGCTGCCCCTGCACGGGGTGCTCGCCGATCTGTCGGCGAGCTGGTCCAGGGCGCTGCTCACCCCGGCACCGTCCGCCGCGCTCACCGAGCGGATCGCCCAGCTGACCGAGAGCCGGGCCGGGGCCGTGGAGGCGCACGGCGCCGAACTGCGCCGCATCGAACGGGACCTGCACGACGGGGCCCAGGCCAGGATCGTCGCCCTGTCGATGCGCATCGGCCTCGCCAAGCAGCTCCTCGACCGCGACCCGGCCGCCGCCCGGGTCCGGCTCGACGAGGCGCAGGACGGCGCGGAGGCGGCCCTCGCGGAGCTGCGGCACGTGGTGCGCGGCATCCACCCGCCCGTGCTGACGGACCGCGGACTGGCGGGCGCGGTACGGGCGCTGGCCGGTGACGTCGCCGTTCCCGTGACCGTCGGACTCGACGGCGTCGAGGACGGGCGCCGGCTCCCGGCCGCGATCGAGGCCGCCGCCTACTTCGTGGTCGCCGAGGCCCTCACCAACATCAGCAAGCACAGCGGTGCGACGGCCGCGGCCGTGCGCATCGAGCGGCCCCCCGGGACGCTGCGCGTGACCATCGGGGACGATGGCCACGGCGGCGCGGACGAACGCGCCGGCAGCGGACTGGTCGGGATCAGGCGTCGCGTCGCGGCGCTGGACGGCACCACCCGCATCGAAAGCCCCGCCGGGGGGCCGACACAGATCGAGGTGGAGCTGCCGTGCGGATCGTGATCGCGGAGGACAACGCGTTGCTGCGGGAGGGGCTGATCCTGCTGCTCACCAGCTCGGGCCACGAGGTGGTGGCCGACGCGGCGACCGGGCCCGAGGTGCTGCCCGCGCTGCTGGAGCACCGGCCGGACGCGGCCGTGCTCGACGTGCGGCTCCCGCCCACCTTCCGCGACGAGGGGCTGCGCGCCGCGATCGCCGCCCGCGGGCGGCTGCCCGAGCTGCCCATCCTGGTCCTGTCGCAGTACGTCGAGGAGACGTACGCCGCCGAGCTGCTCGCCGGGGGCGCCCAGGGCATCGGCTACCTGCTGAAGGACCGGGTGGGCCGGGTCGACCAGTTCCTCCAGGCGCTCGACCGGGTGGCGGCCGGCGGCACGGCCCTCGACCCCGAGGTGGTGACGCAACTGCTGACCCGCAAGGCGTCCGCCGAACCCCTGCGGAGCCTCACCCCGCGCGAGCGCCAGGTCCTGGAACTGATGGCCCAGGGCAAGGCGAACGGCACCATCGCCGCCGAACTGGTGGTGACGGAACGGGCGGTGAGCAAGCACATCGGCTCGATCTTCCTCAAGCTCGGCCTGGAGCCCGACGACGGCACGGTGCACCGGCGGGTGCTGGCGGTGCTCGCCTACCTGGAGGGCAGGGGGACCCGCTGACGGCCCCCGCGGCACCCCGCCCGACTCCCGGCGGCGGCACAATGCCCCGCATGGACCTCAGCGACCTCAGCGACCTCGGCGGACTCACCGCCCGCGCCCGCCGGCTCGCCGTCCCCGGCCGGCGCCACGTCCTCGGCATCGCGGGGCCGCCCGGAGCCGGCAAATCCACCCTGGCGGCCCGGCTCGTCGAGGCGCTCGACGGGCTCGCCGTCCTCGTCCCCATGGACGGCTTCCACCTCGCCGGGGCCGAACTGGACCGGCTCGGACGCGCCGGGCGCAAGGGCGCCCCCGACACCTTCGACGCCGCCGGGTACGCGGCCCTGCTCGCCCGCCTGCGCGCCCCGCGGCCGGGCACCACCGTGTACGCCCCCGCCTTCGACCGCACCCTGGAGGAACCGGTCGCCGGGTCCGTCCCCGTACCCCCCGACGTCCCGCTGGTCGTCACCGAGGGCAACTACCTGCTGCACGACGAGGGGCACTGGGCGGACGTGCGCCCGCTGCTCGACGAGGTGTGGTACCTGGACCTCGACCGGGCCCGGCGGGTGCGGCGGCTCGTCGAGCGGCACGTCCGGTTCGGCAAGCCCCGCCCGTACGCCGAACGCTGGGTGGCGGACTCCGACGAGGCCAACGCGCGCCTGGTCGAGCGGGGCCGCGACCGGGCGGACCTCGTCGTCCGGCCCGCCCCGCAGGACTGAACGGCCCGGGCCGACGGCCCGCCGGACGCCCCGGGCCCACTCGCGTCGACCGGCGCGGACGGGCAGGATGCTGTACGCCGTGTCGCGCCGTCAGGAGGCTCCCGCATGTCCAGTCCGAACCAGCCCGCGCCGTTCACCGCCGACGACTACCGGGCCCGCATGGCGCGGGCGGCCGACGCCGCCGCCGAGGCCGGGCTCGCGGGCGTGCTGGTCGCACCCGGCCCCGACCTCGTGCACCTCACCGGCTACCGGCCGGTGAACACCGAACGCCTCACCGTCCTCGTCCTCACTCCCGGCCAGGACCCGGTCCTCGTCGTCCCGACGCTGGAGGCCCCGGACGCCGAGGGCGCCGCCGGAGCCCCGGCCCTCACCCTGCGGGACTGGACCGACGGCAAGGACCCGTACGCCGTCACCGCCCCGCTGCTCGACGGCCGGGGCCGGTTCGGGGTCAGCGACAACACCTGGGCGATGCATCTGCTCGGGCTCCAGCGGGCGCTGCCGGACACCTCGTACGTCTCCCTCACCGAGGCCCTGCCGACGCTGCGCGCGGTCAAGGACGCCCCCGAGCTGGAGCGGCTCGCCGCCGCCGGGGCCGCGGCCGACGCCACGTACGAGGAGATCCTCAAGGTGCGGTTCTCGGGCCGCAAGGAGACCGACATCGCCGCCGAACTGGCCGACCTGCTCAAGCGGTTCGGGCACTCCCAGGTCGACTTCACCGTCGTCGGCTCGGGGCCGAACGGCGCCAACCCGCACCACGAGGCGGGCGACCGCACCATCGAGCGGGGCGACATGGTCGTGCTCGACTTCGGCGGCCTCAAGCACGGCTACGGCTCCGACACCTCCCGCACCGTCCACGTCGGCGAACCCACCGCCGAGGAGCAGCGGGTGCACGACATCGTGCGGGAGGCGCAGGAGGCGGGCTGCCGGGCGGTCCGGCCGGGCGTCGCCTGTCAGGAGATCGACCGGGCGGCCCGCGCCGTCATCACCGAGTTCGGCTACGGCGAGCGCTTCATCCACCGCACCGGCCACGGCATCGGTGTCACCACCCACGAACCGCCCTACATGATCGAGGGCGAGGAACAGCCGCTGGTGCCCGGGATGTGCTTCTCCGTGGAGCCCGGCATCTACCTGCCGGGCCGGTTCGGGGTCCGGATCGAGGACATCGTGACCGTGACCGAGGACGGCGGCCGCCGCCTCAACACCACCGCGCGCGACCTGGCGATCGTCGAGTAGCCGGCCGGCCGGGGCGCGGGAGGCGCCCGGGCGTCCCGGGCCCGCGCCCCGGCCGGTTCAGCCGTCCGCCAGGACGACGCACGACTCCGGCGGCAGGTGCAGCAGGCCGTCCGGGCCCGGGGCCGCCACCGGGTCCCAGGCCGCCACCACCCGCCCCGCCCGGCCCCACCGCCGGCCGCCGCCCAACGGGATCGTGGCCGGCTCCCCGGAGAGGTTGACCGCGACGCGCAGATCGCCCCGCCGGTACGCCAGCCAGCGCGCCCGCTCGTCGTGGGCGGTGCGCACCGAGGCCAGGTCCGGATCGGAGAGGTCCGGCAGGGCGCGGCGCAGCGTGATCAGTTCGTGGTACCAGGCGAGCAGCCGGGCGTGCGGTTCCTTCGTGGGCTCGTCCCAGTCCAGGCAGGAACGGTTCCGGGTGGCCGGGTCCTGCGGGTCCGGCACCTCGTCCGCCGTCCAGCCGTGCGCCGCGAACTCCCGCCGCCTGCCGTCGCGGACGGCCTCGGCGAGGACCGGGTCGGTGTGGTCGGTGAAGAACTGCCAGGGGGTACGGGCGCCCCACTCCTCGCCCATGAACAGCATCGGCGTGAAGGGCCCGGTCAGCACGAGCGTCGCGGCGCAGGCCAGCAGCCCGGGGGAGAGGGTGGCGGAGAGCCGGTCGCCCAGGGCCCGGTTGCCGATCTGGTCGTGGGTCTGGGCGTAGCCGACGAAGCGGTGGGCCGGGGTGCTGACGACGTCGACGGGGCGGCCGTGGGTCCGGCCGCGGAAGCCGGAGTACGTGCCGTCGTGGAAGAACGCGCGGGTCACGGTCTTGGCGACGGCGGCGAGCGGGGCGACGGCGAAGTCCGCGTAGTAGCCCTGGGACTCGCCGGTGAGCGCGGTGTGCAGCGCGTGGTGGAAATCGTCGTTCCACTGGGCGTGCAGGCCGAGGCCGCCGGCCTCGCGCGGGGTCGTGGTCCGCGGGTCGCAGAGGTCGGACTCGGCGATCAGCGGGAGCGGCCGTCCGAGCTCGGCCGCCAGTGCGTCCGTCGCCGCGGACAGCTCCTCCAGGAAGGTCAGGGCCCGGCCGTCGGCCAGGGCGTGCACCGCGTCCAGCCGCAGCCCGTCGAGCCGGTAGTCCCGCAGCCAGGCCAGGGCGCTGCCCAGCAGGTACGCCCGCACCTCGTCCGAGCCGGGGGCGTCGAGGTTGACCGCCGCGCCCCATGGCGTGTGATGGGTGTCGGTGAAGTACGGGCCGAAGGCGGGGAGGTGGTTGCCGGACGGGCCGAGGTGGTTGTGGACCACGTCCAGCACCACCGCCAGCCCGAGACCGTGGGCGGTGTCGACGAAGCGCTTGAGCCCCTCCGGCCCGCCGTACGGCTCGTGCACCGCCCAGAGCGACACGCCCTCGTACCCCCATCCGTGGGTGCCGGGGAACGGGCAGACCGGCATCAGCGACACATGGGTGATGCCCAGCTCGGCGAGGTGCCCGAGCCGTTCGGCCGCGGCGTCGAAGGTCCCCTCGGCGGTGTACGTGCCGATGTGCAGCTCGTACAGCACGGCGCCCGGCAGGCCCCGGCCCGTCCAGCCCTCGCGCCACTGGAACAGGGAGTGGTCGACGACGGCGCTCTCGCCGTCGGGGCCGTCCGGCTGACGGCGCGACCGCGGATCGGGAAGCACCCGCCCGGCGCCCCCGCCCGCGCTCCCGTCCCCGTCCCCGTCCAGGACGAAGCCGTAGCGGTCCCCGTCCGAGGCCGCCGCCTCGACCGTCCACCAGCCGGCCCGTGCGGCGTCCCGCTCCATCGCCCGCAGCCCGCCCGCCAGCCGCAGTCCGACCGATTCCGCGTCCGGTGCCCACACCTCGAACAGCATGCAACGCTCCTCGTCTCGTCGCCGTCCTCGCGTTCCGTACCCCGGTCCGGGGCACGCGGTCGCGATCACCGGCCCATGACACTGGATCGAGCCCGTTACCGGCGGTTAAGGTCTGGTTCTGATCATTGCCCCGTCAGATTCTGCTCAATACGCACTCGCTCTTACGGCTGTGGAGGCCGAGATGAATGTGCCGCCGTTCCCGCCCGGTTTCCTCTGGGGAGCCTCCGCGTCCGCGTTCCAGACCGAGGGCGCGGTCGACACCGACGGCAAGGGGCCCTCCGGCTGGGACGCCTTCGCCGCCCAGCCCGGACGGATCAAGGACGGCACCGACACCACCCGCGGCACCGGCTTCCACCAGCACTACCGCGAGGACGTGGCCCTGCTGGCGGGCCTGGGCGCCGACGCCTTCCGGTTCTCCGTCAGCTGGCCGCGCGTGGTGCCCGGCGGCAGCGGCTCGGTCAACCCGCAGGGCCTCGACTTCTACGACCGGCTCGTCGACGAACTCTGCGCCCACGGCATCACCCCGGCCCCCACCCTCTACCACTGGGACACCCCGCTCCCGCTGGACGAGGAGGGCGGCTGGCTCAACCGGGACACCGCCTACCGCTTCGCCGAGTACGCCGGAATCGTCGCCGAGCGTCTCGCCGACCGCGTACCGATGTGGATCACCATCAACGAACCGGCCGAGGTGACGCTGCTCGGCTACGCCCTCGGCGAGCACGCACCGGGCCGCGCCCTCCTCTTCGACGCCCTGCCCGCCGCCCACCACCAGCTCCTCGCCCACGGCCTGGCCGTGCGCGCCCTGCGCGGCGCGGGCGCGGACAACATCGGCGTCGCCGTCTCGCACACCCCCGTCTGGACCGCGGGGGACTCCGAAGAGGACCGGCAGGGCGCGGAACTGTACGACACGATCACCAACTGGATGTTCGCCGACCCGATCCTCACCGGCCGCTACCCCGACGAGAACATCGCCGCACTGATGCCGGGCCCGGTCGAGGACGACCTGTCCACCATCTCCACCCGGCTCGACTGGTACGGCGTCAACTACTACAACCCCACACTGGTCGGCGCCCCCGCCGCAAACGCCCCGGAGGACTTCTCCGGCTTCCGGATGCCCGCCGAACTCCCCTTCGGCATCCGGGAGATAGAGGGTTACGAGAAGACCGACTTCGGCTGGCCCGTGGTGCCCGACGGGCTGCGCGAGACCCTCGTCCAGCTCCACGACCGCTTCGGCGACCGGCTCCCGCCGCTCTACATCACCGAGAACGGCTGCGCCGTCGACGAGCCCGCCGAGGACACCCGCCGCATCGCCTACCTGGAGGGGCACCTGCGGGCCCTGCGGACGGCCATCGACGCGGGCGTCGACGTGCGCGGCTACTTCACCTGGTCGCTCACCGACAACGTCGAGTGGACCGAGGGCACCAGCAAACGGTTCGGCCTGGTCCACATCGACTACGAGACGCTGCGCCGGACCCCCAAGGACTCGTACGCCTGGTACCGCGACCTGATCCACGCGCAGAAGGCGGCCGGCCCGGCCCGCTGACCGGGCCCGGACCGTCCGGCCCGGGCCGGGGGCTTACGAACGGCCCCGGAATGATCAATACTTCGCGCCATGGTCGCTTCCTGGTGGTCCCGGGCCGGACTGGGAATCCTCGTGCACTGGACGCCCGCCTCCGTGCCGGGCTGGGCCCCGTCGCACGTACCGGCGGACGAACTCCCCCTGGCGGGGCGCCGCGCGCCGCTCGGCTGGACCTCGCGCGCCGAGTGGTACGAGAACGCGCTGCGCTTCCCCGGCAGCCCCGTCTCGGCCCACCACCGCGCGACCTACGGCACCCGCCCGTACGCCGCGTTCGGGGGCGACTTCAACGACGCCCTGCACGCCTGGGACCCCACCGGATGGGCCCGCGCCTTCCGGGCGGCAGGGGCCCGTTACGCGGTGCTCGTCGTCAAGCACCACGACGGCTTCTGCCTCTGGCCCTCCGCGATCCGCAACCCGCACCGGGCCGGCTGGCACACCCGGCGCGACGTGGCCGGCGAGTTCGCCGAGGCGGTACGGGCCGAGGGGATGCGCTTCGGCGTCCACTACTCCGGCGGGCTCGACCGGACCTTCGACGGCCGCCCCGTCGCGGGCCCGGCCGACCTCGTCCGGGCGGTCCCGCGCGGCGGCTACCCCGAATACGCCGGTGCCCAGCTGCGCGAACTGACCCGCCGCTACCGGCCCGACGTCCTGCGCACCGACCTCTTCTGGCCCGGCACCCGCATCGACGCCCGGCGCCTCGTCGACTACCACCGGTTCACCGTCCCGCACGGCGTCGTCGGCCACCCGGTACCGGCCCCGCCGGTCCGGCACGCCCTGCGGCTGCCCGGCGCCGGGACGCTGTACGAGCGCTGGGCGCGCCGCACCGGAACCGGGGACGGGAACAGCGGCTTCCGTACCGGCACCGGCCCGTACGAGGTCACCCGCGACATCGGCCCCGGTGCCTGCCACAACCGCGCCGCACCGCCCGGGGCGTTCCTCCGCCGGGAGGAACTGGAGGGGCTGGTCCGCGACACCGCCGCCGCCCGCGGCAACCTGCTGCTCACCGTGGGCCCGCGCGGCGAGGACGCGACGATCCCCGCCGAACAGCGGCTCCGCCTGGACTGGCTGGCGGAGTGCTCCGGGCGCGCCCGGACCGCCGCGACGGCGGGGGAGTGACCCGGGACGCCCCGTCCCCGGCGGGTCCTCAGTCCCAGACCATGTCGAAGGAGCGCTCGAAGTTCACGTACCCGAGACGGGCGAAGGACCTCGCCATCGGGACGTTGCCGAGGTCGGTGGAGGCCCGGATGCGTTCCACGCCGTCCTGCCCGGCCAGCACCCTGGTGCCCTCGGCGAGGATGTCGTCGATGTAGCCGTGGCCGCGCCGGGCGGGCAGTACCCCGATGTAGGCGATGATCGGGTTGTAGGCGTTGCGTGCCGGAATCACGAACCCGACCGGTTCGCCGTCCGGGAGCTCGGCGACGCGCCACCACTCCCGCGGCGTGGTGTACCCCGCCAGCTCCTCGTCGTAGTGCTTCTCGGCCGCCTCGCGGGCGCTGAGCCCGGACTCCAGGTCGGCCCGTCCGTGGGCGTCGAGGGTGCCCTCCATCACCGGCGTCATCAGCGCGAGGAGGTCCTCGCGCCCCTCGACCGGGCGGAACCGCAGCCGCCCGTCGTCGGCCGGGACCGGCGTACCGGTGCGCCACTCCAGGCGCAGCCGCTCGACCAGCAGGCGTGCGCCGGAACGCTCCATCACCCGCATCCGGGCCTCGACGACCTCGCGCGCCGCCGCGTCCTCGCGCCAGTCCGGCGGGACGAACCGCCCGTACTCCGGCCGCTTCGTCCCGGCCGGGACCACCGCCGCCGTCGCCGTCTCCAGCAGCCGCAGGCCCACCTCGCCGCGCTCGGGCTCGGGCAGGGTGTCGTCGAGGTCGAAGAAGTCGAGCAGCAGCGGAGGGCCCCCGGCGCGGCCCCACCAGGCGAGCCGCGCCACCACGCGGTCGCCGGCCAGCGCCACCCACATCCACCCGGGGAGGCGGCGCCCGCTCTCCAGGTCGTCGGCGAGCTCGTGGTCGAGCACGTACGGCAGCTGCCGGAAGAGTCCGAGCTCCTGCGGGCCGGTGAGCGGGCGGATGGTCAGTTCCTGCGGAACACGGGGCACACGGTCTCCTCGACAACGAAACCGCCCGGCGGGCGCCCGACGGCTGGCGGCGGCAGACATTAGCAACCGTGCCCGGGCTCCGCACGGGAATTCCGGAGCGGCCCCTCCCCGCCCGGCACGCGCCTCGGGCCGCAGGTCGGAACGGGGAAGCGGGACCGTTCTGGACACTCCGGGGCGGTCGGGCCGACAATTGGCCCCGTGACGTCCCCCTTCGAGTCCCACACGTATCCCGCGCGGCTGTCCGACGCCCAGCGCGACCGTGTCCTCGGCGTACTCAGAGACGGCGCCGCACAGGGCAAGCTGTCCCACGACACCTTCATGCGACGCATGGAACTGGCCCTCAACGCCCGGCGCCCCGAGGACCTGGAACCGCTCACCGCCGACCTGGAGAGCGGGGGCCGCTGGTCGCGGCGGATCCTCCGGGTGGTGGGCGGGGTCTCCGGCTTCCCCGGCCGGGTGCGCCGCGTCTGGCAGACCGAACGGCTCCCTAAGCTCCTGCTGCCCGCCCCGAGCCCGCACCCCCTGCTCATCGGCCGCGACCCGGGCAACGGCCTGCGGCTCAACCACGAGACCGTCTCCCGGCTCCACGCGGAACTCACCGTGCGGGACGGCCGGTGGCTGCTGCGCGACCTCGGCTCGACCAACGGCACCTGCGTCAACGGGCAGCGGGTCGTCGGCACCGTCCCGGTCCACGAGGGGGACCAGGTGAGCTTCGGGCAGATGAGCTTCCGCCTCTCCGCACCCGTCGCCGGCCCGCCCGCCTGAGCACCGGCCCGGCCGACCGGTCCCGTCACGAAGTGCCCGTACGGGAAAGGCGGTTGCGCCGGGGAGAAGGCGAACGCCGCGCCACCGCACGCGACTTGGGCACCCGGGCACCCCGTCCACGGCACCGGCGCACCCGGCACGCCCCGTCCCGGCCCCCGGAGCCGCGATCACCCGGACGGCCGCGCGCCGACTGCGCGGCGCCCGGGCCGGTGGTCCCCTGGTGGGAAACCGCGCCGCACACCGGCGCCCTGAGCCCCGGGGGTACGGATGCAGGCCGACGCGCCGCACGGCATACCCGCCCCGGCCCCCGGCCGCACGGCGCACGGCCCCAGCCTGCTCGCCCCCGGGACGGCGCGCGACCCGCACCGGCTGTACCGCGTCCTGCGCGAGGAACACCCGCTCGTCTACGACGCGCCCCTGGGCGCCTGGCTGGTCAGCCGGTACGCGGACGTGACCGCCGCCCTCACCGACCCCCGGTTCACCGGCTTCCCGCACGACGCCGCCCCCGGCGGCGGCCCCGCACCCCTCGGGCTCTGCCACGGCGGCCCGCAGTGCGCCCCCGGCCGGCGGCCCGCCCCCGCGGCCCCGCCGCGCCACACGGCCGAACGCGTCGAACGGACCGCCTACGTGCTGGCGCGCCGCATCGCGGGACGCCGGCACGTCGACCTCGTCACGGAGTTCTGCCGCTGGCTGCCCGTCGGCGCCGCACCCGGGCCGGGCACCCGCCCGCCCCGGGCGGCCCGCACCGCGCCGGGCACCGCAGCCCCGCCCTGCACCCGGCACACCGGCCTGCGCGAGACGGCGCTCGCCTCCTTCCTCGCCAACCTGCTGGACGCCCCCGACCTGCTGGCCGCCCTGCCCACCGAACCCGCCCTGGCCGAGCGGGCCTGGACCGAGACCCTGCGCCGCGACCCGCCGGTCCAGGTCGTGCTGCGCCGCACCGTCACCGAGGTCGCCCTCAGCGGCGGCACGCTGCCCGCCGGAGCGCCCGTCGCCTGTCTGACCGGTTCGGCGGGCCGCGACCCCGAACGGTTCGCCGCACCCGACCGCTTCGACCCCTTCCGCCGCGACCAGGTCCGCTCCCCGGCCGGCCCCGCGGACTGCCCCGCCGTCCTGCTCGGCCGGCTGGAGGCCCGCCAGGGGGTGCGCGCGCTGCTCGACGCCATGCCGGGGCTCCGCTGGGCGGACGGCTTCCGCCCCGTCGTCACCGGCCTGCTCACCCGCGGTCCGCGGAGCCTCGTCGTCGGGCCCGGCTGAGCGGGGCCGCCGGGGCGCGGCGTTCCCCCCGCCGTCAGGCCCGGCCGAGCAGCGCCACCGGCCGGTCGGCGAAGAGGTCGGCGAGCGCGACCGAGGCCCCGGTGAACTTCCGGCCGGGCGCCAGCAGATCGGCCCACGGCCCGTCGTCCGGCAGCACCAGTTCGGTATCGCGCCAGCCGCCCGACTCGGCCAGCCGCAGCGACAGCCTGGTCACCGCGGTGACCACCTGGCCCCCGCGGCAGAACGCCAGACAGTGCGCGGCCGCGGGCCCCCGCGCGCCCAGCGGGGCGTAGGAGCCCGACGCGCCGAACACCTCCGGCCGCTCGCGCCGCAGCCGCAGCGCCGTCCCGGTCAGTTCGCTCTTCTCGCAGGCCGGGGCGTCGGCGGGCGGGGCGCGGAAGGGGCGGCGGTTGTCCGGGTCGACCAGTGCCGTGTACTCCCGTTCCGTGCCCTGGTACAGGTCCGGCACGCCCGGCATCGTGAGGTGCACCAGGGCCGCCCCCAGCACATTGGCCCGCGCGTACGGGGCGAGCACCGCCGTGAACCGGTCCAGCGCCTCGCGCACCGGCCCGGTCTCGGCGGCCGGGCCGGCCGCCACGAAGTCCACCACCGCCCGCTCGTACGCCGGATCGGGCTCGGTCCAGCCGGTGTGCAGCCCCGCCTCGCGGACCGCCTTCAGCAGCGCGGGCTCCAGCCGGCCCGCCGCCTCGCCGGCCGGCAGCCCCGCGCAGCCCACCGCGGTCTGCCAGGCCTGCCAGGCGAACTGCGCGTCGGGGGCGGCGGCCGGAACCGTCCGCCCCAGCTCCGTGAGCAGCCCGGACCACTTCTCCGGGCACTCCGTCAGCACCGCGATCCGGGCCCGGACATCGGCGCTCCGCTTGGTGTCGTGGGTGGTCAGCACCGTGCCGCCGGCCGACCGGTCGGCGGCCGAGCGGGCACAGAAGGCGTGGAACTCCTCCGGCGAAACCGCGGGCCGCCCGGGATTCCCGCCCACCTCGTTCGCCGAGATCAGCGGCAGGTACCGGTAGAACGCGGCGTCCTCGACCGACTTGGCGCGCAGCGCGGACGCGGTCTGGGCGAACCGGACGCAGAACGCCTCCCGCTCCGGCCCCGCCCCCAGCCGCCCCAGCGCCAGCTCCCGCACCACGTCGACCGCCGCGGCCTCCTCCGGGACGGCGAACGTGGCCCGCGCGTCCCGCACGGCCGACTCCGGCAGCGTCGCCACGGCCTCCTGCGAACAGCTCCCGCCGGCCGTCGCGTACGGGCGGTAGACGGGCACCCGTACGAGCAGTTCGCGCACGGCGGCGCGCAGGGCCCACGGAGCGTGGTCGCGCAGCGCCGGGTCGGCGGCACAGATCCGCCCGGCGAGCCGGGTCAGCACCCCGGTCTCCGCGGCCAGCTCGTGCGTGACGACCCGGTACGCGGCCCGGCGGACGGTCGAGGTCCAGTCGCCGCCGAGACCGTCCGCGGGCCCGGCGTACTCCCGGTAGCGGCCGACCAGCTCCGCCGCGCCCATCGGGTCGACGAACAGTCCGTCGACCCGGTGCAGCGCCTCGTACCCCGTCGTCCCCGCCACGGCCCAGTCCGCGGGCAGCCGCTCGGCGGGGCCGAGGATCTTCTCCACCACCGTCCACCGCCCACCGGTCGCCGCCGCGAGCCGGTCCAGGTAGGCCGCCGGATCGGCGAGCCCGTCGGGGTGGTCGACGCGCAGCCCGTCGACGACGCCGTCCCGGACCAGTTCGAGGATCTTGACGTGGGTGGCGGCGAAGACCTCGGGGTCCTCCACCCGCACCCCGATGAGGTCCGAGACCGTGAAGAACCGCCGGTAGTTCAGCTCGGTACGGGCCAGCCGCCACCAGGCGAGCCGGTAGTGCTGGGCGTCCAGCAGCTCGGGCAGCGGCAGCCCCGCGGTGCCGGCCCGCAACGGGAACTCCTGCTCGCCGTGGCGCAGCACGTCCCCGTCCACCCGCAGCCGGCCGATCTCCTCGCCGAGCCGGTCGCCGAGCACCGGCAGCAGCACCTTGCCGCCGCCCGCCGCCCAGTCGATGTCGAACCAGCGGGCGTACGGGGATCCGGGGCCCTCGCGCAGCACCTCCCGCAGGGCGTGGTTGTACCGGGGGTGGGCGGCCATGTGGTTCGGCACGATGTCCAGGACCAGCCCGAGACCGTGCGCCCGGGCCGTGCGGGCCAGCTCCCGCAGCCCCTCCTCGCCGCCGAGCTCGGCCCGCACCCGGCCGTGGTCGACGACGTCGTAGCCGTGCCGGGAGCCGGGCACGGCCTCCAGCACGGGGGACAGGTGGAGGTGGGAGACACCGAGCCCGGCGAGGTACGGCACGGCGCGTCCCGCCGCCGAGAACGGGAAGCCGGGCTGGAGCTGGAGGCGGTAGGTGGCGGTGGGCGTCATGCGGTCGTTCGTACCCGGCCGGACGGCTTCCGTGTCACCGGACGCCGCAAAGGGCTCGACCGGCGGCGTCCCGGTGGCGGGCCGGCCCGCCACCGGGATCATTGCTCCCGGCCCGGCGCGCGGCGTCACGCGGGCCGTTGCAGCACCACCATGCTCCGCCCGACCAGCGTCACCCGATCGCCCGCCGCCACCTTCGGCCCCGAGCCGGGCAGCACCCCGGCCGGGCGGGCCGTGTCGACGACCACCAGCCACTGCCGGCCGTGGTTGACCGGGACGGAGAACTCCAGCGTCTCGGCGCTCGCGTTGAACATCAGCAGGAACGAGTCGTCGGAGATCCGCTCGCCGCGCGGCCCCGGCTCCGAGATCGCGTGCCCGTTCAGGAAGACCGTCAGCGCCTTGGCGTGCGCGGCCTGCCAGTCCCGCTGCGTCATCTCGTGGCCCTCCGGCGTGAACCACGCGATGTCCGAGAGCTCGTCGTGGGTGCCCTCCACCGGGCGGCCGTGGAAGAACCGGCGGCGCCGGAAGACCGGATGGTCGCGGCGCAGCCACACCATCGCCCGGGTGAACTCCAGCAGGCTGCTCGCCGCCGCATCCCCCTCGTCCCCGTCCGTACCGGCCTTCGCCGGGTCGGGCCAGTGCACCCAGGACAGCTCGCTGTCCTGGCAGTAGGCGTTGTTGTTGCCCCGCTGCGTCCGGGCGAACTCGTCGCCGTGGCTCAGCATCGGCACGCCCTGCGACAGCATCAGCGTGGCGATGAAGTTCCGCATCTGCCGCATCCGCAGGTCCAGCACCTCTGGCCGGTCGGTCTCGCCCTCCACGCCGCAGTTCCAGGACCGGTTGTGGCTCTCGCCGTCCCGGTTGCCCTCCCCGTTCGCCTCGTTGTGCTTGTCGTTGTACGAGACCAGGTCGTGCAGGGTGAACCCGTCGTGGCAGGTGGCGAAGTTGATGGAGGCGAGCGGGCGCCGCCCGTCGTCCTGGTACAGGTCCGACGACCCGGTCAGCCGGCCGGCGAACTCGGCGAGGGTCCTCGGCTCGCCCCGCCACAGGTCCCGCACCGTGTCCCGGTACTTGCCGTTCCACTCGGTCCACAGCGGCGGGAAGTTCCCCACCTGGTAGCCGCCCTCGCCCACGTCCCACGGCTCGGCGATCAGCTTCACCTGGCTGACCACCGGGTCCTGCTGCACCAGGTCGAAGAACGACGACAGCCGGTCCACCTCGTGGAACTGCCGGGCCAGGGTCGCCGCCAGGTCGAAGCGGAACCCGTCCACGTGCATGTCCGTGACCCAGTACCGCAGCGAATCCATGATCAGCTGGAGCACGTGCGGCGACCGCATCAGCAGGGAGTTCCCGGTCCCCGTGGTGTCCGTGTAGTACCGCTGGTCCTCCGCCAGCCGGTAGTACGAGGCGTTGTCCAGGCCCCGGAAGGAGAGCGTCGGGCCCAGGTGGTTGCCCTCGGCGGTGTGGTTGTAGACCACGTCGAGGATCACCTCGATGCCCGCCTGGTGCAGCGCCCGCACGGCCTGCTTGAACTCCAGCACCTGCTCGCCCCGGTCGCCCCAGGAGGCGTACGCGTTGTGCGGGGCGAAGAAACCGATGGTGTTGTAGCCCCAGTAGTTGGCCAGTCCGGCGTCGGCCAGCCGGTGGTCCTGGACGAACTGGTGCACCGGCATCAGTTCGATGGCCGTGACCCCCAGTTCCGTCAGATGGGCGATCACCTCCGGGTGGGCCAGCCCCGCGTAGGTGCCGCGCAGCTCCTTCGGCAGCCCCGGATGGAGCATCGTCAGGCCCTTCACATGGGCCTCGTAGATCACCGTGCGGTGGTAGTCCGTACGGGGCCGCCGGTCGTCCCCCCAGTCGAAGTACGGGTTGACCACCACCGAGGTCATGGTGTGCGGCGCCGAATCGAGGTCGTTGCGCGCGTCGGGCCGGCCGAAGGGGTAGCCGTACACCTCCTCGCCCCAGCGGATCTGCCCGGCGACCGCACGGGCGTACGGGTCGAGCAGCAGCTTCGCCGAATTGCACCGGACGCCGCGCTGCGGTTCGTAGGGCCCGTGGACCCGGAACCCGTACCGCTGCCCCGGCATCACCCCGGGCAGATAGGCGTGGCGGACGAAGGCGTCGGTCTCCCTGAGTTCCACCGCCGTCTCGGAACCGTCGTCGTGCAGCAGGCACAACTCGATTCGGTGGGCGGCCTCCGAGAAGACCGCGAAGTTGGTCCCGGCGCCGTCGTACGTGGCGCCGAGAGGGTATGCCTGTCCCGGCCAGACCTGCATGGAATCGACTCTTCCCCTTCTGATCCGGGTGTTCGGGGCTTTGGGGCTGTTTGTTCCGTATCTCTCCCGAAATCTTCCCCGAAAGAGGTGCGGCTGCCTAGGACGTCGCGCGGTCCGGTCAACATCGGGCCCCTCCGTGTCGCCCGGCACCGCCATGTGCGCCCGGCCCGGTCGCGGATCCGGCCCACGGACCGGGCAGGGGGCCCAATCACTATGAATCCCCTCACTACGGCCGATCTCGCCGTCGGGAACCGGCCAGCACCGATGGGGAGTTGGTGAAGCAGCATGCGCATCGGGCTGCACCGGCTCCCGCTCGCGGAGTACCCTTCCTTGATCGTTGGTGGGGGAGTGGAAGGCGGTGCGCGGGTGAGCTCGGGAGGGATCGAGCTGCCCCCGGGTGACACGGGTCACGAGGGGGATTCCAGCGACGTCCCACCAGGGGCGGTATCGCTTGCGCGGCCCATGGAGATCGGCGCGGAACTGGACTGGGGAGCGGACGCCTGGAGCGAGGTGCGCACGCGCGCCCAGCGGGCCGGACGCGCCTACATCTGGCTCAACCTGGTGGAACAGCGGCTGCGCGCGGTGGTGGCCGCCGTGCTCCGGCCCATCTACGAACCGGTCCACGGCGAGGACTGGGTGGTGGCCGCCGCCGGCCCCGCCGGGCAGGAGTGGGTGCAGCGCGCCGTCGCCGTGCGCGAGGTCTCCCGCCGCAAGGGCTATCTGCTGGACCCCGCCGACGACAACGTCCTCAGCTTTCTCACGCTCCCGCAGCTGCGGGAGCTGATGGTCCAGCACTGGCCGTGCTTCGAGCCGTACTTCGACGACCGGCGCGAGGTGGAGCTGGCGCTCGACGAGCTGGAGGTCGCCCGCAACGTGGTCTCCCGCAACCGGGCCCTGAACAAGGCGGTCCTCGCCCAGGCCGAACGGGCCTCCGCCCGGCTCCTGGAGATCCTGGGCAGCGGCGCCGCCGTCCCGTCCGCCGACCGGCTCCCGGTCGACGCCGTCGAGGAACTGGTCGGCGACCGGTACGCGGACGTGGTCTCCGTCCACGCCGACCGGGTGCGGCTCCAGCGCCAGTTGCCGGCCGAGGACCTCTTCGGCGGCGCGCGCCGGCTGGACGCGATCGGCATCGGGCTCAACCTGCTGGTGCAGAACTTCTCCGGCCGCAGGCTGATCCGGCTCGCCGAGTCGGGCTGCCGGATACGGCTGCTCTTCATCAACCCGGCCAGCAGCGCGGTCAAGCGCCGCGAGCGGGAGCTGGGGCTCAAGAAGGGCGAGCTGAGCCGGTCGGTGGAGATGAACATCCTCCACATGCGCCGGGTCCGCTCCAGGCTCCGCGACCCGGGCGCCTTCGAGATCCACGTCTTCGACGAGACGCCGCGCTTCACGGCCTACCTGGTGGACGGCGACGGAACGGACGCGGTCGGGGTCGTCCAGCCCTATCTGAGGCGCGCACGCGGCATGGAGGCGCCCGTGCTGGTGCTGCGCGGCGGCGGGCGCGCCGTGGTCCGGGCGGGGCAGGACAACGAGCACGGACTGTTCGAGACGTACCGCGAGGAGTTCGAGTCCGTGTGGACGGACTCCCGACCCGTCTCCTGAGGGGCCGCCGGGGCGTTGTCAGTGGTGCGTGCGAGGGTGGACGCACATGGGGGAGAGCACCACGAAGGAGGTACGGGATGAGCTGGCACCGGGAGGCGCTGGTCGGCTTCGACCTGGAGACGACGGGTACGGAACCGCTGGAGGCCCGGATCGTCACGGCGGCGGTCGTCGGCGTCGACGGCCGGGACGGGGAGCCGGCGCGGCAGCGCACCTGGCTGGCGGATCCGGGCGTGCCGATCCCCGAGCCGGCCTCCGCGATCCACGGCATCAGCAACGAGCGGGCGGCGACGGAGGGCCGGCCGGCGCGCGAGGTGGCCGACGAGGTCGCCGGGACGCTCACGGAGTACTGGCGCCGCGGAGTGCCGGTCGTGGCGTACAACGCGGCCTTCGACCTGACCCTGCTCACGGCGGAGCTGCGGCGCCACGGGCTGCCCTCGCTGAGCGACCGGCTCGACGGGGCGGGGATCGGCCCGGTCATCGACCCGTACACCATCGACCGGGCCGTCGACCGCTACCGCAAGGGCAAGCGCAACCTCGAAGCGGTCTGCGTCGAGTACGGCGTGGTGCACGGCGGCGCCCATGACGCGGGGGCGGACGCGCTGGCCGCGGTCCGGGTGGCGTACGCGATAGCCGAGCGGCACGGCTCGGTGGCCGCACTGACCGCCGCCGAGCTGCACGAGCGCCAGGTGGAGTGGTACGCGCAGTGGGCCGCGGACTTCCAGCAGTTCCTGCGCCGCAAGGGCACGGCGGACGCGGTGATCGACGGCCACTGGCCCCTGCGGGAACCGGCCGGCGTCCCGGGCTGATCCTCCCGGGTCCGACCGGGGCGGGGACCGGGCACGGGCGCCGGACGGCGCGGGTCCGCCCGGAGGCACCGCCCGGCCCGTGACGCGTTCCGGGCGGACGGGCAGGTCCCTCGCCCGGCGCTCAGAACGGGTACCACCGCACCGCCGGGTCGCCGTCCCGCAGCGACGCCACCCGGCGGCGGAACTCCGCGAGCGCCCGCGGGTTGGCCGGGGCGTGCTGGGACACCCACGCACAGCTGGCCGTCTCCCGGGCCCCGCGCAGCACCGCGCAGCCGTCCCACTCGCGGACGTCCCAGCCGTAGTCGGCGGTGAAGGCGTCGTACGCCTCGGGCGCCAGGCCGTACCGGTCCCGGGACAGCGCCAGGACGACCAGGTCGTGCTCGCGCAGATCCGCCGAGAAGGTCTCCAGATCGACCAGCACCGGCCCGTCCGGGCCGACGTGGACATTACGGGGAAGGGCGTCCCCGTGGATCGGCCCCGGCGGCAGATGGGGCACCAGCGCCGCCGCGGCCGCCGCGAAGCCGTCGCGCCGCTCGCGCAGGTAGTCGGCGTCGGCCGGATCGATGGCGTCACCGGCGAGCCGCAGCCAGCGCTCGACCCCGCCCAGCAGCTCGCGGCGCGGCAGGAAGACCCCCTCCGGGGCGGGCAGCGCGTGCACCAGGGCGAGCAGCCCGGCCAGGTCCCGCGGCTCGGCGGGGCGCACGGCGTCGGGAAGCCGGTGCCAGAGCGTCACCGGGTGGCCCTCGACCAGGCGCGCCCCGGGCTCGGCGGCACGCACGGCGGGGACCCCCGAGTCGGCCAGCCACCGGGCGACGGCCACCTCGCGTTCGGCCCGGTCCCGCAGCTCCGGGTGGTGCACGGCGTCCCGGCCGACCTTGACCACCAGGTCGCCGACGGCGAACACCGCGTTCTCGCCCAGCGCGAGCAGCTCCGCCCCACCGGACAGTCCGGCAGCGGCCAGCACCTCGCGCGCACGCATCTCGTTCATGGATCCGATTTTCGCATCCGTGCAGGTTGCCTTGACGAACCGACGGGCCATCAGCACGATGACGGGGGCCACCTGAGCGGCCAGAACGGTATGAAACCGATCGAATGACGCAAGGGGGCGAATTGATGACATTGGCGGATGCAACCGTACGCTCCGGCAAGAAGAGTCCACCCGGTGGCCCGCCCGGCAGTCGGTCCCGGCCGGCCAACCGGAACATCGGCGCCTGGTTCCTGGTCCTGCCCGCGCTGATCCCGATCCTGGTCCTCAGCGTCGGCCCCCTCCTCTACGGCATCGCGCTGGCCTTCACCGACGCCCAGTCCGGCCGCACCCGCGCCACCCAGTGGGTGGGCGGGCTCAACTTCCAGGACCTGCTCCACGACACCCTCTTCTGGGACTCGTTCCGGATCGGGCTGCTGTGGGCGGTCGGCGTCACGGTCCCGCAGTTCGTCCTGGCCCTCGGCCTCGCCCTGCTGCTCAACCAGAAGCTGCGGCTGCGCTGGCTGGCGCGGGCCCTGGCGATCATCCCGTGGGCGATGCCCGAGGTGGTCGTCGGCATCATGTGGCGCCTGGTCTACAACCCCGACGCGGGCGTCCTCAACGAGACCATCCGCGACCTCGGCCTGGGCGACGGCCGGGACTGGCTGACCGGACTGGCCACCGCCCTGCCCGCCGTGATCGTCGTGGGCGTCTGGGCGGGCATGCCCCAGACCACCGTCGCCCTGCTCGCCGGACTGCAGAACACCCCGCACGAACTCCACGAGGCGGCGGCCCTGGACGGGGCCGGTGCCTGGCGCCGCTTTTGGACCGTCACCTGGCCGGTGCTCAGACCGGTCGCGCTCGCCATCACCGCGCTCAACTTCATCTGGAACTTCAACTCCTTCGCCCTGGTCTACGTGCTGACCAACGGCGGGCCCGGCGGCCGCACCCGGCTGCCGATGCTCTTCGCCTACGAAGAGGCGTTCCACTACGGACAGTTCGGCTACGCCGCCGCCATGGGCTGCGTGATGGTCGCGGTGATCTCCGTGATCCTCGCGGTGTACCTGGCCGGCCGGATCAGGGGAGGCGAGGACCGATGAACCGACGCACCGGCGGACCGGCACGCGCCGCGCAGTACCTCGCGCTCCTCGGGTACCTCGTCTTCCTGGCGTTCCCGTTCCTGTGGCTGATCTCCACCGCCTTCAAACCGGCACGCGAACTGGGGTCCCTGCACCCCACCTGGATCCCCGAGAACCCGACGTTCGACAACTTCCGCACGGCATTCGACGAACAGCCGCTGCTGCAGGCCGCCGCCAACTCCCTGCTCGCCGCGGTCTGCGCCGCGCTCCTCGCGGTCCTCGTCGCCACCCCCATGGCCTATGTGATGGCCCGTCACCGCTCCCGGCTCTCGACGGCCGCCACCGGATGGGTCGTGGTCAGCCAGGCGTTCCCGATCGTCCTGATGATCATTCCGCTCTTCCTGATCCTGAAGAACCTTCATCTGATCAACACCTTGTGGGGGCTGATCATGGTGTACGTCGTCTGGGCGCTGCCGTTCGCGCTCTGGATGCTGGTCGGATACGTACGGGCCGTGCCCGTCGAGCTGGAGGAGGCCGCCTCGGTGGACGGCGCGGGACGGCTGCGCACGCTCGTCTCGGTCACCGCCCCGCTGCTGGCCCCCGGCATCGTCGCCACCGCGCTCTTCGCGTTCATCACCGCGTGGAACGAGCTCTTCTTCGCGCTCGTCCTGCTCAAGACGCCGGAGAAGCAGACCCTGCCGGTCGTGCTGACCCACTTCATCGGGGCGGAGGGAGCGGCCGACCTCGGACCGCTGGCCGCCGCCGCGTTCCTCGCCACCCTGCCCTCGCTGGTCATCTTCGCGATCATCCAGCGGCGGATCACGGGCGGCATGATGGCCGGGGCGGTGAAGAACTGATGCGCGCGTCCCTGACGAGGACGGTCGCCGCCGCGGCCGCGGCGCTGGCCCTGCTGCTCACCGGCTGCGCGGGCCCGGACGACGACGGGGGCGGCGACGGGCGGATCGAGCTCACCTTCCAGTCGCTGGCCTGGCAGAAGGAGTCCGTCGACGCCAACAGGCAACTGGTGGAGGAGTGGAACGAGACCCACCCGGACATCCACGTCAGCTACGTCCAGGGCAGCTGGGACACCGTCCACGACCAGTTGCTCACCTCCTTCGAGGGCGACGAGGCGCCGGACGTCATCCACGACGCCTCCGACGACCTGGCCGACTTCGCGTACGGCGGCTACCTCGCCGACCTGCGCGGACTCCTCCCCGACCGGCTGAGGGCCGACATTCCCCGGGAGAGCTGGCGGACCACCACCTTCGGCGAGGGCGTCTACGGGGTGCCGTTCCTCCAGGAACCCCGGGTCCTGATCGCCAACACCAAAATCCTGAAGGAAACGGGGGTCCGCATCCCGACGCCCCGCAACCCCTGGAGCTGGGACGAGTTCCGGCAGGTCACCGGGGAGCTGACGAAGGAGGGCAGATACGGCGTCGCCTGGCCGCTCAAGGAGCCGGTCTCCGTCACGCTGAACCTCGGCCTCTCCGGCGGGGGCAAGCTCTTCCACCGGGGCGCCGACGGCAGGGTGACCATCCGCGCGGACGAGGGCGACCGGGTCGTCCCGGGCGTCATCCACGACCAGGTCAACACCGACCGCAGCGCCTCGCGCACCACGCTCGGCATGGGCGGCTCCGACACCCTTCCCGGCTTCTTCGGCGGCAAGTACGCGATGGTCCCGCTGGGATTCTCGTACCGTCAGCAGGTCGTCGAACAGGCCCCCGAGGGCTTCGAGTGGACGGTCCTGCCGGCCCCCGCGGGCAGCGGGGGACTGGCCCAGGGGGTGAGCCCGCAGACCCTCTCCGTCTCGGAGGCCAGCCCGCACAAGAAGGCGGCCGCGCAGTTCATCGACTTCCTGCTCCGGCCGCCGAACATGGTGCGCCTGGCCAAGGGGGACTGGATGCTCCCGACCGGCACGGCGGCGCTCGCGGACCCCTCCCTGCACACCGCCGAGAACGGCTGGGCGACCGGCGTCGCCGTCGCGAAGGAACTGCGTCCGGCGCCCGCCCAGTCGGTGCGCGGCTACCCGGAATGGAAGGACAAGGTCGCCACCCCCGCCCTCCAGGAGTACTACAGCGGTGCGATCGGGGCCGAGGAGCTGAGGAAACGTCTGGTCGAGGACGGGAACCGGGTCCTGGCCCGTTATCAGCGCTGAACCACCGCCCACCGTCCGGCACACGGCGGCGGGGCCGCGTCTTCGGGCGGCCCCGCCGCCGTGGGCCGCGTGCCGGACGGCCCCGGAAGTCCCGCAGGCGGGCGCCGGGACGTTCCGGTTTCATCAGGAAATCAATTTTTCTCCGAAGGGATCCGGGATTACCGACCGGTACGTTTCTTTGGGTCCGCCGCCCGGCGGTTCCGGTGGTCGCCCGGAAGCAGGAAATCCGGATCCAAACATCAAGCATTGTCGGCGATTCAGGCATTCGGAGGGTGAATTCGGCTCTTCAGGCTCTTGTGCACCCGCGTCCACGGGAGTATGGAGAGCGCAGGTGAATCCCTCGTCTTCCCTGCTCAGCGCCGCTGTCCAAGGGGGAAGGAGTTCGAAAAGTGGACGCATGGCCGCTTTTCCGGGCCCACTCCACCGATCCGCCTCCTCGGTCGGTCATTTCATTGCATTCCGCGCATTGGGAGCAAGTCGGGCGCGGCGCGAAAGAAATCATTGACAAGCGCTTTCTCGTTGGGCTTCACTCTTTTCGGCGGTGAGCGGCAAGAGAATTTCCTGTCCGAGGCGGGGGATTGTCGTCGCGAACAGGCCTGGTCATGCCCTGTGAATGCAAATTCAGAGTAAAAGATGGAGGTGCTGTTATGAAGTTCCTTTTCTTGCTCAAGGACAAGATGACGCCGGAGAAGAGCCTGAAGGCTTACGCCTGGTACCACTGGTACTAAACCGGCAGGGCGGTCCTTCGTCACGAGGGACACGGTCAGTCGATTCGGGCCCGTGTCCGGCCAGGCCCCATCGGCCCGCCGGACGCGGGCCCTTCCCGCTTCTTGGAGACCATCGATGCACATGTCCGGTACCGGCAGCCGCGCCCGGGAAGTCGTCTTCGCGCCGAGGCTCCAGGCGCTCCTGCGGGACCATCGGGGCGAGGACGTCTTCCGGCTGGATCCCGGCACCGTCGGGGTGGCCGGGGCCGAGCTGTCCGACCGGATCCTCGCCGCCCGGCCGGCCACCGAGGACGAACGCCCCACGTTCAAGCCCCTGCACGGGCGGTCCATTCCGCGCGCCGAGGCGTCGACGGTCATGCGGGCCATCGGCCGGGACGTGCGGACGGCACTGAAGAAGCCCGTCGGGGCGGTCGACCTCTCCGGCGAGTGGCCGCACGTCGGCCATGTGTTCCTGCGCGACCTCGTCCTGGAGGGCGACCCCTACCGGCTGCGCATCCTCATGGACCGCGCCCTGGAACTGACGCCCAAGCTCACCTGGACGGTCATCGCCACGGGGGCGGCCCTGCCCGGCCGGCTCCGCCCCGGCGCACCCGTCTCCGCCATCGCCGGCCTGACCGCCGAGGCGGAGGGGTACGGAGACCGCCGCTACGCGATGGGGCTGTACCGGCGGGCGGCGGCCCCGGTCTGCTTCACCGTCTCGACGCTCGTCGCCAGTGCGCTCTGGCTCGGGGCGCCCTTCGACGACGACACCTCGAACCGGAACATCCTGTACGAGGCCATGCGCCTGCTGCCGCCGTCCTGGAACATCCTGCGGAGGGCGTCGCCGGAGTATCCCGCTCTCGACCCCCGGATCGGCGCGACCGACGACGTCCTGATCCTGCCCCTGCTGAGCCACCGCGACCCCGCCCTCTGGGAGGACCCCGACGAGTTCCGCCCCGAGCGCTGGGACGAGCTCGACCCCGAGGGCCACCCCGGCTACCTCCCCTTCGGGCACGCCTCGGAGCGCTGCTGGGGCCGGCACATGGTGATGCCGCTCGCCGAGATGCTGCTCGACCGGCTGCGCGCCGACGGCCTGACGGTGAGTCCGGAGCAGACCACCGCGAAAGTGCCCCTCGCCGGGCTGATGGGGGTCTGCGACGTGCGGGTCGTGAGGGCTTGAATCCGTTTCCTCACGTCGTGTGGGCTCTGTGAACATGGGGGGCGGATTCAAGCCGCCCCCACCTTCACAGCCGCACTCCGGCGAACCCCGCCTTCCCGCTCGCGAAGCGGGCCGATAGTGCCTGACGTGGGCGGCAAGTCCCGTGTGGGCAACGGGCGTTGCGGTGGCGGTGCCCGAGATGGGGGCGACTGGCCGGTTTCTTATTACGAAACTTTGTTGAGTAAGTCACAGCCGGATGAAGCCCTTGATCTGGGCGCGTCAATCGGTCAGGGTTTCGAGCCAGCCCCCCGGAGATCTTCCGGCCGGGGGTCAATCCCCCCACAAAGAATGACGAGGAGATCCCTCTTCATGGCAATTCACAAGCGCGCACGCCGGATCAAGCTGACCGCAGCGATAACCGCAGTCGCCGCAGCGGCCGGTGTCACCCTGCTCAACACCTCGCTCGCCGGTGCCGCCCCGGCTCCCGAGACCGGTGTCGTCTACGGCGCGGACGCGGCGGGCGCCGTGGCCGGCAGCTACATCGTCATGCTGGACGGGAAGGCCGACAAGGCGGAGCTCGCCAAGGAGTACGGCGGCAAGCTGAAGCGCAACTACAGCTCCGCCATCAACGGCTTCTCCGCCAGCGGCCTTTCGCTCGCCGAGGCCAAGCGCCTGGCGGCCGACCCGGCCGTCTCCAAGGTCGTCCAGAACAAGAAGTTCCACATCAGCGAGACCCAGCAGAACCCGCCGTCCTGGGGCCTGGACCGGATCGACCAGACCGAGACGACCGGCGACGACGCGTACACCTACCCGGACAGCGCCGGCGAGGGCGTCACCGCGTACGTCATCGACACCGGTGTCCGCGTCACCCACCAGGAGTTCGAGGGCCGCGCCACCTCGGGCTACGACGCCGTGGACAACGACGACAGCGCCGACGACGGCAACGGCCACGGCACCCACGTGGCGGGCACCATCGCCGGTGCCACCTACGGTGTCGCCAAGAAGGCGAACATCGTCGCCGTCCGCGTGCTCGACGACTCCGGCTCGGGCACCACCGAGCAGGTCGTCGCGGGCATCGACTGGGTCACCGAGAACCACGAGGGCCCCTCCGTCGCCAACATGAGCCTCGGCGGCGGCGCGGACGAGGCGCTCGACGCCGCGGTCCAGCGTGCCATCGCCTCCGGCGTCACCTTCGCGGTGGCCGCGGGCAACGAGTCCACCGACGCGAGCGGCAGCTCCCCGGCCCGCGTTCCGGAGGCCATCACGGTCGCCTCGTCCACGGTGGACGACGAGCAGTCGGACTTCTCCAACTACGGCTCGATCGTGGACATCTACGCACCGGGCTCGGACATCACCTCGTCCTGGAACGACAGCGACGACGCGTCCAACACCATCTCCGGCACGTCCATGGCGACCCCGCACGTCGTCGGTGCCGCCGCCGTCTACCTGGCCGGCCACCCGGACGCCACCCCGGAGGAGGTCGCCACGGCGCTGACCGAGGGCGCCACCCCCGACGCGATCTCCAACGCGACCGAGGGCACGGCGAACAAGCTGCTGAAGGTCGTCGAGTAACCGACGCCCCACCGCGGCCGTGACCGGGCGAACGCCGCCCGGCACGACGGCACCGAAGGCCGCCGCGCCCTCCCCCACGGGGCGCGGCGGCCGCACGGTGCGAAGAGCTCGCCCTATGGTGTGGTCATGACGATGTACGCGGCGCTGTTGCGCGGAATCAACGTGGGCGGCCACAAGCGGGTTCCGATGGCCGAACTCCGCACACTGCTCACCGAACTGGGCCACGGAGACGTCCGTACCCATCTGCAGAGCGGCAACGCCGTCTTCAGCAGCGCCTCCGGCGACGAGAACGCCCTCGCCGCCGAGCTGGAGCAGGCCATCGAGGAACGGTTCGGCTTCCCGGTCCCCTGCCTGGTCAGGGACGGCGCCTACCTGGCGGGGACCGCGGCGGCCTGCCCGTTCCCGGCCGCCGAACTCGAAGGCAGGCAACTGCACATCACGTACTACGACCGGCCGGTCGACGCCGGCCGCTTCGCCCGGATCGACCCGGCGGCCTTCCTCCCCGAGGAGTTCCGCCTCGGGGACCGCGCGCTCTACCTCTACGCCCCTGGGGGACTGGGCACCTCGAAGCTCGGCGACGCGCTGTCCCGCACCTCCGTCACCAAGGACCTCGTCGCCACCTCGCGCAACTGGAACACCGTGGTCAAGCTGGTGGAGATGACCTCGGCGACCGGGGCCGCGCAGGACGGGGCCCGCGCATGAGCGAACCGTCCCCCGGCGTGGCAGCGGCGGTCGAGGGCGAGCTGCGCCTCCTGGACCCGGCCGTACGCGCCTCCGCCGAACTCCTCGCCCGGGTGCTGCACCCCGAGTACCGCGAGATCGACCACGAGGGCCGGATCTGGGACCGCGACACGATCATCGCCGAACTCACCGCCGCGGACGCCCCGCGCCCCGGCCCGCTCACCGCGTCCCGGATGAGCGGGGTCCAGTTCGGCGACGAACTCGTCCATCTCACCTACGACACCGAGACGAAGGGCCGTCTGTCCCACCGCAGTTCGCTCTGGCGGCCGGCCGGTGACGGCTGGGTGCTGTACTTCCACCAGGCCACACCCTTCACCGCCGCGGACCCCGGCCCCGGCACCTGCCGCTGAGCCGGTTCAGCGACGCCCCGGACGCTGCGTCCGGGCCGCCCACCGGCCGTCCGTACGGGAGATCAGCACCGGGTGCCCGAAACATTCGCCGACCCGCTCGGTGGTCAGGACCTCGTCCGCCGGGCCCGAGGCCACGCACCGGCCGCCCCGCAGCAGCAGGGCGTGCGTGGTGGAGGCGGGCAGCTCCTCCAGATGATGGGTGACCAGCACCGTCGCCAGGTCCGGGTGCTCCTCGCGCAGCGCGTCCAGACTGTCGAGCAGCTGCTCGCGCGCGGCGAGGTCGAGCCCGGTGGCCGGCTCGTCGAGCAGCAGCAGCCGCGGCTGCGGCATCAGGGCACGGGCGATGAGCGTACGGCCCCGCTCGCCCTGCGACAGCGTGGGCCAGCGCGACCCGCCCCGGCCGCCCATGCCGAGCATCTCCAGCAGCCGCTCCGCGCGCTCCCGCTGCTCCGGGGCCGCCGACCAGCGGGGCACCAGCTCGACCGAGTTGGTCAGACCGGTCAGCACCACCTCGCGCACGGACAGGGCGGAGCGCAGCGGATGGCGCGGGTTCACATGCCCGAGCAGCGACCGCAGCTCCCGCAGGTCGACCCGGCCGAGCCGCCGCCCGAGCACCTCCACCGAGCCCAGGGTGGGATGGACGACCGCGCCGAGCAGCCCCAGCAGCGTGCTCTTCCCGGCCCCGTTGGCCCCGAGCAGCGCCCAGTGCTCACCGCGGCGCACGGTCAGCGAGACCGAGTCGAGCAGGACGTTGCCGTCCCGCACGATCGAGACGCCGTCGGCCACGACCACCGGGGCGGCGGGGGCCGAGGAGCCGGGAACGGGGACGGCGGTGACGGGCGAGACGGTCATGGGCGGACACTCCTCGAGGCGGGGCGAGCGGCGGGGCGGGGGTGATCTGCCCGCGGGCGTCGCGTCCGCCCGGCCGGGGCACCGTCGGCCGACGGGAACCGGGGAGGAAAGACGGGGCCGTGGGCCCCGCGCGCCTTCAGTACCGCGTCCGACGGACGATCGGGGGACCGAAGCGGTTCTGCGCCGAGGCGGTCCCGGTCGGGGAGAGCGCCTGCTCCGGCCGGTCGGCGGTGGGGGTGGCCGGACCGATGCACCGATCCTATCCCGCTGCCCCGGCCCGTCCGGGGGCCCGGGGCACCGCACCGGGCGAAGCCGTACGGATCCTGTCGCCTTTCTTCAATCCCCGCTCCGGGGGCCGGTTCTAGGCTGCGGACATGAAGAACGAGCACGCGCACATGACCGAAGTCGCCGCCGAGGCGGCCCGTATCGCCCGCTCCATCGGCGCCGCACAGCTCGACGCGCCGAAGACCCCCTGCGGCGACTGGGACCTGCGGGGACTCATCAACCACTGGGTGCTCTACACCTCTCACGGCCTGGAGCACCGGGCCCTGCGCAAGGACCTCCCCGACGAGCTCACCGGACGGGACTTCACCGCCGACGCCGACTGGGCGCAGCAGTACGCCGAGCAGCTGGACCGGGCCGTCGCGGCCTGGGCGGACCCGGCCGTCTGGGAGGGGGAGGTGGACCTCGGCGGCTCGACCTCGCCGGCCGCCGACATCGCCGCGATGCTCATCGAGGAGACGGCCCTGCACGGCTGGGACGTGGCCCGGGTCGTCGGGGAGGAGTTCCGGCTCTCCGAGGAGGCGGCCGCGTACGTCCTCGGCGTCGTCGACAGCACCGCCGCGCTCTACCGGCAGTACGACGGCTTCGCCGACGAGGTCGCCGTGCCCGGATCGGCGTCGGTCTTCGAACGCGCGCTGGCCCACAGCGGCCGGGACCCGCACTGGACCGCGGCCTGAGCCACGGTCCGCCGGAGCCCCGCCCGGCGCGGTCCGGGCCGGGCGGGGGCGTCAGTCCTGCCAGTAGAAGAGCAGGGTGGCGACGTCCAGGGGCTCGCGGTCGCCGAAGTAGTAGACGCACAGGTCGGTGACCCGGATCGCCCCGGTTTCCTGCGGGATCCAGCGGAAGTCCGCCGCCTCCAGCGCGGCACGGGCGGCGGGCTCCGGTTCGTAGGAGGTGACGAACCGGCCCAGGGTGCTGACGAGGACCGCGCGCCCGTCCCCGTCGTCCTCCGCCCCGCTCCCGCCGAGGCCGATGACGTGATAGGTGCCGCCGCCCTGCCGGTGGTACTCCCCGCAGGAGACCGGGGGCCGCGGTGCCAGGCCCGCCGAGGTGAGCGCGGCCGTGGCGCGGCGGAGCCGTTCTCCTCGTCCGGCGGCACGGGCGGTCCGGCGCAGATGGCCTCGATCCGCCAGCGCGGGTCGCTCCGCTCCTGGCAGTACCGCCCGTACTCCTGGACGATCGCCGAGCGCAGTTCCTCGTCCAGTCCGGTGACCTCGACCCGGGGGCGGCCCAGCGAGGCGTGGATCGCGCGGGTCTCGGCGGTGTCACCGGTGAGCCGGTGCAGCGCGTACGCCGTCCACAGCTTCGCCTCGGTCGTCGGTGCCTCGTCGAGGTGGCCGCGCAGCCGGTCCGGGTCGGTGAGGAGGGACTGGGCGAGGTACGCGACCGCGCGGTCGGGGTCCGCGAGGGCGTCGACGACGTCCGCACCGGCCCGGTGCCGCATCCGGACCCGGAAGGCCCGGTCCTCGGGGCGCTCGTCACCGACGTCGGACAGGACCGCCCCGGCCCCGTACCTGGCCACCAGCGCGTCCAGCCCGGCCTCGCCGAGCGCCCGCGTGCGCGACCAGGGACTGGCCGCGAGAGTCGTCAGTTCGCCGGTCGCCGAGCGGTCGCCGAGCAGACCGCGTGCCTTGAGGATCGCCTCGGACATGCCGTACGAATCCTCCTGCCGCCGGTCCGGGTGCCCGAGCCAGGGCAGGAGTTCGGTCCGGTCGGCGAGCAGGTCCAGGAGCGCGATGCGGACCTCCGCCACGTCCCGCGGATCGTGGACGCGGGCGATCAGCCCGGCGACGCGGTGCTCCGGCACCCGCCCGGCCAGCGCGAGCACACAGGGCCTGCGGCGCCACCACGGATGCGCCGGATCGGTCACGTACTCCGCCAGGAGGTCCGCGTCGAACGCGCGCAGACCCTCGGCATCGGCCTGTCCGGCCTGCGGGATCAGGGTTTCCACGGTGGGCATCAGCGGATGCTACCGCCTGCGGCAGGCTTTCCGCCGGTGGATTGATTGGCCCAGGGGAATCGACGGCAAATGGCCCGGGAACACATGCCACTTGAAGCCTACGATCGGTCCATGAACAGCACACCGCACACCTCCGGACCGGGCCGGACGACCGTCGACTTCTACTTCGACCCGGCCTGCCCGTTCGCCTGGATCACCTCCCGCTGGATGCTGGAGGTGGAACGCCACCGGGACATCGAGCTCCGCTTCCGCGTCATGAGCCTGTACCTGCACAACACCGGCAACGAACTCCCCGACTGGTACCGGGACCTGGTCGACCGGTCGATCGGGCCGGTGCGGGTCGCGGTCGCCGCCGCGGCCGGGCACGGCGACGGGATCCTGCGCGACCTCTACACCGCGATGGGCACCCGCATCCACCGGGAGAAGAACGAGGACTTCGACCAGGTGATCGCCGAATCCCTCGCGGAGCTGGGCCTGCCCGCCGCACTGGCGGACGCCGCGCACTCGGAGGCGTACGACGAGGCGCTGCGGCTCAGCCACGACGCCGGCAAGGACCCGGAGGCGGACGCCTACGTCGGCACGCCCACCATCCACGTCGACGGCGCGGTCTGGTTCGGGCCCGTCCTGCGCGCCGCGCCGCGCGGCGAGGAGGCGGGCCGGTTCTTCGACAGCTTCCGCACACTCGCCGGGAACCCGGACTTCTTCGAGCTCAAGCGGACCCGGACGGGCAGCCTGGACGTGGGGTGAGCGGGCGCCGCGTCACGCGCTGAGCACGGCGGTCCGGGCCGCCGGGACCCGGGCCCCGTCGTACCGGGCCAGCAGCAGCCGCGCCAGCTCCGGCGCCGGGCCCAGGACGTCGGCCAGCACGTCCGCGCCGGCCGCGCCCGCGGCGATCCGGTCGGGGAGCCGGCCGGGCGCGATGACATAAGGAGCCACCGCCACCCGCCGCACCCCCTCGTCCCGCAGGGCCCGCACCGCGTCCTCGGTGCGGGGGAACCCCGCGGGAGACGTGGCGGAGGCGAACGCAGGCCGCACGGAACACCAACCGGTGTGCCGCAGCTCCCGCGCGATTTCAGCGATCACTGCGATCGCCTCCGGGTCGGTGGAGCCCGCCGAGGCCAGGACGAGCCCGGTCGAGCCCCGCTCGCCGGGACGGATCCCGGCCTCGTGCAGCCGCCGTTCCAGGGCCGCGTTCAGCAGCGGCGAGGGGCCGAGCACCCCGGCCTGCCGGACACGCAGCCGGGGCAGCCTCGTCCGGGCCTCGCGCAGCACCGCGGGGATGTCGGACTTGGCGTGGAAGGCCCGGGTCAGGAGCAGGGGCAGCGCGATGACCTCCCGCGCGCCCCGCGCCGCCAGCCGTTCCAGGACCCGCGGCACCGCCGGCGCGTCGAAGTCCAGGAAACCGGTCTCCACCCGCAGCCCCGGCCGCAGTGACCGTACCCGCGCGGTGAGCGCGTGCACGGTCGCCGCGTGCCGCGGATCACGGCTGCCGTGGGCGACGACGAGAAGGACCGGGGGGTTCATGGGCGGGCTCAGTCCTTGACGAGGAGGCCGCGGCTGCGCAGCACCCACCGCTCCAGCGGACTGAAGACGAGCAGGTCGATCGCGATGCCGACGAACAGGATCAGGATGATGGCGAGGAAGATGCCGGGCATGTCCGCGTTGTTGCGGCCGTTCTCCAGCAACTGGCCGAGCCCCAGGCCGAGATCGGGGGAGGACGCGATGATCTCGGCGGCCATCAGCGAGCGCCAGGAGAACGCCCAGCCCTGTTTGAGCCCCGCCAGGTAGCCGGGCAGCGCGGCCGGCAGCACGATGTGCCGGGTCCCGCGCAGCCCGGTCGCGCCGAGCGTGCGGCCCGCCCGCAGGAACAGCGGCGGCACCTGGTCGACGCCGGAGACCAGCCCGTTGGCGACCGAGGGGACGGCGCCCAGCAGGATCACGGCGTACATCATCCGGTCGTTCAGCCCGAGCCAGATCACGGCCGGAGCGACCCACGCCACCGACGGCAGGGACTGCAGCCCGGACAGGATCGGGCCGATCGCGGCCCGTACGAACCGCACCCGGGCGACCAGCAGACCCAGCGGCGTACCAATGGCCACGGCCAGCAGGAAGCCGAGCAGACCGCGCGAGACGCTGGTCCAGACGACGTCCAGGAGCGTCCCCTGCAACCACATCTGCGCCGCGCTGTCCCAGACCGCGGCCGGGGACGGCAGCTTGTAGTCGTCGGTGACCTGGGCCCGGACGAGCAACTGCCAGACGACGATCACCAGCGCCACCGCGAGCACCGGCGGCAGCACCTTGCGCACCAGCACCTCGCGCACCGGGGTGCGGCGCACCTGCACGGTGTCCAGCGCGTCGAGCCCCGCCTCCAGTCCGGCCAGGTCGTCGGGCTTCGTGTCAGTGCCGGCCATGACGGCGGATCTCCCCACGCAGTTGTTCGGTGATCTCGACGGACAGCTCCGCGACGGCGTTGTCCTCGATGCGGCGCGGCTGTTCGATGCCGACCGTCCATTCGCGGGCGATCCGGCCGGGGCGGGACGACAGCAGGACCACCCGCTCGGCGAGCCGCACGGCCTCGCGCACGTTGTGGGTGACGAAGAGGACCGAGAGGTTCGTCTCGCGCCAGATCCGGGTCAGCTCGTCGTGCAGCACGTCCCGGGTGATGGCGTCGAGCGCGGCGAACGGCTCGTCCATCAGCAGCAGTTGACTGTCCTGGGCGAGGGCGCGGGCCATCGCCACCCGCTGCCGCATGCCGCCCGAGAGCTCGTGCACGCGCTTGCGGTACGCCCCGCCGAGCCGTACGAGTTCGAGCAGCCGCTCCGCCTCCGTGCGGCGCTCCGACCTGTCCACGCCGCGCAGCCGCAGCGCGAGCTCGATGTTCTTGCCCGCGGTCAGCCACGGGAACAGGGCGTGCTCCTGGAACATCAGGGCCGGCCGCCCGCCGGGGGTCTCGATGGACCCCGAGGTCGGGCGGTCGAGTCCGGCCACCAGATTGAGCAGGGTCGACTTCCCGCACCCGGAGGCCCCCAGGAGGGTGACGAACTCGCCCGGTGCGACATCGAGCGTGATGTCGTCGAGCACGAGCTGCTGCCCCTGCGGTCCGCCGAAGGACTTGGACACGTGCGCGATGCGGGCCGCGTGCCCGACAGCCGTGCGCTCCTCGGCCTCGGTGAGAGTGGTCGCCATGGTCGTCACCTCCTGGAAATCCTGGATTCGGGTCCGGACGGCTTACTTGACGCCGAGACCGGCGTCGGTGACCCCGGGCCTGCCCTCGGACTTGAGCACCTTGTTCAGCGGCCGCAGGTCGTAGATCCCGTCGAGGTCCGGCTTCTCCAGCAGCCCGGCCTTCACCGCGTGCCGCGCCTGCGCGTCGAGCGTGGCGGCCAGCGGGTCGTCGGTGAGCTGGATCGACTTCCACGCGGGGTCGACGATGTCGGCGGGCAGCGCCTTGCCGGTCAGCTTCTCCAGCGCGGAGTTGGCGGACTCCTTCGCCCTCTCGGGATTGGCGTTGATCCACGCGTTGGTCTTCACCGAACCGCGCAGCACCGCCTCGACGACGTCCGGGTGCTCGCCCAGGAACTTCTGCGACACGATGATGTTCGTGATCACGAACTTGTCGTCCGGCCACAGGCTCGACTCGTCGAGCAGTTCCTTCGCGCCCTCGGCGACCAGCTTGGACGCGGTGGGCTCGGGGACCCAGGCGCCGTCGATGGAACCGGACGCGTAGGCTCCCGGGGTCACCTTGTTGTCCGTGCGGACCACGGAGACGTCGCCCTTGCCGCTCTGGGCGTCGACCTTCCAGCCCTTCTCGGAGATCCAGTTGAGGAAGGCCACGTCCTGGGTGTTGCCGAGCTGCGGGGTGGCGATCCGCTTGCCCCTGAGGTCGTCCAGGGTCTTGATCTTCTTCGGGTTCACGACCAGCTTCACCCCGCCGGACGCCGAACCGCCGATGATCCGCAGGCTCTTGCCGCCGGACTTGGTGAAGCCGTTGATGGAGGGCGACGGGCCGATGAAGCCGATGTCGATCGAGTCGGCGTTGAGCGCCTCGATCTCGGAGGGGCCCGCGTTGAACTGGGAGGTCTTCAGCCGGGTGCCGCCCAGCTCCTTCTGGAAGATTCCCTCCTGGTCGCCGACCAGGGCGGTGGCGTGGGTGAGGTTGGGGAAGTAGCCGATCCGTACGGTGTCCACGGAGAGCTTCTTGCCGCCGGCCGTCACTCCCGCCTTCCCCGCGTCGTCCTTCTTCGCCTCGGAGCCGTAGCCGCAGGCGGTGAGCGCGACGGCGAGCAGCGGCAGTGCGGCGACGGCGGCGAGGCTTCGGCGCAGCGCGGTACGGGGGGCAGGCACGGGAGGTCTTCCTCTCGTCGGCCCGGTGCTCGGGTCCCCGGAACTACGGGGACGCGGCCGGGCGGTCGGCAGGTCTTCGTCTGAACTGGCGGTGCGGGTGGTACGACCGGGCGCGCAGGCGGTGCGCGTACGTCATCGCGCACATCGCGCGACTCCGCCCTGGCCGCTGCCGAGGGCGCCGCTGCCGATGCGGCCGCCCTCCTTCGCGAACGTGGAGTAGACGTCGATGTCCATCAGAAGTCCCATTCGGCGTCGTCGGACGCGTCGTCCCCGGCCGCGGCGGACTCGGCGAACGAGGCGCCCGCCATGCCGGCCGTCAGCGTGGTGCCGTCCGCCGGGTCGATCAGGAGGAACGATCCGGTGCGCCGGGAATCCGCGTACGCGTCCAGGGCGAGCGGCTCCGCGGTCCGCAGGACGACCCGGCCGATGTCGTTGGCGACGAGCCGGCCGGGCGCCGGGTGCTGGGAGAGGTCGTCCAGCGTGAGCCGCGAGGGGATGTCCTTGACGATCGCCTTGACCGTGCGGGTGGTGTGCTTGATCAGCACCCGTTGGCCGACGCCGAGCGGCTGGTCGGCGACGTGGCAGACGGTCGCCTCCACGTCCTGGGTGACCGCCGGCGCGTCGTCGGACGGGGCGATCAGGTCACCGCGCGAGATGTCGATGTCGTCGGTCAGCCGGAGCGTCACGGACTGCGGCGCCCAGGCGATGTCCACGCTCTCGCCGAGCGCGTCGATCGCGGCGACGGTCGACGTACGGCCCGAGGGCAGTACGGTGACGGCCTCGCCGACCCGGAACGCGCCGGCCGCGATCTGGCCGGCGTAGCCGCGGTAGTCGGGGTGCTCGGCGGTCTGCGGCCGGATCACGTACTGGACGGGGAAACGGGCGTGGCAGGCGGTGAGGTCGTGGCTGACCGGCACCGTCTCCAGGTGCTCCAGGACGGTGGGGCCGCCGTACCAGTCCATGTGCGCGGACGGTTCCACGACGTTGTCCCCGGCCAGCGCGGAGATCGGGATCGCGGTGATCTCCGGGACGCCGAGCGAGGCGGCGTACGCGGTGAACTCCTCGGCGATGGCGGCGAACACCGGCTCCGCGTAGTCGACCAGGTCCATCTTGTTGACGGCCAGCACCACGTGCGGCACCCGCAGCAGCGCGGCGACGGCGGCGTGCCGGCGGGTCTGCTCGACGACCCCGTTGCGGGCGTCGACCAGGACGACGGCCAGCTCGGCCGTCGACGCGCCGGTCACCATGTTCCGGGTGTACTGCACATGGCCCGGCGTGTCGGCCAGGATGAAACGGCGGCGCGCCGTCGCGAAGTAGCGGTAGGCGACGTCGATGGTGATGCCCTGCTCGCGCTCGGCCCGCAGGCCGTCGGTCAGCAGCGCCAGGTCGGGCGCCTCCTGGCCCCGGCTGCGCGAGGCGTGCTCGACGGCCTCCAGCTGGTCGGTGAGGACCGACTTGGAGTCGTGCAGCAGACGCCCCACGAGGGTGGACTTGCCGTCGTCGACGGACCCCGCGGTGGCGAACCGCAGCAGGGTGGTGGCCGACAACTGCTCGGCTGTGGTGGACATCTAGAAGTACCCCTCGCGCTTGCGGTCTTCCATCGCGGCCTCGGACATCTTGTCGTCGGCGCGCGTCGCGCCCCGCTCGGTGAGCCGGGAGGCGGCGATCTCGGCTATCACGGCGTCCAGCGTCGTCGCGTCCGAGTCGACCGCGCCGGTGCACGACATGTCGCCGACGGTGCGGTAGCGCACCTGCCGGGTCTCGACGTCCTCGTGCTCCCTGGGGCCGCCCCAGTCGCCGGCGGTCAGCCACATGCCGTTGCGGTTGAAGACCTCGCGCTCGTGGGCGAAGTAGATCTCCGGCAGCTCGATGCCCTCCCGGGCGATGTACTGCCAGACGTCCAGCTCGGTCCAGTTGGAGATCGGGAAGACCCGGACGTGCTCGCCGGGGGCGTGCCGGCCGTTGTAGAGCTGCCACAGCTCGGGGCGCTGGCGGCGCGGGTCCCACTGGGAGAACTCGTCGCGCAGCGAGAAGACCCGCTCCTTGGCGCGCGCCTTCTCCTCGTCGCGGCGCCCGCCGCCGAACACGGCGTCGAAGCGGTGCTGCTGGATCGCCTCGGTCAGTGGCACGGTCTGCAACGGGTTGCGGGTGCCGTCCGGGCGCTCGCGCAGCTTCCCGGCGTCGATGTACTCCTGCACGGAGGCGACGTGCAGCCGCAGCCCGTGCCGGGCCACCGCGCGGTCGCGGTACTCCAGCACCTCGGGGAAGTTGTGCCCGGTGTCGACGTGCAGCAGCGCGAACGGCACCGGCGCGGGCGCGAACGCCTTGAGCGCCAGGTGCAGCATCACGATCGAGTCCTTGCCGCCGGAGAAGAGGATCACCGGCCGCTCGAACTCGCCCGCCACCTCGCGGAAGATGTGCACCGCCTCGGACTCCAGGGAGTCCAGGTGGCTGAGTGCGTACGGATGGCCGGTGCCCTCCGGCACGGTCGCGACGGTCGTCATGCCGCACCCCTCTCGCTCAGCAGCGCGTACAGCTCCGCCGCGGACTCCTGCACGGTCTGCCGGTGCGACTCGATCCGCAGATCGGGCGACTCGGGCTCCTCGTACGGGTCGTCGACCCCGGTCAGCCCGCTGATCTCGCCCGCCGCCTGCTTGGCGTACAGGCCCTTCACATCGCGTTCGGAGCACACCTCGACCGGGGTCGCGACGTGCACCTCCAGGTACGGGGTGCCCTCGGCCTGGTGCCGCTTGCGCACCGCGTCCCGGCTGTCCGCGTACGGGGCGATGACGGGGACCAGGACCTTCACGCCGTTGGCCGCCAGCAGCTCGGCGACGAAGCCGATCCGCTGGACGTTGGTGTGGCGGTCCTCCCGGGAGAAACCGAGCCCCGCGGAGAGGAACTCCCGGATCTCGTCGCCGTCGAGCACCTCCACCCGGTGGCCCTCGCCGCGCAGCCGCCCGGCGAGTTCGTAGGCGATGGTGGTCTTGCCCGCGCTCGGCAGACCGGTCAGCCAGATGGTGGCTCCCGTCTCCGTCACGCTCATCGAAGTCTCCTGATCAGTCGTCATCAGTCGTGCAGCCCGCACTCGGTCTTGCCCCGGCCCGCCCAGCGCCCGGCGCGGGCGTCCTCGCCGGCCAGCACCCGGCGGGTGCAGGGCGCGCAGCCCACGGAGGCGTAGCCGTCCATCAGCAGCGGGTTGGTGAGCACGCCGTGCTCGGCCACGTATGCTTCCACGTCGTCCTGCGTCCAGCGGGCGATCGGCGAGACCTTGATCTTTTCCCGTTTGGCGTCCCAGCCGACGACCGGGGTGTTCGCCCGGGTGGGGGACTCGTCGCGGCGCAGCCCGGTCGCCCAGGCCGTGTACCCGGTCAGACCCTCCCGCAGCGGCCCGACCTTGCGCAGCGCGCAGCACAGGTCGGGGTCGCGGTCGTGCAGCCCCGGACCGTACTCGGCGTCCTGCTCGGCCACGGTCTGCCGGGGCGTGAGCGTGATGACGTTGACGTCCATCACCGCCTCGACCGCGTCACGGGTGCCGATCGTCTCCGGGAAGTGGTAGCCGGTGTCGAGGAAGACCACGTCCACGCCGGGCAGGACGCGCGACGCGAGGTGGGCGACGACCGCGTCCTCCATGGACGAGGTGACGCAGAACTTCCGGCCGAAGGTGTCGGCGGCCCACCGCAGGATCTCGGTCGCGGAGGCTTCCTCCAGCTCCCGGCCCGCCCGCACGGCCAGTTCCTCCAGCTCCTTGGCGGTGGGTCCGGTGCCGAGTCGAGTGTCCGTCATCTCCCGTCTCCTTCACCGTCGTCGCCCCGCAGACCCCGGGTCAGCAGCCCCAGGAACCCGAGCTTGAACGCGCGGTTGCAGGAGGCGCACTCCCAGGCGCCGTGACCGGCCTCGTGCGGGCGCAGGTCCTCGTCCCCGCAGTACGGGCAGTAGAACGGCGCGGCGCGTCCGCTCATGACAGCGACTCCGCACCGGCGCGCGCCGCCCAGGTCGCGAACCGCTCGCCGTCCTCGCGCTGCTCCTGGAAGCGGCCCAGGACCCGCTCGATGTAGTCGGGCAGTTCGGCCGAGGTGACCTTCAGGCCGCGGACCTTGCGGCCGAAGCCGGCCTCCAGCCCGAGGGCACCGCCCAGGTGCACCTGGTAGCCCTCGACCTGGTTGCCGTCGTCGTCCAGCACGAGCTGGCCCTTGAGGCCGATGTCGGCGGTCTGGATGCGGGCGCAGGCGTTGGGGCAGCCGTTGATGTTGATGGTGAGCGGCTCGTCGAAGTCCGGCAGTCGGCGCTCCAGTTCGTCGATGAGCGAGGCGCCGCGCGCCTTCGTCTCGACGATCGCCAGCTTGCAGTACTCGATGCCGGTGCAGGCCATCGTGCCGCGGCGGAACGGCGAGGGCTTCACCTGGAAACCGAGCGCCTCCAGCCCCTCGGACAGCGACTCGATCCGGTCCTGCGCCACGTCGAGGATGATCATCTTCTGCTCGACGGTGGTGCGCACCCGGCCGGAGCCGTGCGCCTCGGCCAGGTCGGCGATCTTGGCGAGGGTGGAGCCGTCGACGCGCCCGACCCGGGGGGCGAAACCGATGTAGAACCGGCCGTCCCGCTGCGGGTGGACGCCGATGTGGTCGCGCCACCGGCTGCTGGGCTCCGCGGGGGCGGGGCCGTCCAGCATCGGGCGCTTCAGGTACTCGTCCTCCAGCACCCGGCGGAACTTCTCGACACCCCAGTCGGCGACCAGGAACTTCAGCCGGGCGCGGTTGCGCAGCCGGCGGTACCCGTAGTCGCGGAAGATCCCGACGACACCGGCCCAGACGTCCGCGACCTCGTCCAACGGCACCCAGGCGCCCAGCCGTTCGGCCAGCCGGGGGTTGGTGGAGAGGCCGCCGCCGACCCAGAGGTCGAAGCCGGGCCCGTGCTCGGGGTGCTCGACGCCGACGAAGGCGATGTCGTTGATCTCGTGCACCACGTCCTGCACCGGGGAGCCGGAGATCGCGGTCTTGAACTTGCGCGGCAGGTTGGAGAACTCCGGGCTGCCGATGTAGCGGGCGTGGATCTCCTCCAGCGCCGGGGTGCCGTCGATGATCTCGTCGGCGGCGATGCCCGCCACGGGGGAGCCGATCATCGTGCGGGGGCAGTCGCCGCACGCCTCGGTGGTGGAGAGCCCGACGGCCTCCAGCTTCTCCCAGATCGCCGGGACGTCCTCGATGCGGATCCAGTGCATCTGGACGTTCTGCCGGTCGGTGATGTCGGCGCTGCCGCGGGCGTACTCCTGGGAGATCTCGCCGATGACGCGCAGCTGCTCGGTGGTCAGCTTCCCGCCGTCGATGCGGACCCGCATCATGAAGTACTTGTCCTCCAGCTCCTCGGGCTCCAGGACCGCGGTCTTGCCGCCGTCGATGCCGGCCCGCCGCTGGGTGTACAGGCCCCACCAGCGCATGCGTCCGCGAAGGTCGTTGGGGTCGATGGAGTCGAAACCGCGCTGGGAGTAGATCGTCTCAATGCGTGTCCGCACATTGAGACTGTCGTCGTCCTTCTTGAACTGCTCATTGCCGTTCAGCGGGGTGTAGTGCCCCAGGGCCCACTGGCCTTCGCCGCGGTGGCGTCCGGCCTTGCGGCGGGGCGCCGCGGGCGCGGGCTGTTTCGGGGTAGCGGCCATGACGGTACGTCCTTCGGGACTGCAGGAGGGCGGCTCTGAACTGCACACTCGCGTTGAGGCGCGGCGGTGCGCAGGTCGTGCTGAAGAAGCGGGGAAAGGGGGGAACGCGGCGGTGCCGGGACTCTCAGCCCGCCGGACAGATGGCGCTGGACATGCGGCCGAGGTCGACGTGACGTCGACTCACCAAGGCGATTCCAGTTCCGGGCATGACGGAAGCGTGGCACGCGTCTCTCGGGCCAGTCCACCACCATCCAATATCTGGACGGGATCGTCCTGAAGTGTGGGACGATGTGGCGCCCGTCACGCGGTGTGCCCGATCGGTTCCATCCGGAATGGCGGCAATCTCCCGACATGGCAGCGGAAGCGGAAGGCCCGGTCCCGGTGGAGTTCCGGGGCCGGGCCCGGGTACGGGCGGACGGGGACGGCGGGCCGGGGGCTACCGTCCGGCGCCCGGCCACGGTCCGGGGGTCGCCACGTCCGGCTCCAGCTCCACCTTCGTGTCGAAGAGCCGGAAGCCGCGCCGCAGATAGTTGTCCATGGCGTGCGGTCCGTCCTTGGAGCAGGTGTGCAGCCACACCCGCTTCGTCGGCGTCCGCTCCGGCCAGCGCTCCGCCAGGTCCCAGGCGCGGGCGACCCCGTGGGAGAGCAGGTGCCCGCCGATCCGGCGGCCCCGGAAGGCGGGGATCAGCCCGAAGTACATGATCTCCACCACCCCCTCGTCCTGCGGGTCCAGCTCGATGTACCCGGCCGGGGTGCCGTTCTCGTACGCCACCCAGGTCTCGGCGCCCGGCCGGCCCAGGACCTCCTCCCACTGCGCGTACGTCATGCCGAGCCGGTCCGTCCACCGGACGTCGCCGCCGACCGCCGTGTAGAGAAACCGGCTGAACTCGGGCAGCGGCACCTGCGAGCGCACGATCCGTACGTCCCCCTCCGGGACGGAGGCGGGGCGCAGGTCGTCGGGGGAGGTCTGTTCCAGGGACCAGACGGTCACCTCGGTGGTGGCGGGCGGTGCGGTACGTGCGGGGCTGTTCATGACTGCCAGGGAACCACGCCGCGCCGCGCACCCCCAAGCCGGTCCCGCTCGCACCGGAACCGGCGCGTCCGCCCTCACTCGGCCGCGCGCGCCCTGACCACCACCGGGGCCGTCGAGTGCGGCAGCAGATCGGCCGGGTGGTCCGGGTGGATCACCTCCACCTCGACGTCGTCGCCGAAGCGGTACGGGCGGTGCGCGAGCACCTCCGCGAGATGGCGGCGTATCCGCGAGATCTCCGCCCGCACCGTCACCGTCCGGGTCGCGTCGCCGAAGATGTCCTGGGCGAGCTCGGACGCCGTGCGTCCCTCGCGGTGCAACGCCAGGGCGTACAGCAGCTCCGCGTGGCGGGGCGAGAGCCGCTGCGTCCAGGTGCCCACCGCGCCCACCACGTTGACCGCGAGCCCGCGCGGCCTGCTCAGGTCCAGCACCACCCGTTGCGGCGCCCCGTCCGCCGGCCCGTCCGCGACCTGCACCAGCCAGCCGCCGGGCAACGGCTCGACCCGGCACATGCCGAGCGACGGCAGCCACACCCGTCCCGGCCGTAACGACTTGGGCAGCGGCAGCCGGTCCACCGGCGGCATCCCGGTCACCGCCGCGAGCCAGCCGTTGGTGTCCACCGCCAGGGCCCGCCCGCCCAGCCGGCACAGCAGCGGTGCTGCCACCGAACGCAGCCGGTCGAGCGCCTGCAGATGCCGGTTCCTGATCTCGCTCTCCGCCAGCCTGGCGACCGAACCGACCAGGGCCAGCGTCGTCGGATGGAACGTGGAGGCGGGGCCGCTCATGTCGACGATGCCCATCAGCCTGCCGTCCCGCGGGTCACGTATCGGAGCCGCCGCGCACGTCCAGTTGTGCAGCGTCCGCACGAAGTGCTCCGTGGAGTGCACCTGGATCGGGGTGCGCGAGATCAGCGCCGTGCCGATCGCGTTCGTCCCCGCGCTGGTCTCCGCCCATGTCGCGCCCTCCGACAGACAGATGCTGTCCGCCCGGCGCAGCACCCGGGTGTTGCCCTGGCGCCACAGCACCCGGCCCTCCACATCGGTGACCACCACGATCTGCTGGGCGGTGTCCGCCAGGGAGACCAGACCGTCGTTCAGCAGCGGCATCACCTCGCTCAGCGTCGAGGTCCGGCGCCGGTGCTCGATCTCCTCCACCCCGAGCAGCACGCTCTCGGTCGACTGGTCGGGATCGACGCCGTCGCGCACCATCCGGTCCCACGACGCACAGATCTCGGCCCGCGGCGCGACCGCCGGACGGTCGCCGGAGAGCCTGGCCTCCCTGGCCCGGTGGACCAGGCGGGCGGCCTGGACGGACTGGGGGACGGCTGATCGTTTCACCCCGGCAGCACTGGTCTCCACGCTTGACTCCCCCCACCCGACAGGGACTGCTCGACACTCCACGGTCCCATCCTGCCGCTGCGCGGGCCCCGATACCGCACTCTCCGCACAATGCTTGCAACCCTTTGCAACTCTGGCGAGGACATGCGGGTTCGTATGAGAGTGGGGGAACACCGAGCGGCGGAGCCTGTGCCCCCCGTCCGGTGTGCACAGCAAGGAGGGTGGTGCCGTGTCGGCGCAGCACCACCCTCCGTCGCTGTGTGTTTCCTCCGGGCGGCCCCGTCAGCCCTCCCCGCCGTACTGGTCGGGCCGGGCCCGTTCCACCACCGGGGCCAGGTCCAGACTGTGCGGCAGCGTCCCGAAGGCCGCCCCCCAGTCCCCGCCCAGCCGGGACGCGCAGAACGCGTCGGCCACCTCCGGCGGGGCCCAGCGCACCAGCAGCGAACCCTGGAGCACCAGCGCCATCCGCTCGGCCAGCCTGCGGGCCCGCGCCTCGATCCCGTTCAGGTCGGCGAGCTCCGTCAGCAGGTCCTTGATCGCCCGGTCCAGCCGGTGGTCGGCGCCGCGCGCCCGGCCGACCTCCTGGAGGAACGCGTTCAGCGCCATCGGCTCCCGCTGCAGGGCCCGCAGCACGTCCAGCGCCTGCACGTTCCCCGAGCCCTCCCAGATCGAGTTGAGCGGCGCCTCGCGCAGCAGCCGCGGCATCCCGGACTCCTCGACGTAGCCGTTGCCGCCCAGACACTCCAGCGCCTCGCCCACCAGGGGCGTGCACCGCTTGGTCACCCAGTACTTCGCCGCGGGCACCGCGATCCGAAGGAAGGCCCGCTCGCCGTCCGTACCGGCGTCGTACGCCGCCGCCAGCCGCATCGCCAGCACCGTCGCGGCCTCCGACTCCAGCGCCAGATCGGCCAGCACGTTGCGCATCAGCGGCTTCTCGATCAGCACCCCGCCGAACGCGCTGCGGTACGCGCAGTGGTGGACCGCCTGCGCGACCGCCTGCCGCATCAGCGCCGCCGAACCGAGCACGCAGTCCAGCCGGGTCGCCGCGACCATCTCGATGATGGTGCGCACCCCGCGTCCCTCCTCGCCCACCCGGCGCACCCACGTGCCGTCGAACTCGACCTCGGCCGAGGCGTTCGACCGGTTGCCCAGCTTGTCCTTGAGCCGCTGGAGGGCGAAGACGTTGCGGGTGCCGTCGGGCAGCACCCGGGGCAGCAGGAAGCAGGTCAGACCCCCGGGCGCCTGCGCCAGCACCAGGAAGCCGTCGGACATCGGAGCCGAGCAGAACCACTTGTGCCCGGTGAGCAGGTACTCGCCCGCCGCGGCCAGCGGCCGGGCCCGGGTGGTGTTCGACCGTACGTCGGTGCCGCCCTGCTTCTCCGTCATGCCCATCCCGAGGAGCGCCCCGGCCTTCTGCGCGACGGGCCGCAACCCCTGCTCGTACACGGGCGAGGTCAGCAGCGGCTCCCACTCGGCGGCCAGCGCCGGATCGGTCCGCAGCGCGGGCACCGCCGCGTGCGTCATCGACAGCGGACAGCCGTGCCCCGCCTCGGCCTGCGTCCACACGAGGAAGCCCGCCGCCCGCCGCACGTGCCCGGCGTCCCGGTGCCAGGCGCCGGTGAGGCCCGCCGAGACCGCGTGGCCCAGCAGCCGGTGCCAGGCCGGGTGGAAGTCCACCTCGTCGATGCGGTGGCCGTACCGGTCATGGGTGCGCAGCACCGGCGGATTCGCGTTCGCCCGCTCGCCCCACTCCTGCGCCTGCGCGGAGCCGGCGGCCCTGCCGAGCTCGCCGAGCTCGCCCCGGACCTCGGCCAGCAGAGCGGGCGGAACATGCCGCCGCACGGCCTCGGAGAGCACCCGGTCGGCGGCGAAGACGTCGTAGCCGACCAGCGGCGGGACCTGGTTGGACACTGTGTGGGTGGTGGCTGCCATGCCGATACGGTAAGGATGTGCAGGCAGCAAATGAAACACCCGAGCGGCCGACGGGGCGGCTCCACCGGGCCCGAGTCCTCTACCGCAACGTGTCCAAGCGGCAGATGGTCTGGCAGCTGCTCAAGGACACCGTCAACTCGTGCATGGAGTACCGCATCCTGGGGCTCGCGGCCGAGGCGGCGTTCTTCACCCTGCTGTCCCTGCCGCCCCTGCTCCTCGGCCTGATCGGACTGCTCGGCTACGTCGACGAATGGACCAGTACCACCACGGTCGCCTCCATCGAGCGCAACATCCTCAACGCCGCGCACACCGTGCTCAGCGAGCGCGGTGTCAACGACTTCGCCAAGCCGCTGCTGGCCGACGTCACCACCGGCGCCCGGCCCGACGTCATCTCGATCGGCTTCGCGATCGCGCTCTGGTCCGGCTCCCGCGCGGTCAACGTCTTCATCGACACGATCACGGTGATGTACGGGCTCGACGGCCACCGGGGCATCGTCAGGACGCGCCTGCTCGCCTTCCTGCTGTACGTCGTCGCGCTGCTGCTCGGGGCCGTCGTGCTGCCGCTGCTGGTCGTCGGCCCCGACCGGGTCGTGGAGTTCGTCCCCTGGGGCACCGAACTCATAAGCATCCTGTACTGGCCGCTGGTGGTCCTGCTGTCGATCGCGTTCCTGACGACGCTCTACCACGTGTCCGTGCCGGTGCGTTCGCCGTGGATCGAGGACGTGCCGGGCGCGCTGGTGGCGTTCGTCATGTGGGTGCTGGGCAGCTTCCTGCTGCGGATCTACCTCACCAGCACGGTCGAGGGGCCCACGATCTACGGCTCGCTGGCGGCCCCGATCGCCGTTCTGCTGTGGATCGGCATCTCCGCGTTCGCGGTGCTGGTGGGGGCCGCGGTGAACGCGGCCATCGACCGGGTGTGGCCCTCGCTGGCCACGGCCGCCGCCCGCGCGGCCAACGACCGGCTGCGCGCGGCCCAGGCGGCGGAACTGGTGGCCAGGGCGCAGGCGGAGAGCCGGGCGGCGTACTGGGACGAGGACGACGACGAGGACGACGACGAGGGCGACGAGGACAGCCCCTACATGCCCTCCGAGTTCCCGGAGCGCTGGTCGAAGTTCCTGCCGCCGGACGACGTGAAGTCCAGGCTGCAGCCGAGCCGCGACAAGGAGCCGGACAAGGACCGGGAGAAGAGCGGGGACACCGACGGGGCCGAGGAGCCGGACGACGGGGCGGACCGGCCGCCCGGCGCGTGAGCACCCGGCCCGGCCGGTGTCATCCGGCGGACGGCGCCGGCGGTGCGGTCGGTGCGGGAGTCGCGGGTGCGGCCTGCGGGGGCACCGGCGGGGCGTTCGTGGTCCCGGCAGCGGGCGGCGCCGCGTCCTCCCGCTCGGCCCCGGGGGACCAGGACAGCTTGACCAGGAGGTGGCCCTCCACCGCGCTCTTGGCGATCACGGCCCCGGCCTCCGCCGTGATCTTCACCCCGAATTCGAGTTCCACCCCGTCGGGTTTCAGGGCGCCGTCCCGGAACACCGCGAGCGCGGACTCGGCCGCGGACCGCATGCCCGTGAGTGCGCTGTCGAACGTACGACCGGCTCTGGTCAGGGTGTTGTCATCGCCCAGGGCGACCAGATTCGCGCCCTGCGCCTGACGGTCGACCTCGACCGTCACCGTCGCGCCGCTGTCGGTGGTGAACTCCATCAGTGCCGTCATGCAAAGCCCCCGGGAAGCCGATCGGTCCGCCGACGAGACTAGCGTGTGGCCATGGGCAACGGGTACGAGGAACGGGCGTCGCGGTTCGGCGGGGCGACCGTGTGGACGCTGGCGGCGCCGGACGGTCGCGTCGGTCCGGTGCTGCCCGACGGATGCATGGACCTGCTCTGGTTCGGCGGGCGGTTGCTCGTCGCGGGCCCCGACACCCGCGCCATGGTCCCGGGCGCGGCGGCCGGCGGGCGGTACGCGGGAATCCGCTTCGATCCCGGCGTCGCCCCCGCCCTCCTCGGCGTACCGGCGCACGAACTGCGCGATCTGCGCACCGATCTGGCGGACCTGTGGCCCGGCGCCCTGGTCCGCGAGCTCACCCAGCGCGTCGCCGAGGCGCCCGACCCCGCCGCCGCGCTGGAGGACGTCGTCCTGCGCCGGGCGGCCGGCACCGCGCCGCCGGACCCGCTGATGCGGTCCGTGGCCGCCCGGCTCGCCGCCGGGGGGTCCGTCGCGGACACCGCGCGCGCGACCGGTCTCGGCGTCCGCCGGCTGCACCGGCGCTCGCTCGCGGCCTTCGGCTACGGGCCCAAGACGCTCGCCCGGATCCTGCGGTTGCAGCGGGCGCTGGCCCTCGCCCGGGCCGGGACGCCCTACGCCGAGGCGGCGGTCGCGGCGGGCTGCACCGACCAGGCCCACCTCGCCCGGGAGATGCGCGCCCTGACCGGCACCACCCTGACCGCCCACCTGGCGCGGGGCACGTCCTGAGGACCCGCGGGCCGGGGCGGCCCGCGGAAGGAGCGGCGCCCCGGGCCCGGTCTCAGTCGTTCGCGGCGTACAGCGACACCTCGCAGCCGTCCGGGTCGAGGACCATCGCGTAACGCTGCCCCCAGGCCGCGTCCCACGGCTTCAGCCGTCCCTCGTGCCCGGCACCGGTCAGTTCGTCGTACACCGCGTCCACCTCCGCCGGACCGTTGCAGCGGAAGGCGAGCCCGAGGCGCTGCCCGTCGTCGGCGGGTTCGGTCCACCCGGGGTCGAACGAGCGGATGACGTCCTCGGTGTCCCACATCAGGCGCATGCCGTTCGGGAGCGTCGCCTCGACATGGGGCGCGGAGTCGGCGTCGGCGGGGATGTCGAGACCGAGCCGGCGGTAGAAGGCGAGCGACGCGGTCAGGTCCTTGGTGACGATGCCGATCGCATCCATGCGTGGAGTCATGCCCCGAACCCTAGGCCGGGGCCGGGCCGGGGTCTTGTAAGAAACGGACACCTGCCCGAACGGGGTGGGGCGGGCCCGGCCGGGGTCCGGCGCGGTGGGTTCCGGTCCGGGCCCGCCCCGCGCGTCAGGAGGGCCCGGGACCGTCCACGCAGTCGGCGGGCGACGTGCCCGGGTCGGTCAGCGACAGGCCGAGCAGGGCGCGTTCGGTGACCCAGCGGCTCGGCCGGTGGCGCGGGTCGTCCGTCGTGCGGTGCAGCGCCCGGTGCAGCTCCAGCATCCGTCCGGCGCCGACCCGGTCGCCCCAGGCCAGCGGGCCGACCGGGTAGCCGAGCCCGGCGGTGACGGCCAGGTCGATGTCGCCGGGGGAGGCGATGGAACGCTCCGCGATCCCGGCCGCCACCGACACGATCGAGGCGAGCAGCCGCTGGGCGACCGAACCCGCAGTGTCCCGCACCACCGAGACCGCCCGGGGCTCCTCGCCCTCCGCCGACCGGGCCAGCACCGCGCGGGCGTCGCGTGCTGCGGCCGGGTCCGCCGCCGGGGTCACGGCCAGCACCCGGCGCCGGCCCACCGCGGGCAACGGGTCCACCCCGAAGGTGCGCGCCGCGGGCAGCCCGTGCCCGGCGACCGCCCCGGCCACCGAGGTGCCCCAGACCGGGACCAGCACGAGGGCGTCGGCCGACGGCCCGTCACCGGTCTCCACGACGGCGCCCGCGGCGGTCAGCGCCATCCGCAGCGCGTCCGCGTCCCGGCCCCCGGCGGCGTGGACGAACACCGGGCGGTCCGGGTCACCGGTGACCGGCGGCTCCGGGGCGGGGGCGGGCGCCTGGGGACCGTACGCGTACCAGCCGCGCCCGGTCTTGCGGCCGTGCAGCCCGGCCGCCACCCGGTTCGGGGTGAGGTAGGAGGGGCGGAGCCGGTCCGCGTGGCGGAAGCCCTGCCAGATCGAGTCGATCACCGCGGCCGTCACGTCCAGCCCGGTGAGGTCCATCAGCTCGAACGGGCCCATCCGCAGCCCGAGCACGTCACGGGCGATCCGGTCGATGTCCTCCGGTGTGCCGACCCCTTCCTCCAGCAGGGCGAGCGCCTCGGTCACCAGCCCGCGCCCGGCGTGGTTGACGAGGAAACCGGGGGTGTCGGCGACGGTGACCGCGCGGTGGCCGCAGCCCTCGACGAACGCGGTGAGGGTCGGCGGGATGTCCGCGCGGGTGGCCGCGCCCGGCACGATCTCGACGATCCTCATCAGCGGCACCGGGTTGAAGAAGTGCAGCCCGGCCAGGCGGCCCGGGTCCTTCAGCCCGGCGGCGATCCGGGTGACCGACAGGGAGGAGGTGTTGGTCGCGAAGACGGCCGTCGCGGGCAGCGCCCGCTCCAGCCGGCCGAAGACCTCCGTCTTGGTGTCGAGGTCCTCCCGCACGGCCTCGACGACCAGCTCGACGTCCGGCCCGTCCGCCCACGGGTCGTCGAGCGGGACCAGGCGCGCCGCGGTGGCGTCCCGGTCCTCGGCGGACAACCGGCCCTTCTGCACGGCCCGTTCGAGCATGGACCGTACGAAGTCCAGGGCTTCCGTCACCGCCTGGGGGCGTACGTCGCACAGCTCGACGGTGTGTCCGGCGGTCGCCGCCCACTGGGCGATGCCGCGGCCCATGGCCCCGGCGCCGACGATCCTGATGCGCATGGTGGTTGCGGTCCTCTCGGGGATGGCGTGTGTTCCGTCTCGGCGAAGATAGCCGCGGTCCGGGGCCACGCCCTCGCGCGGCAGCCGGAGTTCGGCCGGTCCCGGCGGCGGACCGGTCCCGGTCGGGCCGGTCACCGTCCGGCCCGTCCTGTCGTTCCGCTGCTGCAACGGTGCTCCTCCGGCTCCGCGCGCGTCCCGGTCCGCGCGTCGTTCCACCGTGTCAGCGGCCATTGATCGCTGTCCAATACCGAATTAAGGTCGCATCGAGACGGCCGGGCAATGAATGGACTGCCGGACCGACGGGCCCGGGGCGACGGGGCCGGCCGGTGCGGCCGGGGACCGGAGGAGCGGCATGGAACTGCGTCATCTGGCCGCGTTCGTCGCCGTGGCCGAGGAGTTGCACTTCGGGCGGGCCGCGAAACGGCTGCAGATGGCCCAGCCGCCGCTGAGCCAGCAGATCCGCCGGCTGGAGAAGGAACTGGGCGTCCAGCTCTTCGAACGCAACACCCGGTCGGTGCGGCTCACCGGCGCGGGGGAGTCCTTCCTCCGGCCGGTACGGGCCGTCCTCGCCGATCTCGACACCGCGGTACGGGCCGCGCAGGCGGCGGGCCGCGGTGAGTACGGGCGGGTCACGATCGGCTTCGCGGGCGCCTCCAGCCACGAGACGCTGCCGCTCCTCACCCGGGCCGTGCGCGCCGCCCACCCCGCCGTCGAACTGGCCATGAAGGGGCAGACCTACGCCAACGTCGCCCTCGACCGGGTCGCCGACGGCTCGCTCGACCTGGGGTTCGTCCGGCTGCCGGTGACCCGGCCCGGGGTGGCCCACCGGGTGATCGCCGAGGAGGAGCTGGTGTGCGCGCTGCCCTCCGACCACCCGCTCGCCCGACGGGGGAGCGTCCCCGTCGAGGTGCTCGCCGACGAGCCCTTCGTCGCCTTCCCCGCCAACACCGGCTCCACCGTGCGCGACGCGATGGTCGGTGTCTGCGAGGCCGCCGGTTTCCACCCCCGGGTGGTGCAGGAGGCGCCCGACTCGTACACCATCCTCGCGCTGGTCGCCGCGGGCGTCGGCGTCACGCTCACCGTCACCTCCGTCCAGCACATCCAGCAGAACGGTCTCGTCTACCGGCCGCTGTCCGGCCCGCCCGTCCGGCTCCGGGCCGCGCTGGCCTGGCGGCCCGACAACCCCTCCGCAGCCCTGCGGGCGGTGCTCGCGGTGGCGGAGGAGGCACTGCCCACCCCGGCGGGCCCGGCCGGGGAAGGGACCGCCGCGCCCCACGACTGAGACCCGCCCCACGATTGAGACACGCCCCGCACCGCCCGCCCCTTGCCACCCGTCACCGAAAGGTCACGCCGTGCCCGACCAGCAGCTCGATGTCGTCATCTGTGAACCGCTGCGCACCCCCATCGGCCGTTTCGGCGGAGTGTTCGCGCAGCAGACGCCGGCCGCACTCGCCGCACGCGTTATCGCCGAGGTCGTCGCCCGTACCGGGATCGATCCCGACGCGGTCGACGAGGTGATCCTCGGACACTCCTACCCGTCCGCCGAGGCACCCGCCATCGGCCGGGTCGCCGCCCTCGACGCCGGACTGCCCCAGACCGTCACCGGTACCCAGGTCGACCGCCGCTGCGGCTCCGGTCTCCAGGCCGTGCTGGACGCGGCGATGCAGATCCGGGCCGGTTTCAGCGAGGTCGTCATCGCGGGCGGCGTGGACGTGATGAGCGCCGCCCCGTACTACACGCACGAGGGCCGCTGGGGCATCAAGGGGCCCGGCCTCCAGCTCCACGACGCACTGGCCCGGGGCCGGGTCACGGCCGGCGGCGTCCACCACCCGGTGCCCGGCGGCATGATCGAGACGGCGGAGAACCTGCGGCGCGCGTACGGCATCGGCCGCGCCGACCAGGACGCCCTCGCCCTGCGCTCGCAGCGGCGCGCCGGGCGGGCGGCGGCGGAGGGCCGCTACGACGCGGAGATCGTGCCGGTCACCGTACGGACCCGTAAGGGCGAGACCGTCGTCACCACCGACGAGCACCCCCGCCCCGACACCACCGCGGAACAACTCGCCGCGCTGCGCCCGATCATGGCGAAGACCGATCCGGAGGCGACCGTCACCGCGGGCAACGCCAGCGGGCAGAACGACGCGGCCGCCGCCTGCCTGGTGACCGGTGCGGCCACCGCCGAACGCCTCGGCCTCACCCCGCTGGTTCGGCTCGTCTCGTTCGCCCGCGCCGGGGTGCCCGCCGCGACCATGGGCCTCGGCCCCGTACCCGCGACCCGGGCCGCGCTCGAACGGGCCGGACTCACCCTCGCCGACCTCGACCTGATCGAGCTCAACGAAGCCTTCGCCGCCCAAGTGCTCGCCTGCACACGCGAGTTGGGCCTCGGTGAGAAGGATCACGAGCAGCGCGTCAACGTCAACGGCTCCGGGGTCTCCCTCGGCCACCCGGTCGGCGCCACCGGCGCCCGCATCCTTGCCACGCTCACCCGTGAACTGCACCGCCGCGAGGCCCGGTACGGCCTGGAGACGATGTGCATCGGCGGCGGGCAGGGTCTCGCCGCGGTCTTCGAGCGCATCACGCACTGACCGCACGACGGCCGCGGGCGCGGTGGGACGCGTCCCACCGCGCCCGCGGCCGTACCGGGTCCGGTTCCTCGGCCCCGTTCCCGCCCCTCCCCCGTCTCAGACGGCCGGGTGCCGGCCGGCCTCCGGAGCCGGCGCGAGGTGGTCCCGCGGCGCGTCCGGGTCGGCCAGCCGGTTCAGCCTGGCCGGCACGTCGAGGCCGACCAGCAGCACCACGATCACCGTGCCCGCGAAGGTCAGCACGGCCAGCGCCTGCCCCAGCTCCATCCCGGACGCCAGGTGCGCGCCCAGGACCGGGGCCACCGCACCGCCCAGCGCGCCCACGTTGTACGTGAAGCCGAGCGCTGCGCCCCGGCTCCGGGTCGGGAAGTGCCCGCCGATGTACCGGGGCAGCAGCCCGGAGATGCCGAAGCCGGTCGCCTGGAGCAGGAAGAGCAGGACGCCGAGCAGCAGCAGGTTGTCGTGCACGGCGAAGACCGGGTACACGAAGGCCAGCGAGGCGAGCAGCGTCAGCGCGTACGCCTTCCTCGCCCCGATCCGGTCGCCGAGGAAGCCCGCGGCCCAGCAGCCGACCATGGTGCCGAAGCCGGCGAAGTACAGCACGTCGGTGACCTGGTCGGTGGTGTAGCCCAGCTCGGTCTTCAGGTACGTGGGCAGCAGCGCCTGGATCGGCCACGAGTACAGGAACGCGAAGAACAGCGTCACGATCATCGACAGGTAGAGCGCCCAGCCGCGCCGCCCGCCCAGCTGCACGGCGAAGGCGGCGAGCGCCAGTCCGGCGACCACCGAGAGCACCGGGACCGCCCCGGCGCCGCCCGGGGTGAACACCAGGAACAGCGCCACGGTGGCGACGACGACCAGGACCGTGTTGACGAGGGCCCGGCCCCGGGTCACGAACAGCGGCCGGAACGGGTTGGGCCGGGCGCCGCTGTCCGCGACGTCCTCCGCCCACTCCTCGGCCTCCGGCAGCGCGCGCCGCATCCACAGCGCGATGACGATCGGGACCAGCCCCAGGTAGAACATCCACCGCCAGCCGAGCGAGGGCACCACCCAGTTGTAGACCTGCGCGGCGAGCACCGAGCCGACCGAGAAGCCGGAGATCAGGAAGCCGCTGGCCCGGCTGCGGAGCTTGGCCGGCCAGCTCTCCATGACGTACGTGGCACTGGCGCTGTACTCGCCGGCCATGCCCATGCCGATGGCGAGCCGGGCGGCGAACAGGCTCTGGTAGTTCCACGCGAACCCGCAGGCGAAGGTGCCCAGCGAGTACAGCAGGATGCTCAGGACCATGGAGAGCTTGCGGCCGTAGCGGTCCCCGACGGCGCCGAGCACCGCGCCGCCCAGCCAGCGGGTGATGAACGCGCCGGAGATCAGACTGGCGGCCTGTACCGTGCTCAGCCCGAAGTCGTCACTGATCTCGGTGAGGACGAGCGTGATCAGCACGAAGTCGAAGCCGTCGAGGACGTAACCGATCCAGGCGGCGAGGAACGACTTCCACTGGGTGCCGCTCACCTCTCGGTACCAGGGGAGCGTGGGGGGTGGTGTGGTCTGCACGGTGACTCCAGGGTGCGGGACGGCACTCGCCCTTGAGCGCCGGCCCGCGGGACGGTTACGGGTCAGGGCCGGGTGAGGCCCGCGACGAAACGGGCGGTCAGGGCGGTGGGCGCGGTGATGGCGGTGCCCACGACGACGCTGTGCGCGCCGCGGGCCAGGGCCTCGGCGGCCTCCTCCGGGGTGTTGACGCGGCCCTCGGCCACCACCGGCACGTCGATCGCGGCGGCGAGCGCGGCGACCAGGCCGAGATCCGGGCCGGTCTGCTCCGGGGAGCCGGGGACGTAGCCGGAGAGGGTGGTGGACACGAAGTCCGCGCCCTGCGCGGCGGCGGCGACGCCCTCGGCGAGCGTGGCGACGTCGGCCATGACCAGGGCTCCGGCCCCGTGGACCGCGGTGACCAGTTCGGCGAAGGAGGAGCCGTCGGGGCGGGGCCGGTCGGTGGCGTCCGCGGCGACGACGGCGGCTCCGGCCCCGGCGACCGCCAGGGCGTGCCGCACGGTCGGGGTGATGTAGACGCCCTCGTCGCCGTCCTTCCACAGGCCGATGACCGGGAGGTCCACGGCCGCCACGATCGCGGCGACGACCTCCGGTTCGTTGGCGCGGATCGCCGCGCCGCCCCCGGCGACGGCCGACCGGGCGAGCCGGACGAGGGTGCCGGTCTCCCGCATCGGGTCGCCGGGGGGCGCCTGGCAGGACACGATCAGCCTGCCCCGGAGCGAGTCGGCCAGCTCCCGCGCGGATGCCGGCCCCGGGGCGGGGGACGGCTGCGGGGTGCACGTCGTCTCCGGTACGTCCGTCGTTTCGTGCGCGGCGGGCGGGTCCTGTGCGGCGGTCGGGTCCTGTGCGGTCATCGGCCGGCTCCCGGTCGGTGGAGGGGAAGGGTGGTGGTGAGGGCGGCCGCGCCGCGCACGGCCGCGTCGGTGCCGAACCGCGGCGGCTCGGGCCGGAGCCCGCGCAGCGGTGGCATCAGTTCCGGGACGAAGGCGGCGGTCAGCGCGTCCCAGTACAGCGGGCCGATGCGGGGCACCCCGCCGCCGACGACGACCCGGTCGGGTCCCAGGGCGTTGGCGAGCCCGCCGAGCGCGCGCCCGGTGGCTGCCGCGCCGACGGTGATGGCGCGGACGGCGTGGTCGTCACCCCGCGCGGCGCGGACCGCGACGGTTTCGAGCCGGTCGACGGGGGCGCCGGTCAGCCGCTCGTAGTGGGCGGCGATGCCGGGGCCGGAGGCGATGACCTCCAGGTGCCCGGTGGCGCCGCAGGTGCAGGGCAGTCCGGCCGCCGCGGGGCTCGGCAGATGCCCCAGGTGCCCGGCGATGCCGGCCGCGCCGTGCAGCATCCGCCCGTCGACGGCGATCGCGCCGCCCACGCCCGTGCCGACGGCCACGAACAACAACGACCCGTCGCCCGTGCGTCGTGACCCCGGCGCCGTCCGGCGCGCCCCGGACGACTCGTGTCCGGGCAGCCCGTGCCCGGCCGGTGCCGTTTCGCGCGAGGGTGCCGGCTCGGAGGGCGCGTGGTCCGTTCCCGGGCCGGTCGGTGCCGCCAGCTCCGGCCCTGCGGTGGCGCGTACGTCGTTGTCGCAGGCCACCGGGTAGCCGGTGCGGTCCGCGAGGCCGCTGCCCAGCGCGGTGCCGGCCCAGCCGCGGATGGTGTCGGTGGCGCTGGTGACCAGGCCGCTGCGGGGATCGACGACCCCGGCCGCCGCGATGCCGAGCGCCGTGGCCAGCCGACCGGGGTCGACGGCGGCAGCGGCACCGGCGAGCGCGTCCAGCACCGCCGACGCGCCGTCCCCGGCCGGTGTCGGCCGGGTGTGCCGGGCCAGGACCGTTCCGTCGGCGGCGAAGAGCGCGGCGGCGATCTTCGTACCGCCGAGATCGAGCCCGATCACCGCCGCCCCCGTTCCGGCGCCCGGTGCCGGGACTTCGGGCGCCGGGCGGGAGGAGGCGCTCATCGGACCGGGGACAGGCCGGCGGCGCGCAGGTGCCGGCCGACCTCGGCGACCGCCCCGGCGCTCAGCGGGATCTGCGGGAAGGCCGTGGCCCCGCACTCGATGACGCCGAGCAGCTGGAGCGCCGCCTTGAACGAGCCGAGCGCCGAGGAACTGCGGCCCATGTCCGCCTCCGGCCCGACGTCCACCATGCCGAACAGCTCCACGAGCCGCTCCTGCTCCTGCGCGGCGAGCGTCCAGTCCCCGGCCAGGGCGGCCTCGTACAGCCGGACGTACCCGGCCGGGTCCACGTTGCCGATGCCCGGCACGACACCGTCGGCCCCGGCCAACAGGGCGGCGTCCACCGTGAGTTCGGAGCCGGTGAGCACACTGAACCCCGGCGCCGGGCCCACCCCGCGGCCACCCCGGCCGCCCAGTTCGACGAGCAGCCTGCGCAGCCCGCCCTCGTCCCCGCTGCTGTCCTTGAGGCCGGCCAGGGTGCCGTCCTCGGCGAGTTCGCGCACCAGCGCGGCGGACAGCTTGCTGTGCACCGCGACCGGGATGTCGTACGCGAACAGCGGCAGGTCCACCGTCGCGCGCAGCTTCCGGAAGTGTCCGGCGATCTCCTCGGGGTGGGTCCGGGTGTAGAACGGCGCGGTGGCGACCAGGGCGTCCGCACCGAGTCCGGCGGCGGCCTCGGCGTGGTGGATCACGCGCGCGGTGGTGGTGTCGATGACTCCGGCCAGTACCGGAACCCGGCCGGCGGCCGCCTCGACCACCGTCCGCAGCGCCGTGGCGCGCTGCTCGTCGGTGAGGTACGCGACCTCGCTGGTGGAGCCGAGCGCGAACAGCCCGTGCACCCCGCCGTCCACGAGGTGCTCGACGAGCCGGGCGAGGGAAGCGGTGTCGACCTCCCCCCGGGAGTCGAGCGGGGTGCAGACCGGCGGGACGACGCCGCGCAACGGTGTGGTCAGGGACATGGTGAGGGCTCTCCAGCTCGGTCGGGGCGCCGTGCCGCGGCACCGAGGATTCCGCGGAACGCGACATGAGACGTAAGATGTCCTATGTCTGGCTCACCTTAAACAGATGCTCCTGCGACCGGTCAAGGGGCAGTCGAAGCACAGGAGGACGTTGTGACGCGCCCCACCGTGGCCCAGGACCTGGAGCGCCGGCTCAAGGAACTGATCCTGGAACGCAGGCTCGCCCCCGGTGACGCGCTGCCGACCGAGGCGGAACTGATGGAGCTCTTCGGCGTCGGCCGGGTGTCGGTCCGGGAGGCGCTGAAGGGTCTCCAGGCCATGAACGTCGTGGAGATCCGCCGGGGCTCCGGAACCTTCGTCGGCTCGCTGTCGCTCTCGCCCTTCGCCGAGGGGCTCGCCTTCCGGGCGGCCGTGCGGCACCGGCGGGGCGAGCCGGGGCTGCTCGAACTGATGAAGGTGCGCGAGGCGTTGGAGACGGGGCTGATCGGCGCCGTCGCGGCCGGCATCCCGGACGGGGACCTCGACGTGCTGCGCGGCCTCGCGGCGGAGATGGGGGCCGAGGCCCGCACCGGCGGGCGGGTGGCGCGCGGCACCGACCGGGCCTTCCACCTCGCGCTCTACGCCTCGCTCGACAACCACCTGCTCAGCGAGGTGCTCGACGCCTTCTGGGCGGCCATGGACCGGGTGCGCGAGGATCTCGACGACGGCCATCAGGACCCGGTGGTCACCTGCGCCCAGCACCACGAGATCGTCGAGGCGGTGGCGGCGGCCGACGGCGAGCGCGCGGTACGCGCCATGCGCACCCACTTCGACGGCATCCGAGCCCGCCTGGAACCGCACCGCCCGTAGCGCCGACCGCCGCACCGGCCGCCGCACCGGGCCGATCGCGGGTCACCGGCCCGTCGGCCCGCGACCCGATCGAGCCGCCGGCCCGCCGCTCGGTCGATCCGTCACCGGGCCGATCCGACGATCCGTCACCCGGCCGGTCCGGCGGCCGTCAGTCCGTCGGCCGGTCCGTTCCGAGTACCGCCGCGACCGCCATCCGTACCGCCCGGTCCGCCACCGCCGCGTGGTCGTCGCCCGACTCGATCGCCGTCGTGGCGGCGTTGACGATGCCCTGCAACAGCAGTGCCGTGCGCCGGGGGTCCTCCTCGCCCAGCTCGGTGAGCGCGCCGATCAACGGGGTGAGCAGCTCCCGGTGGACCCGTGCCGCGCTCTCCCGCACCACCGCCGCGTCCCGGACCCCGGCGAGGGCCTGGGCGAGCCGGTGCTCCCCGCTGCGCACCAGATCCAGCTGGGACGACACGTACGCCGCGATCTTCTCCTCCGGCGTGCCCGCCGCCGACATGCCCGCCCGGATGGCGTCCGTCCAGCGCGGCATCGCGTCCTCGACGACCGCGGCGAGCAGTTCGGGGCGGCCCGGGAAGTACTTGTACACGCTGTTGCGGGCCAGGCCGGTGGCCCTGGCGACCGCCGCGAAGGTCACGGCCTCGGCGTCGCCCTCCTCCAGCAGTGCGCGCGCCGCCCGCACCAGGGCCAGTCGCTGCTGGGCGTGGTGTTCGGCGACCGTGGCGGCGCTGATCCGGGGCACGCGCCCAAGTGTAGGAGGCCGTACCCGTCGACCGACCCCCAGTTAGGGACGGTGCGTCGCCATCATCTATGTTGGCGACACACCGTCCCTAACATCGATCCACCGAAGGGAACCGCCGTGTTCCTCGCACTGCTGGAGCTGCGCGCCGCCCGAGGGCGCTTCCTGCTCATGGGGTCCGTCGTGGTGCTCGTCGCCGCACTCGTCGGCATCGTCTCCGGCTTCACCACCGGCCTCGGCGACGACACCATCTCCGCGCTGCGCCGCCTCCCGGCCGCGCAGTTCGTCTTCTCCTCCGACGCCCGGTCCGACCAGTTCGCCCGCAGCCTCCTCGACGAGAGCACCGCCGACGCCTGGCGGAAGGACGCGGGCACCGGCACCGCACCGCTGGGCGTCTCCATCACCCGCGGCACGACGGACCGGGGCGCCGAGGTCGACCTCGCCGCCTTCGGCATCGAGCCCGGCTCCTTCCTCGCCCCGTCCGTCACCCGGGGCGAGGGCCTCGCGGGCGCCGGGGCGGACAGCATCGTGATCTCCGCGAAACTCGCCGACGAGGGAGTGCGCGTCGGCGACACCCTCGTCATCGACCGGCTCGGCATCGAACTGCGCGTCGTCGGCCTGACCGAACGCCTCAGCTACGGGCACGTGCCCGCCGCCTACGTCCCGCTGAAGACCTGGCAGCGCATCCGGTTCAGCACCCCCGGTGCCCCCGCCTCCGCCACCGCGGCGATCCCCGGCCAGTTCAGCGCGCTCGCCCTGAGCACCGCGCCGGGCACCCCGGCCACCACCCTCGACGAACGCCACTCCACCACCACCCTCACCAAGGAGAAGACGTACGAGGCGGCCCCCGGCTACACCGGCGAACGCGTCACCATGACCTCGATCCAGGTCTTCCTCTACCTGATCGCCCCCCTGGTGGTCGGCGCCTTCTTCGCCGTGTGGACCGTGCAGAGCCAGCCCGAACTCGCCCTGCTGCGCGCGCTCGGCGCCTCCCGGCGGAAGCTGCTCGCCCACACCGTGCTCCAGGCGGGCCTGGTCGTCGTCCTCGGCACCGCGGCGGGCGCCGCGCTCGCCGCCGCGGTCGGGCTCCTGGTCGGCGAGAAGGTGCCGTTCAGCCTGCCCGCCGCCACCCTCGCCACCACCATGTGCACCGTCGCGGCCGTCGGCCTCGCGGGCACCGCGCTGACCCTGCGCCGGGTCACCCGCGCCGACCCCCTGACCATGCTGGGAGCCAACCGATGAGCCTCGAACTGATCTCCGTCACCGTCGGGTTCGGCCGCGCCGACGCCCGTACCACCGTCCTCGACGGCCTCGACGTCACCTTCGAGCCCGGCCGCACCACCGCGCTCGTCGGCCCCTCGGGCTCCGGCAAGTCCACCCTGCTGGCCGTCGCCGGGGCGCTGCTGCGGCCCGACTCCGGGCAGGTCCTGCTGGACGGCGACGACCTCGCCGTGCTCTCCGACCGGGGCCGCGCCAAGGTGCGCAGGGACCGCATCGGTTACATGTTCCAGAGCGGCAACCTGCTCTCCGGGCTGCCCGCCGTCGAGCAGCTGCTGGCCGCCGCGTACATCGGCGGCGAACGGCCCCGCGCCCACCGGACCCGCGCCGAGGAGGCGCTGACCCGGGTCGGTCTCGGCCACCGGCTGCGCCACCGGCCCGACCAGCTCTCCGGCGGCGAGCGCCAGCGCGTCGCCCTGGCCCGCGCGCTCTTCCGTTCCCCGAAGCTCCTGCTGGTCGACGAACCGACCGCGGCCGTCGACCGGTCGCAGGCCGGCGAACTGGCCGCGCTCCTCGCCGAACGCACCCGCCAGGACGACTGCGTCACGGTCGTGGCCACCCACGACCCGGCCGTGGCGGAGGCCGCCGACCGGATCGTGGACATGGCCGAACTGACCGCCGCGGCAGCCGGGGTCGCGCGCCCCGGCCGCTGAGACACCGCCTCCCGGCCGCGGTTCCCGCGGGTCGTGGCCGGGAGCATCGGGCACGGACACCGGCCGCCGGAAACCGCTCCCGGAGGCCGGACAGCCCTCAGGGCCGGTGCACGCTGCCGTAGAGATAACTCCGGTCGCCGTCCAACGAGGCCCGGCTCCACGCCTCCACCTCGGCGGGCCCCATCGCCGCCCAGTCGGGCGTGCGCTCCACCAGGTCGCGCCCCAGCCGACGGCCCAGCTCCACCAGCCGGGTCCCCTCGGCGGTGCGCTCGTCGGCGTACCGGCGCAGCGCCTCGGCCACCGGGACCCCGGCGCGCAGGGCCCGTTCCAGACACAACGCGTCCTGCAGCGCCTTGACCGCGCCGCTGGCCGTGTGCGGCCTGGTGACGCTCGCCGCGTCGCCCGCCAGCAGGAACGGCGGCTCGGCGACGCGCGGCGTCATGAAGTCGGCGACCGGGTGGAGGGCCCGCATCCCGTGCTCACCGCGGGCGACGATGTCGGCCCACTCCGCCGGGAAGTGCTCCTCGGCCAGGTCGCGCAGGTACTCGGCGGGCACCGGCTCCCGCGCCCCGGCCGGCCCCGGGGCGGACCCGTAGACGACATGGGCCAGCAGCCGCGAGCCGGGCACCGGGCCCGGAATCAGATAGAAGACGGCGTGCCCGCCGGAGAACCCCAGGGTGACCCAGGCGGTCCGCAGCAGTTCCAGCGGCCCCGGGTGGTCGCGGAGCACCTCCAGCGGGATCGTGCCCCGCCACGCCAGGTACCCGGCGGGCACCGGCCGGACGTCCGGGGCCACCAGGGCGCGGGTGACGGACCGGTGCCCGTCCGCCCCCACCACGATGTCGTACTCCAGCTCCCCGTCCCCGGTACGGATCAGGGCGCGGCCCGAGGAGGCCCGGCCGACGGATTCGACGGGCAGCCCGCCGCGGTACACGCCCTTCCCGATCCGCCCGCGCAACGCCCGCCACAACAGCCCCCAGTTGCACGCGGCCACCGGGGACCGCTGGCGGGCCAGCTCGCGCGAGGACCGCCCGCCCGGGGCCCGGGTGAGCCAGACGCGGTCGGCGACCGGAACCGTCGGCATGTCCGCGCCCAGATAACCGCCGGTCACCAGCTCCCGGTGGAGCGGGGGCGGCATGACGATCCCGAAGCCCCGCTCCTGCAACGCGCCGTCGCTGCGCTCGTGGACGGTGACCTCCGCCCCGGCCCGCCCCGCCGCGATCGCCATGGCGCAGCCGGCGATGCTGCCGCCGACCACCCCGATGCGTAAACCCGTCACCGTCACCGATCCACCGCCCGTCCCGACGCACGCGAGGTGCTGACCGTCCTCATCGTCGCACCCGCCCGGGGACGGGACGGGGGACACACGTCGTGCACCCCGGGGCGTACGGCGTTGCCCGGGGCGCACGCGACCTCCGGGAGGCGGTGCGCGCCCCGATCGCACGGACCGGGGCGCCGTCCGGTCACGGAGTGACCGTCACCGTCCCGCCGCCGGACGCCTGGAGGCCCATCGTGCGGTACGTCGCGGTGAGGGCGGCGTTCCCCGAGGCCCCCGCCGCCACGGTGACCGGGACCTCGATGTCGGCGCCCTGGCCCGGGTCCAGCGCGGGAATGCTCCGCTGCCGCGCCGTCCAGCCCGCCGGTACGGTCAGGTCGACCGTGCCCGCCGCGCGCCGTACGTCCATCCGGTTGACGACGCGGACCGTCACCTCCGCGGCCGTCCCCGCCCTCAGGGCGGCCGGCGGGGTGATGGTGATGTCGGCGCAGGTGCCGCCCAGCCACTTCAGGTCGAAGGACGCGTACGTGATGTGCTGGTAGTCGGCCCGCTCGTAGAGCAGCCCGAGGCGGCCGCCGGGCAGCCGGGTCAGCGTCGAGTAGGCGGCGGAGCCCGGGTCGACGACCTTTCTGATCGGCCAGGACCTCCCGTTGTCGCAGGACATCTTCACCGTCAGGTTCCGCCGCGCCGACGCGTCCTCGGTGTTGCTGAACAGCAGCCACGACGACTGCGGGTCCGACGGCGGGGCGTCGGGGGCGTAACGCATCACCGAGGCGTTGTTCGCCGGGTCGGTGAGCCGGGTGTCCTGGACGAACGGGGTGTAGTTGACGCCGCCGTCGGTGGAGTACGCGATCGTCCGGTACGGCTTCGAACGGTTGTTGAGCATCACCCTGCCGTCCGAGAGCTCCACGGTCTTGTTCTCGTCGCCGCCGGGCCCGACCGGGTTGCCCGTTTTCCAGGTCTCGCCGTGGTCGTCGCTGTAGGCGCTGACCGCGTGGTTGGCACCGTCGACGCGGACGGCGTACTGCTGGATCAGCCGCCCCTCGTACGCGCCGTGCCGCAACTGGATGCCCTCCCCGGAGGCGGCGAACATCCCCGCCCAGGCAGGGTTCTTGATCTGCTCGGTGATGCGGCGGTGGGTCCAGGTCAGCCCGTCGTCGTCGGAGTAGCTGTAGTCGGTCTGGAGGACGTTCGGGTCGTTCTCGTCGTTGCCGGTGCCCGAGCCGAAGAAGCCCTGGTTCACCGAGGCCGCGTAGAAGAGGAAGATCCGGCCGGTGTCCCGGTCGACGAGGAGGCTGGGGTCGCCGTATCCCTTGGGCGCGGCGTCCTTGCGGACCACCTGCTGCGGCTGCCAGGTGACGCCCCCGTCGGTGCTGCGGCGCAGTACGACGGAGATGTTGCCCGGCAGGTCGCCCAGGGTGGGCCGGGCGTCGTAGGCCGCGAGGACCGTGCCCCTGACGGAGGTGGTGAGCGCCGGGATGCGGTAGTGGGGCGAGCCCACCCCGTCGACGGTCAGGTTCTGGAAGGTCAGTTGGCCCGGGGCGGGGGCGGTGGCGCCGTGGGCGGTGCCGGCCGCGGTGGCGACCAGCAGGGCGGCGGCGAGCAGGGCGAGGGGGGCTTTTCGCTGCATGGGTGATCTCTCTTCTCGGAAGGGGTGGTGCTTCTGGGAAGGGCGGAGGACCGGGGGAGTGCCCGGCGGGGCCGACGGCCTCCGGCGGACGTGTTCCGGACGCGCCCGGCACGCGCTCCGGACGCGCTCCGGACGCGCCTCGGGCGTGCTCGGCGCGTGTTTTGGACGTGCTCTACGGGATGCGCAGGGAGCGGAGACCTGCGCGTACCGCGGAAGTCCCACCCGGCCGGGCCACTTGGCGGAATCGACCGGATGGGGCGACTGGAGCACCGGGACCGGCGAACCGGGCAGGGCGCGCACCGGCCGCACGAGCGGGACGAGGTTGGCCCGGTAGGTCTCCGGGCCGAGCCCGGGGCCGCGATGCCGTTCGTACCGATCATGATCGAGACGACCTCCGGCGAGAAGGCGGCGACCCGGTCCGCGGAGCCGGCGACGGGGCCGGCGCCGGTGGCCCCGCTCATGCCGGTGCCGATCACGAAGTCGCGGTTCTTCGGCTTGCCCGACTCCCGGCGGACCCGCTCCGTCCGGTGCTCCGGGCAGCTGCGCCATCCGCCGGTGTGCAGGGAGCCGTGGGTGATGCCCTCACCGGTGAGCACCCGGGTGGCGGGCGTGCTGCTGTCGCGGATCACGGAGCGTCTGCGCACGGAAGAGCCTCCGGTCAGGAGTGTTCGGGCCGCCCCGACGGCGGGCCCGCGAACAGGGAACGCACCCAGGCCAGTTGCTCCCGCTGATGATGGGCCGTGCCGCCCTCGTGCCCGTTGAACTCGTAGACCCGGACGTCCTTGGGGCCCGCGTAGTGGTTGTAGGCGGTGAAGCAGGTGGAGGGCGGGCAGATGTCGTCCATCATCGCGATGGAGAACAGCGCGGGAGCGGTGGCGCGGGTGGCGAGCAGGGCGGCGTCGAAGTACGACAGCGTGGTGAACGCCGTCCCGACGCGGTCGCGGTGGAGCCTCAGGTACTCGGCGATCTCGGTGTACGGCGGCCGGCCCGAGATCTCGGCGGCCCGCCGGAAGTTGCAGAGGAACGGCACGTCCGGCATCACCCCGGCCAGCCCCGGCACCAGCCCGGCCACCGCCAGCGCGATGCCGCCGCCCTGGCTGACCCCGGTGACGACGATCCGGTCCGGATCGATCCCGGGGTGGGCACGCATCGCCTCCACGCAGCGCACCGCGTCGGCGAACACCCGCCGGTAGTAGTACGTCTCGGGGCTCTCGATGCCGCGGGTGAGGAAGCCGGGGACGGCGCCGGCCGCCCCGGCGTCCGTGTCGGCGGTGGTGCCCGGCGCCGCCGACCAGCCCTGGCCGCGGGTGTCCATGATCAGGTGCGCGTGTCCGGCGGACGCCCAGAGCAGGTTCTCGTGGGGGAGGCCGCGCCCGCGCCCGTACCCCAGGAACTCCACGACGCAGCCGAGCGGTTCGGTGGCCCCGGCCGGCAGCCGCAGCCAGCCGCGGACCGGCCGCCCGGCGAAGCCCGGCAGCGACACGTCGTACGTACGGATGCGGGGGAGCCCGGCGTCGACGGGCGTGTACACCGGCTCCTCCCGCGGTGCCGGGCCGGGCGTGCGCGACCAGAAGGCGTCGAAGTCGTCCGGAACCGGCAGTTCGGGCCGGTAGACGCGGCATTCCGCGAGCGGGAGATCCGTCAACGGCATGGGGGTGCCCTTCTGGGTGCGACCGGGAGCTGAACGCCGACCAGCAGGACAGAAGACGTCAGATGTCCTGGCGGCACACGGACCCTAGGCAGCGCTCGCGGTGAGCGTCAAGGCCCCCGTCGGACCGGGCTCGGCGCCGAGGGGGCCTGGAGCCTTCCGCCCGGGGCGGGCCCGGCCCGCTCCCGGCGGGGGGCCGCGGTCCGGCTTCTTCGGGAGGGCCCGGAGGCGGGGCGGCCGGGACGCGCGGGGTCAGCCCCGGGCCGCGTCGCGGGCCCGCGCCTCGGAGATCCGGCGCCTGACCGGGGCGTAGTGCTCGCCCAGCGCCTTCATGAAGCCGGCGATGTCGTCGGCCCGCGCGGCGTCCACGATGTTCTGGTGCGCCGCGATCGTCTCCATCTCGTCGGCCTGCGTGAACCCGTCGAGGTGTGGCGCGACGATCGTGTACACGTCCCAGAAGGCCATCGAGAGCTGGCCGATCAGTTCGTTGCCGAGCGGGGCCACCAGCAGTTCGTGGAACGCCCGGTCGGCCTCCACGAAGCCGTGGCCGTCCCGGGCGCCGGTCTCGCGCATGGTGGTGACCAGCGTGTCCAGCTTGTCGAGCTGCTCCTCGTCGAGCAGCGAGACGATCCGGTCGGCCATTCCGCGCTCGAACAGCTCGCGCACGTCGACCAGGTCGGCCATCACCTGGAAGTCGTCGTCGGGGGAGAGCAGTCCGCGGAAGGTCAGGCTCTCCACCAGGGCGGACAGGCTCAGCCGCCCCACGTAGGTGCCGTGCCCGTGGCGCACCTCGACGATGTCCAGCGCATCGAGGATCTTGACCGCCTCGCGCACGCTGGAACGGCTGGCGCCGAGCGCCTCGCACAGGGCCGGCTCGGTGGGCAGCGGGTCCCCGGGGCGGAGCCTTTCCTCCAGGATGTAGCGCTTGATGCCCTCGACGACTTCCTGCCGGAGCAACTGTCGGCCGGGCTTCGTACCGGACATGCGTGAACTCCCCACCTCTTGACCCCTCTCGATTGTCAAGCTACGTTCCCACGCTATCAAGGCATCAGACATCTGACGTCTTATGCCCTGCCGGTGGATTGACGCCCTTCGCGACCCCGTGTTCCCGACGCGCCCTTGATCCATTCGACGCAGTCACGTCCCACCTTCGATGTCCCTGGAGGACCCGTGCCCGAGCTGAGACCCGCCGGTGTCGAGCGCCGCACCTTCCTGCGTTACGCCAGTGCCGCCGGTGCGGCAGCCGTCATCACGGCGAGCCTTTCCGCCTGCGGCGGACCGTCCTCGACCGCCGACGGCGCGGCGGGCGGGGGCGAGGGGGACGGCGTCATCGAAGCCGGCCTCTCATACCCCCTGTCGACCGGCTTCGACCCCATGATCACCTCCGGCGCCACCCCCTACGCCGCCAACATGCACATCTTCGAGGGCCTCGTGGACCTCGACCCGGTGACGCTCGTGGCCCGCCCCGCGCTCGCCACCGGGATGCCGGAGAAGATCAACGCCACCACCTACCGGGCCACGCTCCGCAAGGGCGCCACCTTCCACGACGGCTCGCCGGTCACCGCCGACGACGTGGTGTTCAGCTTCGCCCGCGTCCTGGACCCGAAGAACGCCTCGCTGATGGCCCAGTTCGTGCCCTTCATCGACACGGTGAAGGCGGTCGACGCGAGCACGGTCGAGTTCAAGCTCAAGCACCCCTTCACGCTCTTCCCGTCCCGGATGGCCGTGGTCCGGATCGTCCCGAAGAAGATCGTCGAGCCGGACCCGAAGGCGTTCGACGCCGAACCGGTCGGCTCCGGGCCCTACCGGTTCGTCGAGGCCACCCGCGAGGACAAGATCGTCTTCGAGGCGTACGACAAGTACAACGGCGCCCGACCCGCCAAGGCCAAGAAGATGATCTGGCGCCTGATGTCCGACCAGTCGGCCCGCGTCAGCGCCATGGAGTCGGGCCGCGTCCAGGCCATCGAGGACGTTCCCTACATCGACGTGAAGCGGCTCTCGGGCTCGGTGAAGACCGAGTCCGTGCAGTCCTTCGGCCTGCTCTTCCTGATGTTCAACACCGCCGACGAGCGGTTCGCCGACAAGCGGGTGCGCCAGGCACTGCACTACGCCCTGGACACCGAGAAGATCATCTCCACCGCGATGGTCGGCAACGCCGCACCCGCCACCGGTTACGTCCCCGCCACCCACCCCGACTACCACGAGGCCGCCACGGTCTACACCCACGACGTGGCGAAGGCGAGGCGACTGCTCGCCGAAGCGGGCGTCAAGAACCTCTCCTTCACCGTCCTCACCACCGACACCGGCTGGGTCAAGGACATCGCCCCCCTGCTCAAGGAGAGCTGGAAGGCGGCGGGCGTCGAGGTCACCCTCGACATCGCACAGTCCCCGGCCCAGTACGCCAAGATCGACAAGGGCGACTTCGAGGTGCTGGTCGCCCCGGGCGACCCCTCCGTCTTCGGCAACGACGCCGACCTCCTGCTGCGCTGGTTCTACTACGGCTTCTGGCCCGAGAAGCGGTACGGCTGGGGCGGCTCGGCCGCCTACAAGCAGGTCGGGCGGCTGCTCGACAAGGCCGCCGGCGCCGCCGACGACGCACGGCGCAAGGAACTGTGGGGCCAGGTCACCGACCTGATCGCCGACGAGGCCGCGCTCTACCCGATCCTCCACCGCAAGCTGCCCACCGCCTGGAACGAGAAGGCGCTGCCCGGCTTCAAGCCCCTGCCCACCACCGGCCTGTCCTTCCTGGACGTCGGCCGCGCCTGACCGGCCGGGCCCGGACCGACCGCCCGACCCGCCCGGTCCGGGACGCCCCGACCCAGGTGTCCCGGACCACCGGGACCTTCCGCCCGGACCGCCCCGACCCGGACGGAAGACCCCGGCCCGCCCAACCGCAAGGAACCCGACGATGGTTGCTTTTCTCCGGCTCGCGCTGCGCCGCGTCGCGATGATGCCGGTGATGGTCCTCGGCATCGCGCTGCTCGTCTTCGTGGTGCTGCAGTTCTCGCCGGTCGACCCGGCCTTCAACGCGCTCGGGGAGAGCGCCACCCCCGAGGCCCGTGCGGCCTTCGCCGAGGCCAACGGCCTCGACGACCCCCTCCCGGTCCGGTACGTCCACTTCCTGGGACAGCTGCTCCACTTCGACCTGGGCTCGACCGTCCCGCCCAGCCGGCCCGTCATCGACCGGATCACGGCCGCCTTCCCGCTCACCCTCCAGCTGACCGTCCTCGGCCTGGTCCTCGCGGTCGTACTGGCCGTCGTGTCCGGCGTGATCGGCGCGATGTACCGGGACCGCTGGCCCGACCAGCTGTTCCGGGTCGTCTCCATGGCCGGGGTCGCCATCCCGTCGTTCTGGCTCGGCGTCCTGCTCATCCAGCAGTTCGCCCTGAACACCCGCATCTTCCCGACCGGCGGCTACACCAACCCCGCCGACTCCTTCGGCGGCTGGCTCACCACCATGACGCTGCCCGCGATCTCCCTCGCCCTCCCCGTCTCCGCCTCGCTCGCCCGCCTGGTGCGGACCGCGATGGTCGCCGAACTCGACCGCGACTACGTCCGCACCGCCCGCGGCAACGGACTCCCGCCGCTCCTGGTGATCCGCTCGGTCCTGCGCAACGCGCTCGTCACCCCGCTGACCGTGCTCGGCATCAAGGTCGGCTACATGCTCAGCGGAGCCGTCGTCATCGAAGCGATCTTCGACCTGCCCGGCATGGGCAAGCTCATCCTCGAAGGTGTCACCGGCGGCGACGTCGCCCTGGTCCAGGGCACCGTACTGACCATCGCCATCGTGTTCCTGGTGGTCAACGTCATCGTCGACCTGCTCCACCTGCTGGTCAACCCGCGCATCAGGACGGTGTGACATGTTCGCCACCGGCTCTCCGGCCACCAAACTGTCCCGACCGGGCATCGCGTTCCGCTCCCTCCCGGTCACCTCCCGCATCGCCCTCGGCGTGCTGATCGTCGTCGTGCTCGGCGCCGTGTCCGCCCCGCTGTTCACCCAGGACCCGCTGACCACCGGCACCCCGGTGCAGGCCCCCGGCGCGGAGCACTGGTTCGGCACCGACCGGGCAGGCCGCGACGTCTTCGCCCGGGTCGTGCACGGCTCGCGCTACTCGTTGGTCATCGGCCTCGGCGCGACCGCCCTGGCCCTGGCGGCCGGGGCACTGCTCGGATCGCTGGCGGCCACCTCCCGCAGGCTCGGCGACGAATCCGTGATGCGAACCCTCGACGTCGTCATGTCCTTCCCGCCGATCGCGCTCGCCGCCGTGCTCGTCGCCGTCTTCGGTACCAGCGTTCCGGTGATCATCTTCACCATCGCGTTCGTCTACACCCCCTCCCTGGCCCGCGTCGTCCGCGCCAACGTGCTGTCCCAGTACGGCGAGGACTACGTGGCGGCCGAGAAGGTCATCGGGGCCCGCCGCGGTCACATCGTCCTGCGGCACGTTGCCGTCAACTGCATGGCCCCGGTCCTGGTGTTCGCCACCGTCATGGTCGCCGAGGCGATCATCTTCGAGGCCGGCCTCTCCTTCATCGGCGCAGGTGTGCAGGACCCCGACCCCAGTTGGGGCAGCGTCCTCGCCTACGGCCGACAGATCCTCCTGGCCGGCGGCTGGTGGGCCACCTTCTTCCCCGGCCTCGCCCTGCTGATCACCGTCCTCGCCCTGAACATCCTCTCCGAGGGGCTCACCGACGCCTCCGCGGCGCCCAGGAGCGCCCGCCCCGCCGCCGATCCCACCGCGGCCACCGGCCCGGACCCGGTCGAGGCCGCCCCCACCGCCGGCACCGACGCCGCGCTCGCCCGGCTCGCCGACCGGATCCGGGCCACCGAACCCACCATCACCCCGGTCCGCGAGGACGCCGACGAACTCCTCGCCGTCCGCGACCTCGCCATCCGCTTCCCCGACCGCTACGGCGACATCCCCGTCGTCGACGCGCTGAACTTCACCGTCCACGAGGGCGAGACCCTCGGTCTGGTCGGCGAGTCCGGCTGCGGCAAGTCCGTCACCAGCCTCGCCGTCATGGGCCTGCTCGCCCGCAACGCCGAGGTCAGCGGCGAGATCCGCTACCGCGGGCGGAACCTGCTGGAGCTGTCGCCGAAGGAACGCCGCGCCCTGATGGGCCCCGAGATCGCGATGGTCTACCAGGACGCGCTCTCCTCCCTCAACCCGTCCGTCCTCGTCGGCACCCAGCTCAAACAGCTCACCTCGCGCGGTGGCACCCGGACCCCCGCCGAACTCCTCGAACTCGTCGGCCTCTCGCCCGAACGCACCCTGCGCAGCTACCCGCACGAGCTCTCCGGCGGCCAGCGCCAGCGCGTCCTGATCGCCATGGCGCTCTCCCGCGACCCCCGGCTGCTCATCGCCGACGAGCCGACCACCGCCCTCGACGTCACCGTCCAGGCCCAGGTCGTCGAACTCCTCGTCCGGCTGCGCGACGAACTCGGCTTCGCGATGGTCCTCGTCTCGCACGACCTGGCCCTCGTCGGCGACCTCTCGCACCGCGTCGCCGTCATGTACGCGGGCCGCCTCGCCGAGATCGGCACCACCCGCTCCGTGCTCACCGGCCCCACCCACCACTACAGCCGCGGCCTCCTCGGCTCCGTCGTCTCCCTGGAGGCGGGCGCCGAACGGCTGCACCAGATCCGCGGCATCGTCCCCGCACCCCAGGGCTTCGGCACCGGCTGCCGGTTCGCCTCGCGCTGCGCCGCCGCCACCGACCTGTGCCGCACGACCCCGCCCGCGCTCACCCCGGGCGAGGGCGCCGACGACCACGCCTTCGCCTGCCACCACCCGGCGAAGGCCGTACAGCTGGAAGGGAGCACCCCGTGATCAGGCTCGAAGGCGTCCACGTGCGCCACAAGGCCCGCAGCGGCGGAGTGTTCCGCCGGGACGCGGTGCACGCCCTCACCGACGCCACCCTGGAGGTCGGCCGGGGCGAGATCGTCGGCCTGGTCGGCGAGTCCGGCTGTGGCAAGTCCACCCTCGCCCGCGTCCTGACCGGGCTCCAGAAGCCCACCGAGGGCCGGGTCCTCTTCCACGACCAGGACCTGTGGGGCATGCCCGGCGCCCGGCGCCGCGACGAGTTCGGCTCCGCCGTCGGCGTCGTCTTCCAGGACCCGTCCACCGCCCTCAACCCCCGCCTCACGGTCCGTCAGATCCTGCGCGATCCGCTCGACGTGCACCGGCGGGGCACCCGGGAGGAGCGCGAGAACCGCGTGGAGGAACTCCTCGACCTGGTCGGCCTGCCCGGCCACACCCTCGCGGCCCTCCCCGGACAGCTCTCCGGCGGTCAGCGCCAGCGCGTCGCCATCGCCCGCGCCCTGGCCCTCGAACCGGAGCTGATCGTCGCCGACGAACCGACCTCCGCACTCGACGTCTCCGTCCGAGCCCAGGTCCTCAACCTCCTCGTCGACCTGCGCGAACGTCTCGGCCTCGGCATGGTGTTCATCTCGCACGACATCCAGACCGTGCGCTACCTCGCCGACCGCGTCGCCGTCCTCTACCTCGGCCGGATCGTCGAGGAGGGGCGCGCGGCGGACGTCACCAAAAGCCCCGCGCACCCGTACACCGAGGCACTGCTCTCGGCGACCCCCAGCCTGCTGGAGTCCACCGAACGGATCGTGCTCACCGGCCCGGTCCCCTCGGCGACCAACCCGCCGACCGGCTGCCCGTTCCGCACCCGCTGCTGGAAGGCGGACGACGCGTGCGCCACGGTCTTCCCCGCCCCGGCCACCGGCCCCGACGGGCACCGCTGGAACTGCGTCCACCCCCAGCACTCCGGGGCCCCCGCCGGGGACCCGGCCCCCGTACCGTCCGCAAGGAGCACCGCATGACCGCCCGAACTCCGCGTCACTCCGGAGTGATCCCGCCCCTCGTCACCCCGCTCACCGAGGACGGCGGGATCGACCGGCCGTCCCTGGAACGGGTCGTGGGGCATCTGCTCGACGGCGGCGTCAGCGGCCTGTTCGCCCTCGGCAGCTCCGGCGAGACCGCCTACCTGACGCCCGCCCGGCAGGACGAGGTCATCGAGATCGTCACGGCCGTCTCCGCGGGCCAGGTACCGGTGCTCGTCGGAGCCATCGAGACCACCACCGACCGCGCGATCGAACGGGGCCGCGCCGCGGTCGGGCTCGGCGCCGACGCGGTCGTCGTCACCGCGCCGTTCTACACCCGCACCCACGACACCGAGATCGACCGGCACTTCCGTGACGTCGCCGCCGCCCTCGACCGGCCGGTCCTGGCGTACGACGTGCCGGTCTGCGTGCACAGCAAGCTCACCCCGGAACTGCTGCTGCCGCTCGCCGCGGACGGTGTACTGGCCGGTGTGAAGGACTCCAGCGGCGACGACGGATCGTTCCGCCGCCTGGTCATCGGAGCCCGCGAGCTGCCGGAGTTCTCCGTGCTCACCGGGCACGAACTGGTCGTGGACGCGATGATGCTGAGCGGGGCCGACGGCTCGGTCCCGGGGCTCGGCAACGTCGACCCGCATGGCTACGTACGCCTCCACGAGGCCGCGGTGCGCGGCGACTGGGCCGCAGCCCGGGCCGAACAGGACCGGCTCGTCCGGCTCTTCGACATCGTCCGCGCGGCACGCCCCGGCACGACGTCCGCCACCGCCGCCGGCCTCGGCGCGTTCAAGACGGCCCTGATGCTGCGCGGGATCATCACCACCAACGCGGTGAGCCCGCCGATGCGCCGCCTGGACGCGGCCGAGACCGCCGAGGTCGCGGCCTGCCTGGACCGCGCGGGACTCTCCCGGATCTGACCGGGACCCTCCCGGGCCCGCGGCGGGCCCGGGAACGACGAAGGGGCGGGGTCCGTCGTCACAGCTCGGGCTGCGACGACGGACCCCGCCCTTCTCTACCTGCTGCCTGGTGACCTACTGCTCGTCACCGCTGCCCGGGGGCCGATCCGATCAGTCCCGCGCGGCGCGGGTACGGCGGACCAGCAGGGTCCCGCCGAGCACCATGGCCGCGGCGGCACCGCCGGCCAGGCCGAGCTTCGCGTCCGAGCCGGTGTGCGCCAGCTGCGGCGGCTTGTGGTGCGGCGGCTTGTGGTGCGGGGGCTTGTGGTGTGCCGGCTCGGGGTGGTTCGGCGGCATGGTGGGCGGGGTGGTCGGAGGAGTGGTGGGCGGTGTGGTGGGCGGTGTGGTGGGGGGCGTGGTCGGAGGAGTGGTGGGGGGAGTGGTGGGCGGTGTGGTGGGAGGGCAGTTCGGGGTGTGGTGGTGCGGGGGCTTGTGCGGCGGGTGGTGCGGCGGGTGCACCGGCGGCTTGTGCGGCGGGTGGACCGGCGGGTGGTGCGGCGGGTGGACCGGCGGGTGGTGCGGGGGGTGGACCGGCGGGTGGTGCGGGGGGTGGACCGGCGGCTTGTGCGGCGGGTGGACGGGAGGCGGAGTGCTGGTGCCGCCCGACCCGTTCTCGCAGTTGTTCCCGGCCGCCGGGTTCAGCGCGCCGATGACGTTGACGGTGTTGCCGCACACGTTGACCGGGATGTCGATGGGCGCCTGGACGACGTTGCCGGAGAGCACGCCGGGGGAGTTGGCCGCGACGCCCTCGGCGCTTGCGCCCGTACCACTGCCGCTGCCGCTGCCGCCGCTCTCGTTCTTGCACTTGTTCCCGAACGCGGGGTTCAGCAGGCCGACCACGTTGACGGTGTTGCCACACACATTGACCGGTACGTGCACCGGCACCTGCACGGTGTTGCCCGAGCCGACGCCCGGCGAACCGACGGCCGCACCCTCGGCGGAGGCGTCCGCGAACGCGTACCCCCCGGACACGGCCAGGATGCCTGACGCCGCCGCCATCACCAGCACGCTCTTACTCAAGGCTTTTCGCATTGGTGCCCTTTCCTATGGACATTCCGTGCGAGCGGAACGCTCGCTTGTTCGTACAGCAGGCGATGCGGACACTGTCGGGACGCCACCCCGACGGCCTTCGTGCGTGAGACCGGAAAGCGGCGGTTGTGGAAACGTGGAGACCACGAAGACGTGTTCTTCATGTGCTGAGTACTGCTTCTGCCGGTCAAGCGCCCGAGCGTGCACGCTTGTGACACTCATAACGAGAAGATTTTGTTCAGGAAACTCACGCGGCCGTGGAAGTTTCGTAACCACGCGAACGGAGTAGCGCAAGCGGCTCATGATCGGCCCCGACCGCGGCGGCCGGGATGCTCCGTATCGGCGCGCGAATACGGTATGGATGACGGTGCGACGACCGGGCGCTCGTTTTCCCGACCGGCCCGCGGGCGTGATTTCGCACGGTTGTGCGTGCGCTCCGGGCATTCGGGTGAAAGGCGGGAAGTACGAGAACCAAAAGCCCGGTCGCGAGTTGGGCAGGGGGCTCCGGTACGGGGCATCCGGTACGAGAAGGGTTGAAGCGTGATCAAGAAGGTTCTGGCTACGGGCGCCGTCGCCGCCTCCATTCTGGGTCTGGGCGCGACGCAGGCCATGGCCATCGGTGACAACGGCGGCACGACCTCGATCAACGGCAACGGGGCCTCGCAGTCGTTCGGCAACGCCGAGACCCGTGGTGACGGCAGCCCGCAGTTCGGCCTGGTCCAGGGCAGCCTGAACAAGCCGTGCATCGGCCTGCCGGCCAAGGCCAATGTCGGTTCGGTCCTCGGCCTGATCCCGATCGCCGTTCAGGACGTCAACGTTCTGTCCTCGCCGCAGAACCAGCAGTGCACCGAGAACTCCACCCAGGCCAAGGGCGACGAGCCGCTGTCGCACATCCTGTCCGGCATTCCGATCCTGTCCGGCAACGGCGCCGGCAACAGCTGACCGTTGGCTGATCGACACCTGACCCAGCCGTAATGACAGGCCCGGGCCGCCGGCCTTCCTCCCCCGGCGGTTCCGGGCCTGTTGCTGCCCTCCCGGGCCCGCGTACGGGCTCGGGAGGGTGTGGGACACGTCGCGTGACCGCACGGGCCCATCCGTGACGTCAAGTGATCGGTATTGCATCTTTCGGGCGATTCTTGAGGATTTTCAGCTCCCCGAGTTTCGCCTGCGGCCCTGAATCGTTACGAATGAGAGCGGCGGAGTTACGAGCGATCGGGATCGCGCTCGTGTGGCACGAAAGACGTGGCTGCTTCGGACTCCGTCAAAGAAAGGGAAAAACGTGAAGTACACCAAGGTTGCCGCCATCGCCGCAGGAACCCTCATGGCGATGGGCGCCGCCGCCCCCGCCTTCGCCGACTCCGGTGCCGAGGGCGGCGCCGCGAACTCGCCCGGTCTGGTGTCCGGAAACGTCATCCAGCTTCCGATCCACATTCCGGTCAACGTCTGTGGTAACACGATCGACGTGATCGGTGTGCTCAACCCGGCCTTCGGCAACACCTGCGCCAACGTCTGACCTCCGGTCGACCGGGCCGAAAGCCCGTGACCGGAAGGCCCCGGAACGCATTTCCGCGTTCCGGGGCTTTTCCCTGCCCTTTTCCGGTTCCCGAAATCGAACGAGTGGCCCCGGGGAAAAAAGTGTCCCAGTCCAGTTTCCGGGCCGCTTTCGCCTCGTTACCCACTGCGAAAGCGGCAGGAGGGCACGGCCACAGAGGGCTCGTGCGGCGCGGTTCACGCGACCGATGAAGCTGCCGCTGCAGAAGGGAACCCGAAAGTGAAGTACGCGAAGACCGCCGCAATCATCGCCGGTTCCGTGGCCGCGCTCGGAACGGCTGCCCCCGCCTTCGCCGTCACCACCACCACGGCCCCCAACTTCAGCCTCAACGGCGGTGTCAACCAGGTGGTGGAGAGCGCCCCGCAGGCCGTCGACCCGGTCGTCGACGCGGTCGACAACGCCGCGGGCGCGGTGAAGGACGGCACCCTCGGCGACCTGGCGGGCAAGGCCACCGGCGCGGCCAAGGGTGCGGCCCCGCTCCTGGGCGGTATGCCGGTCGGCGGTTGATCCGTCGCCCCGAGGCGATTGCCGCCCGGCGAAGACTTTCGCATTCCTCCGGTGCCGCGCATCCGGTGAACAGCTGAACGCGAGAGCGCCGTTCGAGTGAACGGGCACAACCATCCCCGTCGCCGCGAGTTGATCAGAACGCTCCGGACAGGCGGGCAACAGAGAAACCCCAGAAGGGCTATTTCATGATCAAGAAGATTATGGCCTCGGCAGCTGTCGCTGCTTCGATCGTCGGCGTCTCCGCCGCGGCCGCCCCGGCGGCCATGGCGATCGGCAACGACGGTGGCACGACGTCGGTCAACGGCAACGGTGCCGTCCAGTCGTACGGCAACTCCGCCACCCACGGCGACTGGAGCCCGCAGTTCGCGCTCATCCAGGGCTCGCTCAACAAGCCCTGCATCGCGCTGCCGGCCAAGGCCAACGTCGGTTCGGTGCTCGGTGCCATCCCGATCGCGGTCCAGGACATCAACGTTCTGTCCTCGCCGCAGAACCAGCAGTGCACCGAGAACTCCACCCAGGCCAAGGGTGACGAGGCCCTCTCGCACATCCTGGACGACATCCCGATCCTGTCCGGCAACGGCGCCGGCAACAACTAAGGCCGTACCGCCCCGGGCGCTCCTCCCGACTTCTCGTACGCGCGGGGGGAGCACACCGCGGGCCGCTTCGGGCCCGCCTGCCCGCAGCACATGACGTACCCGTGGGGCCGGCACATCCACGCGGCAGCCGTTCGTCGGCCGCCCGGATGTGCCGGCCCCGTCGTGCGTCCGGAGCGCGGGACCCCTCGAAGGGGCGGTGCGCTGGGCCGGTTGCCGTAGTGGCGGCGGACACCGTCCGCCGCATCGGGTAAGCCCACCTCATGGACCAGTACGACAGTCAGAACTCCCACGGTCGGCCGGGGCACGGACAGGGCGGCACCCCCATCTACGACCGGTTGCTCGCCGAGTGGCGCGCCGCCCACGGCGACCCGGAACGGACGCCGCCCCCGGCACCCGCCCGGCCCCGCGCGGAGAGCCGGATCCCGGCGGCCCGCACCTCCGGCGAGGCCGTCGAGGGGTGAACGGAGCGGTCGAACTCATGCCGGATCGAACCCATTCGGGTGGTACTGCGGAACCCACGCTTCCGTAGCGGGTTGATCAGTACGTTCCACAACGGGACGCTCCGAAAGGTGAAGCGTGATGAAGAAGATGATGACCGGCGCAGCAGTGGCCGTGTCCCTGGTCGGCCTGTCCGCCGCGATGGCCCCGGCGGCCATGGCGATCGGCAACGACGGTGGCACGACGTCGGTCAACGGCAACGGCGCCGTGGACTCGTTCGGCAACAGTGTGACCGAGGGCGACGGCAGCCCGCAGGTCCAGCTCGTCCAGGGCACGCTGAACAAGGCCTGTGTCGGCCTGCCGCTCAAGGCCAACGCCGGTGCCCTCGTCGGCCTGCTGGTGCCGGTCGCGGTCCAGGACGTCAACGTCCTGTCCTCGCCGCAGAACCAGCAGTGTGCCGAGAACTCCACCCAGGCCAAGGGCGACGAGGCGCTGTCGCACCTGGTCAACGGCATCCCGGTGCTGTCGGGCAACGGGATCGCCAACAACTGACGCGTCCGGCGTGCGGGCGACCCGGGACCGTTCCCGCGGTCGTCCGCACGGCTGTGCCCCACCGGTTCACGGGGCACGGCCGACCGCCGAGCAGGACCGGGGGCAACAACGCCCCGGGCTTCGCACATGACGATGCCCACCGCGCCACGGGGGCGGTGGGCATCGTCATGTGCCGGGGCGGATCAACCCAGGCTGCGCACCGGGAGCACGCAGTGGGCGGAGGACATGATGACCTCCGGATCGCCGGCGAAGGACCGCAGCAGCCCCTCGTCGACCGGGCGGCCCGGGGCGCCCTGGGGCCACGGACGGGTCGCGAACATCGCGTGCACCTCGCCCCGCTGGTTCGCGGCGGCGAGCCACTCGGGCGGGGCGGGGTACTGCGCGGTGAAGTGGGGCAGCGTCAGAACGGCCTGGCCCGCCTGGACGAGCAGCTTCACCTGGAGGCCGGGGTGCTCCGCCGCGTACACCGGGCCGTTGCCGACCGGCAGTCCGCAGCGCTCCAGGGCCACGCGCATGGCGGCCTCACCGGCGGCGGGACCGTCCGTGCCGTCGCCCAGCGAGTAGACGAGGAGGAAGGCGACGTCGTGGCCGCCGTCAGGGTGTTCGCCGCTCCACCCGATCAGTGTGATCGTGCCCAACTGGGCTTGGGTGAACGTGCCGTTGGCGGTCTGGGGTGAGGTCATGCTCGGCACCATAACGGCCCCGGACCGGTGGTTGTGCATGCGTATCACCTGATCGAGCGAGATAGCCGGATAACTCCGATGAATACGGCCCGGAGCGTGGTCCCCGATCCGGCGGATGCGGCGCGCGTCCCGGTAAATGTGTTGAGCCGCCCGACGGACGCGGGCTATCGTGTGCGGAGTTCCGGACGGCGTGCTGAGCCGCCGGTGTCGGGTTCATGTGTGAACCAGGAGGTGAGGACCGTGATGACTGTCGTTGCGATGGGCGTTGCCCACAACCGGAAGAACATCGTTCCCACCCCCGTGGTCACCGGCTGACCTCTTCGTAACTCTCCGCGCCCGCAAGCGCGTTGCCGGGGCCACCCTTCGAAGGGTTTCCCTTGTCCCTCCAGTCTTTCTCGTCCGCTCTCTCCTCCCTCCAGGGCTCGTCCGCCGCGCACCCGCTGTCCCCGTACGGTTGGGACGCCGAGTGGGAGGCCGAGTTCGCGCCGTACGCCGAACAGGGTCTGCTTCCCGGGCGTGTGGTGCGGGTCGACCGCGGCCAGTGCGATGTCGTCACCCCGGACGGCATGCTCAGGGCCGACACCGCCTTCGTCGTCCCGCGCGATCCGATGCGGATCGTCTGCACGGGTGACTGGGTCGCCGTCGATCCCGACGGTGATCCGCAGTTCGTCCGCACGCTGCTGCCGCGGCGCACCGCCTTCGTCCGCTCGACGTCGTCGCAGCGCTCCGAGGGGCAGGTGCTCGCCACCAACGTCGACCACATCGTCATCTGCGTCTCGCTCGCCGTGGAACTCGACCTGGGGCGGGTGGAGCGCTTCCTCGCGCTCGCCATGTCCAGCTCCTCCGGCGACGCGCTGCTGCGCACGGACGGGTCCGCCGGGGACGGCGCCGCCGAGCCGATCGTGGTGCTGACCAAGGCCGACCTGGTGCCGGACGCCGCCACGCTGTCCTACCTGGTCCAGGACATCGAGGGCGTCGCCCCCGGGGTGCAGGTGCTGCCCGTCAGCTCCGCCACGGGGGAGGGCATCGACGTCTTCTCCGCCATCGTCTCCGGCGGTACGAGCGTGCTGCTCGGGGTGTCCGGCGCGGGCAAGTCGACCCTCGCCAACACCCTGCTCGGCCAGGACGTGATGGAGGTGCAGGCCGCCCGTGACGTCGATGGCAAGGGCCGCCACACCACCACCACCCGCAACCTGCTGGTCCTGCCCGGCGGGGGCGTGCTGATCGACACCCCGGGGCTGCGCGGGGTCGGTCTCTGGGACGCGGAGCAAGGCGTGGGCCAGGTCTTCTCCGAGATCGAGGAGCTGGCCGAGCAGTGCCGGTTCCACGACTGCGCCCACGAGTCCGAGCCGGGCTGCGCGGTGCTCGCGGCGATCGAGGACGGTTCGCTGCACGAGCGGCGCCTCGACAGCTTCCGCAAGCTGTTGCGCGAGAACCAGCGCATCGTCGCCAAGACCGACGCCCGGCTGCGGTCGGAGATCCTGCGGGACTGGAAGCGCAAGGGGGCCGAGGGGCGCGCCGCCATGGAGGCGAAGCGGGGCCGGGCTCGGTAGCCGCGGCCGTGTTCCCACGGCCCCGCGCGTCGGCCGACCGCGCGCAGGGCCGCGTCCGAAATCCGCCAGTGCGGTGCCGGGGGGTGCCGCACACTGGATTCCGTGATGGACGAACGGACCAGGTACGAGGCGGTGAGCAGCCGCGACGCCCGTTTCGACGGGGAGTTCTTCTTCGCCGTCGAGACGACCGGCATCTACTGCCGGCCGAGCTGCCCCGCCGTGACCCCCAAGCGGAAGAACGTCCGCTTCTACCCGACGGCGGCCGCCGCGCAGGGAAACGGCTTCCGGGCCTGCCGCCGCTGCCGCCCGGACGCGGTGCCCGGCTCGGCGGAGTGGAACGTCCGGGCCGACGTCGTGGGCCGCGCCATGCGGATGATCGGCGACGGCGTGGTCGACCGGGAGGGCGTGCCCGGCCTCGCCCACCGGCTCGGTTACAGCTCGCGCCAGGTGCAGCGGCAGCTCAACGCGGAGCTGGGCGCCGGACCCGTCGCACTGGCCCGCGCCCAGCGCGCCCACACCGCACGGGTGCTGCTCCAGACGACCGGGCTGCCCGTGACCGAGATCGCCTTCGCGGCCGGCTTCGCCAGTGTGCGCCAGTTCAATGACACGATCCGGCAGATCTACGCCCGCACACCGACTGCACTGCGGACCGAGGCCGGTACGGGGCGCGGCGGAACGGTACGGGTGGGGCGGACCACCGGCATCCCGCTGCGGCTCGCCCACCGGGGGCCGTACGCGGCGCGCCAGGTCTTCGACCTGCTGGCCGGTGAGGCGGTCGCCGGGATCGAGGAGGTCTGCGGCGGGACGGGCGCCCGCACCTACCGGCGCACCCTGCGGCTCCCGTACGGCTCGGGCGTCGTGGCCGTCGACGAGCGGTCCGCCGGTTCCTGGCTGGACGCCCGCATCCACCTCACGGACCTGCGGGACCTGACGACGGCCGTCCAGCGGCTGCGGCGCCTCTTCGACCTGGACGCCGATCCGTACGCCGTCGACGAGCGGCTGGGCGCCGACCCGCGGCTCGCCCCGGGGGTCGCCGCCAGGCCGGGACTGCGTTCGCCCGGCGCCGCGGACCCGGAGGAGTTCGCCGTCCGGGCCCTGGTGGGCCGGGAGGCGGCGGCGCGGCTCGTCGAGCGGTACGGGACGGCGCTGGACGTGCCCTGCGGCGGGCTGACCCGGGTGTTCCCCGAACCCGCCGTGCTGGCCGGGGCGGCCGAGGACCCGGAGCTGCGGGCCCTGGCGTCCGCGCTCGCCGGCGGGGAGCTGCGGCTGGACGCCGGGGCCGACCGCGACGAGGCCGAGCAGGCCCTGCTGCGGCTGCCCGGGATCGGCCCGGTGACCGCGGCGCTCATCAGGACGCGGGCGCTCGGCGACCCCGACGTGGACCCGTACGGGAGGCCGGGGGCGCAACGGTGGCGGCCCTGGCGCTCGTACGGGGTGCGGCACCTGGAGCTCCTGGGCACCGGCTGAACCCGCCTCGTGCGACGCGGCCGGAAAATCCCCGAAAGGGCTGAAGACGTCTCCATCATGACAGGTCAGCGGCCTTTTTCGTAGGACCGGAAGCACACCCGACCGGCCTTGTTCCGGCCTGTTCCCGGGTCCCAGAATCACCGTCATGAATCCCACCGAGAACGTCGATCAGGATGCGGTGCTGCGGGCGCGGACGGTGTTGCTCGGGTCGGGCCGGCCGGACGCCCGGCAGGAGCTGGAGGCGTACCGGGTGCTGGCCGAAGTGAGCCCGCGGGCCTATCTGCCGAAGCTCTGCCGGGCGCTGATCTCGGCCGGCCACGCGCGGGAGCTCCGGGATCACCCGGACGCACAACTGGCCCTGTACGCCGAGGCGGTGGCCGTCGCCCGGCGGATCGGGGCGGACGATCCGAACCGTACGGAGACCCTCGTCCGGGCCCTCTCCGCCCACCAGCGGCAGCTGTACGAGGCCGGGCGGCGGGCGGAGGGCTTCGCGTTGTGCGAGGAGATGGCCCGGGTCGGCCGGCAGGGCTTCGAGGCGGGGCAGGTGCAGAGCCCCCTGTACGGGCACGGCCGGCTGACCGTCGCACTGGCGGAGGAGGGGCGCCACCGGGAGGCCGCGGAGATCTGCGGGAGGTTCACCCGGGCCGGGGGCGCGAAGGAGCCGGACAGGGGTTCCTTCTGGGACGCGATCGAGTGGGCGGCCGAACTGGACGCCGCCGGGGACCACGGGGCGGCCCTGAACGCCTTCGCGGGCATCGTGGCCACCGCCCGTGAGGAGTGCGCGGCCGGGAACGGGCCGCCGGCCATCCTGGTCTGGGAACTCGTCCGCCACTCCCAGATGCTGGACGCCGCCGGGCGCCGGGACGAGGCGACGGCGGCGCGGCAGGAGGCACTCGGCCTCCTCGCCGAGCTGGACGAAACCGGGGAGCGCAGGAGCTGGAGCAACGTCCTTTCCTGGTGGACCATGCTGCTCGCGCTGTCGGGCCGGGAACTGGAACCCCCGGCGTCTCCCGACTCCCCGGCACCGTCGTTCGGCTCGACCTCCTGGTCGGGCGACACCGCCCGGGCCTACTTCGACGCCCTGCCGGCCCTGGAGGAGCGGGCCGCCCGCCTGGCCGGGGAGGCCGACACGGACCCCCGCACCCATCTGCCCGAACTGATCGCCGTGCACCGCAGAGCGACCATCCGCGCGGCACTGCTGCGGGAGAGGCGCAGCCACATCGTCCTGGAACCGCTCCGGCCGTTCTTCGACCGGGGCGTGGCACTCGCCCGCAGACTGACGGAGCTGGTCGGGGCGGAGGGCCGGGCCGCCCTGGCCGGGGCCCTGACCGACCGTTCCATGTTCCTCCTCGCCGCCGAGCGGTACGGGGAGGCCCACGAGGACTTCCTGGCCGCCACGGCCCTGCTGGACCCGGCGCCGGAGAGCCGGGAGAAGTAAGCATGACGGTCAGTCAGAATGCTTTGGTGTGAAGGGGGTTCGTGGGTGAGCCCTAGGGTCTTTCGTTTGGATCAGGCCGGATCAGTGAGCGGGGTCCGGTGCGTGCGATCGCAAGGCGGAGAAGGGAGACATGGCGGAGCCATGGCGACCGACGACAACGCCGCGAGCGATGGGGTCTCCCCTGCTCGAGCGCAGCCGAGAGCTTGGGGAAGTGCCGGGGCACGCGAGCCCGGCATGATCCAAACGAAAGACCCTAGCCCCACAGCACCGCGCCCAGCCAGGCCCCCGCCACCAACAGGCACGCGAAGAGTTCCACGAGCACCGAGTAGCCCGTCGCCCGCATCACCGAGCGGACCGACGTCCAGCCCGCCGCGTGGCTGCCCAGCCGCAGCCGTTCCGCCCCGTAGATGGCTCCCACGTAGCCGACGACCGCACCGATCACCGGCAGTACGAAGAAACCCACGATCGCGCCGATCCCGCCGAGCGTCAGCGTCCTGCGCGGTGCCCCCGACTCGTGGGGGCGGCGCGGGGGCAGCAGCGGCTTCAGCGCCTGGCTCAACAACAGCAGCGCGGTGGCGCCGATCAGTACGCCCCAGGCGGCCGGCGTCATGTCGGTCAGCGCCCACCACAGCACGGCGGCCCAGACGATCGCCTGCCCCGGTGCCCCCGGCACCAGCACACCGAGCAGGCCGAGGAGCATGACCAGGCCGACGGCGACGAGTTGCCACACGCTCATTCGACCAGCCTGCCGGAGTCCGGCCGGTCCCGCCCGTCAGCGCTCCCCGGACGGGGCCGCCCGTGCGGCTCGGAGCCGTACCGGAGTCCGGCCGGCGACGGTGCGGGGCCGGTGGCGCACCGTCACCGGCCCCGCACCGGGCGCGGTCGGCGACCCGCCCCCGGGCCCCGGTCAGGCCCGCGGGGTACGGGCCACCCAGCCCCGTTCGTACGCGTGCCAGCCCAGCTGCAACCGGGTCGACACCCCGGTCAGCTCCATCAGTCCCTTCACCCGGCGCTGCACGGTCCGCAGCCCCAGATCCAGCTGCTTCGCCACGCTCGCGTCCGTCAGCCCGGCCAGCAGCAGCGACAGGATCTCCAGGTCCGTCGGGTCGGGCTCGACGGATTCCCCCTGCGGCAGGCCGCTCTCGCCCAGCCTGAGCGGCATGGCCTGACGCCACACCGCCTCGAAGAGCCCCACCAGCGACTCCAGCAGCCCGGAGGCGTGGACCACCAGGGCCGAGGGCTCGGCGCTGCGCCCGGTCAGCGGGACCATCGCCAGGGTGCCGTCGGCGACGACCAGCTTGGTCGGCACCCGGTCGATGACCCGGCACTGCTCGTCGCGGCTCAGCGCGGCCGACAGCTCCATGATCCCGGACGGCTGCGAGAGGAGCTCGCGCTCGACCACCACCCGGTACGACACCCCGCGCGTGGCGGCCCGCTCCTCGGCCTCGTTCTCCATGCCGCTGACCGCGATCGGCTTCCCGGTGACCAGGGCGCACACCTCGTTCGCCGCCCCCAGCTGCAACTGGTGGAAGCGGTGCGACACCGCACTGGCCCCCGTCACCACCTCGACCAGATCGTGCACGGCCGATTCGGCGGCCTCCGCCCGGTACTCCTCGGCGAGCAGGGCCGCCGCCAGCTCCGCCTGCTCCAGCTCGTGACGCTGCTGGGTGAGCAGCGCCCCGAGCGCCACGCCCGGCGGGGCCGCCACCCAGCGCCCCGTGCGGGCGGAGGACTGGGCGGCGAGCCCGTGCTGCTCCAGCCTGCGCAGGGCCCGTTCGGTGTCCGCCTCGGGAAGTGCCAGCCGGTGCGCGAGATCGGCTATCTCCGCAGCTCCCACCGCCACGAGTGCACGGTAGGCGGACTCCTGTATCTCGTCCAGACCTATGGCTCCCAGCATCCCGGCCCCCTCATGGACGCGCTGATTCCGCACGATGTCGCTGTCGCCGGGTGTCCAGCCGTGGCGGAAAGCGGCCACGGCGTAAACCCGCCGTGTACATCATCCCTTTAACGCTCTTCGCTCTGCCAATGTGGCGCCACCGCAGTACCAACAACCTCCGGAAAGCTGCGGTTTGCGCAGGTTGGTTCCGGATTCACTTGGGGAGAGCGATGCGTCCGATATCGCGTACGGCACTGGGAGCGGCCACCGCCGCCGTCCTGGCCGTCACCGCGATCGCCCCGTCCTCGGCAGTGCCGCAGGACGACGCGACGGGTAAGAGAGCACTGACCGGCAGCGCCGCCGCCGACGCCAAGAAGGGCAAGCCGGTCACGGTGACCCTGGTCACCGGCGACAAGGTCCTGGTGAGCACGGACGGTTCGGGGGCCGCCTCGGTCACCGCGCTGCCCCGCGAGGACGGTTCCGTCCCCCTCGTCCAGACCAGGCAGTCCGGCAAGGACCTCTACGTCTACCCCGACACCGCCGTCGAGGCGCTGGCCGCGGGCCGGGTCGACGAGGAACTCTTCAACGTCACCGGTCTCGTCCGGCAGGGCTACGACGACGCCCACAGCAAGTCGCTGCCGCTGATCGCCGTCTACGACAAGGGCCGGGCCCGTTCCACGTTCGCCACCCCGCGCGGTGCCGAGCGCGGACTCGCGCTCGACGCCATCGACGGCGTCGCGCTCAAGGCGGACAAGAAGAAGGCCGCCGACTTCTGGGCGGACCTCACCGGCGGCGCCCGTTCCTTCTCGGCCGCGGGTCCGAAGAAGCTCTGGCTCGACCGCAAGGTCCAGGCCACCCTCGACAAGTCGACCAAGCAGGTCGGCGCCGACCTCGCCTGGGCCGCCGGTTACGACGGCAAGGGCACCAAGGTCGCCGTCCTCGACACCGGTGTCGACGCCGAACACCCCGACCTCAAGGGCCGGATCGCCGCCTCGGAGAACTTCACCGACTCCGACAGCACCGACGACCGCCAGGGCCACGGCACCCACACCATCTCCACCGTCGGCGGCTCCGGAGCCGCCAGCGGCGGCAAGAAGAAGGGCGTTGCCCCCGGCGCCGACCTGCTCGCGGGCAAGGTCCTCAACGACAGCGGCTCCGGCGCCGAGTCCTGGATCATCGCCGGCATGCAGTGGGCCGTCGACCAGAAGGCCGACGTCGTCTCCATGAGCCTCGGCAGCCCGGAACCGACCGACTGCACCGACCCGATGAGCGTCGCCGCCGAGGAGCTCGCGCAGAGCAGGGGCACCCTGTTCGTGATCGCGGCCGGCAACGCGGGCCCGACGGCGAACACCGTCTCCTCGCCCGGCTGCGCCCCGAGCGTGCTGACCGTCGGCGCCGTCGACCGCGACGACTCCACGGCCCAGTTCTCCAGCCGCGGACCCGCGATCGTCTCGCACACCCTCAAGCCCGAGATCGCCGCCCCCGGCGTCGCCATCTCGGCCGCCGCGGCCGGGGGCCGGGGCCTCTACGCGTACCAGTCGATGTCCGGTACGTCGATGGCCACCCCGCACGTCGCGGGCGCCGCGGCCATCGTGAAGCAGCGTCACCCGGACTGGACCGCCCAGCAGATCAAGGCGGCCCTGGTGTCCTCCGCGAAGAGCGACATCCCCGGCGACGTGCGCGAGACCGGCGGCGGCCGGCTCGACGTCGAGGCCGCCATCGACACCACCCTCGTCGGCGCCCCCGCCGTCCAGGGCGGCACCTTCAACTGGCCGCAGGACCGGAGCGACCGCACCACGGTCGACGTGCCGTACACCAACTCCGGCACCAAGCCGGTGAAGCTCTCGCTGAGCGTCCAGGGCGTCACCGGCAACGACGGCTCGGCCGTCCGCTCCGCGGTCGCCAAGCTCGGCACCCGCACCGTCACGGTGCCCGCCGGAGCCACCGTTGAGGTCCCGCTGGAGATCGACCCGACGGCGAAGCTGAAGGCCGCCCAGTACGGCGACGTCACCGGACGCGTACTGGCCACCGGCCCCGGCGGAGCCAAGGTCTCCACCCCGTTCTCGCTGTACGTCGGGGCCGAGACCGTCACCCTGCGGGTCAAGCTCGTCGACCGCGCGGGCAAGCCCGCGGCCGGCTCCTCCTCGCTGGACGTCATCGGCACCGACACCGCCAGCGGTGAGCGCCGCTTCAACGGCGGTGCCACCGACCAGGTCTACCAGGTGCGCCCCGGCGCGTACTTCCTGTCCGGCTTCGTCACCACGGCCGACCCGAAGGACACCACCGGCCGCATGACCGACTCCGTCGCCTACCTCGCGCGGCCGCAGCTGAACGTCACCAAGGACACCACCGTGGTCCTGGACGCCCGCAAGGCCCACCGGGTCCAGGTCAAGACCACGGACCGGGTGTCCGAGAACCGTTCCACCACGCTCGCGTTCGGCCGCAGCTGGGACGACGTCTGGCTGCACTCGGGCTCCATCAACGGCGGCTCCGCCGTCAAGAACTACCTGGCCGACGTGCAGGGCCGGGCGAGCGACGGCGACTTCGAGTTCGCCAGCTTCTGGCGCGCGTACGCCCCGCAGATCGAGAAGTTGTCGGTCGTCGGCGGCGCCGAGCTGCACCCGACGGTGGCGAGTACCGGCTCCGTCAACCTCGACGGTACGGGCCGCGCCGCCCTGGTCGACGCCGGAAAGGGCACTCCCGGGGAGCTGAAGGCCGCGGGCGTCGCAGGGAAGATCGCCCTGGTCGAGGTCGGTGACGACGACGGCATCATCTACTCCTGGGCGCGCGACGCCAAGGCCGCGGGTGCCAAGGCCGTCATCGTCCACCGCCCCGCCGCAGGCCCCTGGCAGCCGGGCATGGGCTTCGCCCAGGCGGTGCTGCCCGCGCTCGGCATCGAGGCGGGCGAGGCCGCCGCGCTGAAGTCCGCCCTGGCCGACGGCCCGGTCGAGCTGAGCTGGAAGGCCACGGCCGTCAGCCCGTTCGTCTACAACCTGGCCTTCCCGGAGACCGGCCCGATCACCTCGGACCGCACCTACAAGGTCCGCGACACGAAACTCGGCAAGGTCACCGCCAACTACGAGGCGATGGGCGTCGCGGCGGACTACGTCGACATGATGCTCATCAGCCGCCCGTACGGCGCGACGTTCTCCGCCATCACCGACTCCGTCGCCGCCCCGGGCAAGCGCACCGAGTACTACTCGGCGGGCGACACCTCCTGGACGCGGTACCTCTCCTCCAGCTTCCCCTGGGGCGAGATGATGACCGATCAGCCGCGCACCTACCGGGCCGGCTCGACGCGCACGGAGAACTGGTACCGGGGCATCCCGGTCCCCGCCGCCCCGCGCGACGCCGCCGGTGAGCTCCAGCTCGCCGCCGAGCGCCAGGACAACCTGATCGGCGTCGCCCCGGGCTTCTGGAGCGACAGCGAGCACGCCGGTCTCCAGGGTTCCTTCGGCGACGTGGGCAACATGCGGCTGAGCAGCGGTGGCAAGCTGATCGGCGAGAACGGCTGGCCGTCCGGGGTGTTCACCGTCCCGGCCGAGGACGCCGCGTACGAACTCACCATGCAGACCACCCGGTTCGGCCAGCCCGCCGCCGTGTGGAAGCGGTCCACCAGCACCGAGACCACCTGGAAGTTCCGTTCGAAGCGTGACGAGAACGTGTACTCGCAGGGCATCCCGCTGCTCTTCCCGGGCTACGACCTGGCGGCCGACGGGCTCAAGACCCTCGCGGCGCAGGACGGCCAGAAGATCGGCCTGAGCGTCACCGGCCACGCCGGCTACACGCCCGGCAAGCTGACCGCGGCCAAGGTCTCGTACTCGTACGACGGCGGCAAGACCTGGACCGCCGCGACCACCGCCCAGCAGAACGGCCGGTGGACCGCGACCGTGAACCACGCGGGCGCGGCCGGCAAGCCGGTCACGCTGAAGACCGAACTGACGGACGCCAACGGCAACTCCGTCGTCCAGACCGTGACCGACGCATACGCCGTGCGCTGATCACACCGAGCCGGTCCGCCGGGCGTCCTTCCCGTGGGGGGTGGGGGCGCCCGGCGGACCTGTGTTCGCAGCCGCTTTTTCCGGATGCCCCGTTTTCGTACGGCCCGGGCGGCCGACAATAAGGGAATGAGTCAGCAGGGGGAGAAGCCCGCCGCCCGTGAGGACGACTGGTGGCACAGGCTGTACGACGAGGACGCCCGGGACACCGGAACGGGCGATGCGGCCGACACGCTCGACGACCGTTTCGACTCGGCGTCGGACGCGGTGGGACCGGACGGGCGTACGGGGCGCGGAGACGCGGGGGAGACAAGGACGGCGGGGGAGGCGCCTTCGGCAGGAGCACCTTCGGGAGGGGCACCGGTCCCCGAACCGGTTGTGTCTTCCGCACCCTCGGTGCCGCCCGCGCCGCCCGAACCATCCGTGTTACCCGCACCACCCGCCCCACCGGCGCCTCCCGTGCCGCCCGGTCCGCCGATACTCCGGCCGGAGCGGGCCCCGTGGGAGCCGCCGGCCGCGGTCGTGCACGCCCCGGACGCCCCCGCCACGGATTCCCCGGCCGGTCCGTCGCGTCCGCGCACCTTCGCCGTACCGTTGCCGCGCGTGCCCGTGGACCCGCGGGCCCCCTACCCACCACCCCTCGCGAGGCCGGACCAGGTCACGAAGCCGGACCCGGCCGTGGAGCCGGGCGCCGGAGCGCCGGAGCCACTGCCCCCGCTGCCCAGGAGGCCGATCACCGAGCAGTCCGCCACCGCTCCGGGAGCACCCGCCGCCCCCACGACCCCCGTCGTCCCCGAAACCCCTGTCGTACCCGGCGTCCCGGAGCCGGGGCCCGGGCCCGCCGACCGTTTCGCGATCGGCCACGTGGGTGACCGCCCGCCCACCTACGACGCCGAGCCCACGGCCCTGCCCGCCGCCACCGCCGAGGAGCTGGACGGCCTCGTCGCCGACACCGTGCTGGACGGCGCCCGCTACGGCACGTACACCCTGCGCGCCGCGTCCGTGCGCGGGGACTCCGCGCGGTTCCGGGGCGAGCCCCGCCGCGACGCGCTGCTCACCGCGCGCTTCGGCGACGACGAGGACGCGCTGCTCCTGGTCGCCGTGGCCACCGGGGCCCGCGCCACCCGGTCGGCGCACCTGGCGGCGGCCGATGCCTGCCGCTGGATCGGCGAGGCCGTGGGCCGCAGCCACGTCCGGCTCGCCGAGGACATCAGGGCGGGGCGGCGCGGAGACCTCAAGTCCGGTCTGAACCGCCTCACCGACCGTACGTACGGCAGGCTGCGCGTCCGCGCCGCGGAACAGGGGCTGGAGCCGCCGGAGTACACGGCGGGGCTGCGCTGCCTCCTGCTGCCCGCGGACCCCGACTGCCGCACCAGGGTCTTCTTCGGCATCGGCGGCGGCGGGCTCTTCCGGCTGCGCGACCACGCCTGGCAGGACCTCGAACCGCTGCCGGCCACGACCGGTGACGACCCGCCCGCCGAACCGTTTCGCTTCCGGGCCTCGGTGGCCCGGCCGGGGGACGCCCTGCTGCTGTGCAGCACCGGTCTCGCCGAACCGATGCGGGGCGAACCGGCCCTCGCCGGGGAACTCGCCGGGCGCTGGGCCCGCAGCGGGGCACCCGGGCTCGTCCCCTTCCTCGCCGACACCCAGCTCCGGGTGAAGGGGTACTCCGACGACCGCACGGGGGTCGGCGTCTGGGAGGCGTAACCCCGCGTGCCATGGGTTGATGGATGCGGAGTCCGGAAGCCGAAGCGCGGAAAGGTACGCACCCATGGCCAAGCAGAACGTGTCGGAGCAGTTCGTCGACATCCTCGTCCGGGCGGGTGTCAAGCGCATGTACGGCGTCGTCGGCGACAGCCTCAACCCGGTCGTCGACGCCATCCGGCGCCATCGCGGCATCGACTGGATCCAGGTGCGGCACGAGGAGACGGCCGCCTTCGCCGCCGGTGCGGAGGCCCAGGTCACCGGCGCGCTGGCGGCCTGCGCCGGATCGTGCGGCCCGGGCAACCTGCACCTGATCAACGGCCTCTACGACGCCCACCGCTCCATGGCACCCGTGCTCGCCCTCGCCTCGCACATCCCGTCGGGCGAGATCGGCCTCGGCTACTTCCAGGAGACCCATCCGGAGCTGCTCTTCCAGGAGTGCAGCCACTACAACGAGATGATCTCCAACCCGGAGCAGATGCCGCGGCTGCTCCAGACGGCCATCCAGCACGCGATCGGCCGGGGCGGGGTCAGCGTCGTCACGATGCCGGGCGACATCGCGGCCCGCCCCGCCCCGGAGAAGTCGATCGAACACGCCCTGGTCACCTCCAGGCCCACGGTGCGGCCCGGGGACGAGGAGATCGAGAAGCTGCGCCGAATGGTCGACGCGGCGAAACGCGTGACCCTGTTCTGCGGCAGCGGCACGGCCGGCGCCCACGCCGAGGTGATGGAGTTCGCCGAACGGGTGAAGGCCCCGGTCGGGCACGCGCTGCGCGGCAAGGAGTGGATTCAGTACGACAACCCGTACGACGTCGGCATGAGCGGACTGCTCGGCTACGGCGCGGCGTACGAGGCGACCCACGAGTGCGACCTCCTCATCCTGCTCGGCACCGACTTCCCGTACAACGCCTTCCTCCCGTCCGACGTGAAGATCGTCCAGGTGGACGTGCGCCCCGAGCACCTCGGCCGCCGTTCCAAGCTGGACCTGGCGGTCTGGGGCGACGTCCGGGAGACGCTGCGCTGTCTGACCCCGCAGGTGAGGGCCAAGTCCGACCGCAAGTTCCTCGACCGGATGCTGAAGAAACACGCCGACGCGCTGGAGGGCGTGGTCAAGGCGTACACCCGCAAGGTCGAGAAGCACGTCCCGATCCACCCGGAGTACGTCGCCTCGGTGCTGGACGAACTGGCCGACGACGACGCCGTGTTCACCGTGGACACCGGCATGTGCAACGTCTGGGCGGCCCGCTACCTCTCGCCCAACGGCCGGCGCCGCGTGATCGGTTCGTTCAGCCACGGGTCGATGGCCAACGCGCTGCCGCAGGCCATCGGTGCCCAGTTCACCGACCGGGACCGGCAGGTCGTGTCGATGTCCGGCGACGGCGGATTCACCATGCTGATGGGCGACTTCCTGACCCTGGTGCAGTACGACCTGCCGGTGAAGGTGGTGCTGTTCAACAACTCCTCCCTCGGCATGGTCGAGCTGGAGATGCTGGTCGCGGGCCTGCCGTCGTTCGGCACGGCCAACCGGAACCCGGACTTCGCGGCGGTCGCGCGGGCCGCCGGGGCGTACGGGGTGCGGGTGGAGAAGCCCAAACAGCTCGAAGGGGCACTCAAGGACGCCTTCCGGCACAAGGGCCCGGCGCTCGTCGACGTCGTCACCGACCCCAACGCCCTCTCCATCCCGCCGAAGATCAGCGCGGAGATGGTGACCGGCTTCGCGCTCTCCGCCAGCAAGATCGTGCTGGACGGCGGGGTGGGCCGCATGGTCCAGATGGCCCGCTCCAACCTGCGGAACGTGCCCCGTCCCTGACGGGGCCACGGGTCCGGGGCGGAACCTCCCCGCCCGTACCGCCCCGCGCCTTCCCGTGCCTCCCCGCCCCCGTGCCGTCCCGGCCGGGGCGGGGAGGCACGGCCGTTGATCAACCGACCCCGTGCGCACCCTTGGCGACCTCAAAGCAATGTGACATATTACTGACGTGCTCACGAGACACTCTCTGGATGTCGTCATCGTCGGCGCCGGAGTCGTCGGCGCCGCCTGTGCCCACTACATCGCCCGGTCCGGACTCTCCGTGGCCGTCGTCGACCGCGGACCCGTGGCCGGCGGCACCACCGGAGCCGGCGAGGGGAACCTGCTGGTCTCCGACAAGGTGCCGGGGCCCGAGCTGGAGCTGGCGCTGCTCTCCGCCGCCCTGTGGCAGGAGCTGGCCGCCGAACTGCCCCCGGGCATCGAGTACGAGAGCAAGGGCGGCGTGGTCGTGGCGGCCTCCGAGGGCTCCCTGGACGCCCTGTCCGCGACGGCCGACGGCCAGCGGGCGGCCGGTGTCGAGGCGCACCACGTCCCGGCCGACCGGCTCCGCGACCTGGAGCCCCACCTCGCGCCGGAGCTGGCGGGCGGCTGCCACTACCCGCAGGACGCACAGGTCCAACCGGCGCTCGCCGCAGCGGAGTTGCTGCGGTCGGCGGTCCGGGCCGGGGCGCGCCTGCACCCGGGGGAGGAGGTGGTGGACATCCTGCGGGACCGCTCGGGGGCGGTGAGCGGGGTGCGCACCCCGCGGGGCGAACTGCACGCCCCCGTCGTGGTCAACGCGGCCGGGACCTGGGGCGGCGAACTGGCCGCGCTGGCCGGGGTGAGCCTCCCGGTCCTCCCGCGCCGGGGATTCGTCCTCGTCACCGAACCGCTGCCCCGGCTGATCCGCCACAAGGTCTACGCGGCGGAGTACGTGGCCGACGTGTCGAGCGGGTCCGCGGCCCTGCAGACCTCGCCGGTGGTGGAGGGCACCCCGGCGGGCCCGGTGCTCATCGGGGCGAGCCGCGAACGGGTCGGCTTCGACCGGACGCTGTCGGTTCCGGTGCTCGCCCGGCTGGCGGCCGGGGCCGCCGCCCTCTTCCCCCTGCTGGCGGACGTACGGGTGCTGCGCGCCTACCACGGGTTCCGCCCCTACCTGCCCGACCACCTGCCCGCGATCGGCCCCGACTCCCGGGTGCCCGGCCTCTTCCACGCCTGCGGGCACGAGGGCGCGGGCATCGGACTGGCGCCGGTGACCGGGCGGCTGATCGCCGACGCGGTCCGGGGCGAGCGTCCCGCGCTCGACCTCGGACCGTTCGCACCCGACCGGTTCCACGCCCCGGACCGTGCCGCATGACGGCGCGGAACGGAACCCGCCCGCCCAGGCCCGGACCCCAGGAGAGGACCCCGTGAGACGCACCCGCGCACGCACCCCGGCCGAACTCGTCGGAGCCGAACCCGGCCCGGAGTTCCCGATCACCTTCGACGGCCGCCCGCTCACCGCCCTGCCGGGTCAGAGCGTCGCCGCCGCCCTCTGGGCGGCGGGCATCATGACCTGGCGCACCACCCGGGTCAACGGCCGCCCCAGGGGAGCCTTCTGCGGCATCGGCGCCTGCTACGACTGCCTGGCCACCATCAACGGCCGGCCCAACCAGCGCGCCTGCCTGGTCCCCGCCCGGCCGGACGACGCCATCACCACGCAGGAGGGGAACGGGCATGCCGCACTCGACGGCTGAGGGCCGCCCGCGCGACACCGGCCGCGCCGAACTCGCCGTGGTGGGCGCGGGTCCCGCAGGTCTGGCCGCGGCCGTCACCGCGGCCGACCACGGACTCGACGTCGTCCTGCTGGACGCCGCCGCCGCGCCCGGCGGGCAGTACTACCGCAACCCGGCCGACGGCCTCGGCGCCGCCCGGCCCCAGGTCCTGCACCACGGCTGGTCCGCCTTCACCGGCCTGTCCGCACGGCTGGCCGCGCACCGGGACACCGGCGCGATCCGGCACCTGGCCAGCCATCAGGTGTGGACGGTCGAGCGGACCGGCGACGACTGGACCCTGCACGCGGTCGCCGGGGCCGACGAGGCGGCCCGCGCCGCAGTGCGGGCCCGTCGGCTGCTGCTGGCGACCGGCGCCCACGAACGCCAGCTCCCCTTCCCCGGCTGGACGCTCCCGGGCGTCGTGGGCGCGGCGGGGGCCCAGGCCATGCTCAAGTCCGGCCTGGTGCTGCCGGGGCGCCGGATCGTGGTCGCCGGGAGCGGGCCGCTCCTCCAGGCGGTCGCCGCCTCGCTGACCCGGGCCGGCGCACGCGTCCCGGCCCTGGTCGAGGCCGCCGGCTACGGGGCGTACGCGCGCTCCCCCCGGGTGCTGGCCGTCAACCCCGCCAAGGCGGTGGAGGCGGTCAGGTTCGGCGCGGCGCTGGCGCGCGCCGGGGTCAGGGTGCTGAGCCACCGCGCGGTCACCGAGGTGCACGGCGACGGACGGGTCGAGGCCGTGACCGTCAGCCGGGTGGACCACCGCTGGCGCCCCGTCGCGGGGACCGGCCGCCGGATCGAATGCGACGCGCTCGCCGTGGGACACGGCCTCGTGCCCCAGCTCGAACTCGCCGTGGCGACCGGCTGCGAAACGCGTCCGGGCACCGACGGCACGCACGCGGTCGTCCTCGACGAACAGCTCAGGACGACGGTCCCCGGCATCTGGGCGGCCGGCGAGACCGGCGGCGTGGGTGGGGTCGAACTCGCCCTGTGCGAAGGTGAGTTGGCGGCACTGTCGATCGTCCGTGAGACACGGGGCGGCTCGCCGGAGGGGGCGGGGCGCGGCGTGGCCGCGCTGCGCCGCACCCGGCGTCGGCTGCGGGCCTTCGCCGACCTGATGGGAACCGTGCACCGGCCGGGGGACGGCTGGCACGAGTGGCCGGCCGACGACACGGAGGTCTGCCGCTGCGAGGAGGTGTCCGCGGGCCGGATCCGTACGGCGTGCGAGGAACTCGGCGCCCGCGACTCCCGGACCGTCAAACTCTTCACCCGCGCCGGGATGGGGTGGTGCCAGGGCCGGACGTGCGGATTCGCCGTCGGGGAACTCGCCGCCGCGCACGGCGGCGGCACGGCACCGGCCGGACCCGACCGGCGCCCGCTGGCCTGCCCCGTGAAGCTGTCCGCCCTCGCCGACCTGTCCGATCCCCAGTAGCGCGCGAAGCCGTCCGCCTCGGTTTTCCCGCCCCATGACGGCCGGGCACGCCCCGCCGCCCGCGTCACCGTGTTCCCGCCGTACCGCATCATGTCGCCCCCGCGACAGGCCACACACCCAAGGAGCCAGCATGCAGACGAACAGCCCCACGCGCACCCGCCCCTGGCAGGGCATCATGGTCGCCACCCCCCTCCCCCTGCGCGACGACCGCACCATCGACTACGACGCCTACGCCACCCACGTGCGCAACCTCGTCGAGGCGGGCTGCGACGGCGTGGTGCCCAACGGGTCGCTGGGCGAGTACCAGACCCTCACCGACGAGGAACGCGCCCGGATGGTCCGGGTCGCCGTCGAGGCGGCCGGGGACGGCGACCGCGTCATGCCGGGTGTCTCCGCCTACGGCAGCGCCGAGTCCCGGCGCTGGGCGGAACAGGCCGCCGAGGCGGGGGCCGGGTCCGTGCTGCTCCTGCCGCCCAACGGGTACCGCTGCGACGAGGCGGGCGTGCGCGCCCACTACGCCGAGGTGGCCGAGGTCGGCGTCCCGGTCGTCGCGTACAACAACCCGTACGACACCAAGGTGGACCTGAGTCCCGCCCTGCTCGCCGAGCTCCACAACGAGGGCAGCGTCGTGGCCGTCAAGGAGTTCACCGGCGACGTCCGCAGGGCGTACGAGATCGCCGAGCGGGCCCCCGGCCTCGACCTCCTGGTGGGCGCCGACGACGTACTGCTGGAACTCGGCGTCGCCGGTGCCGTCGGATGGATCGCCGGCAGCCCGAACATGCTGCCGTACTGCTGCGTGGACCTGTACCGGGCCGCGGTGAGCGGCGACCTGGAGACCGCCCTGCCGCTCTACCGGGAGCTGCACCCGCTGCTGAGGTGGGACTCCAAGCCGGAGTTCGTCCAGGCCATCAAGCTGTCCATGGACGTCGCCGGACGCCACGGCGGCCCCACCCGCCCGCCGCGCAACCCCCTGCCCGCCGACGACGCGGCCGCCGTGCGCGCCGTCACGGAGAAGGTCCTCGCCGGGGGCCTGCGCTGAGATCCTGACGGGCGGCCGTCCGGTCCCGGGCCGCTCGTCAGTCGCCGGGAGAAGGCGGCCGGCGCTCGCTTCGCCGGCCGCCGCCCCGTCCCACCCGTGACGAACCAGGAGGAGCCTTGCAGACCCGTCACATCTTCCACGCCGTCGACTCGCACACCGAGGGCATGCCGACCCGGGTGATCACCGGCGGCGTCGGCACCATTCCCGGCGACACGATGGCCGAACGGCGCAGCCATTTCGAGAAGCACCGGGACGCCGTGCGCACCCTGCTCATGTACGAACCGCGCGGCCACGCCGCGATGAGCGGCGCGATCCTCCAGCCGCCCACCCGCCCGGACGCGGACTACGGCGTCCTCTACATCGAGGTCTCCGGCTGTCTGCCGATGTGCGGACACGGCACCATCGGGGTGGCGACCGTGCTGGTGGAGACCGGGATGGTGGAGGTCACCGAACCCGTCACCACCGTGCGGCTGGACACCCCCGCCGGACTCGTCAAGGTCGACGTGCGGGTGAAGGACGGCGCGGCCACCGCCGTGACCCTCACCAACGTGCCCGCGTTCAGCGTCGCGCTCGACCGGACGGCGGACGTGCCCGGTCACGGGACCCTGCGCTACGACCTCGCCTACGGCGGCAACTTCTACGCGATGGTGGAACTGGCCGACCTCGGACTGCCCTTCGACCGGGCGCGCAAGGACGACATCCTGGCCGCCGGGCTCGCCCTGATGAAGACGGTCAACGCCACCGACCTGCCCGTACACCCCGAAGCCCCGGACGTCCGCGGGCTCAAGCACGTGCAGTTCATCGCCCCCGGCTCCGACGCGCGCCACTCCCGGCACGCGATGGCCATCCACCCCGGCTGGTTCGACCGCTCGCCCTGCGGCACCGGCACCTCCGCGCGCATGGCCCAGCTGCACGCACGCGGCGAACTCGCCCTGGACACCGACTTCGTGAACGAGTCGTTCATCGGCACCTCGTTCACCGGCCGGCTCGTCGAGGAGACCACCGTGGGCGGGCTGCCGGCCGTCGTTCCCACCATCACCGGGCGCGCCTGGATCACCGGGACCGCACAATACTTCCTGGACCCGACCGACCCCTTCCCCGAAGGATTCCTGCTGTGACTCTCCCCCTGCTCGGCGCCGACGCCATCGAGGCCCTGGGCCCGACCGGAGCCGTGGACGCCCTGGAAGCGGCGCTGCGCGGGGGGCTGGACCCGGAGACGGTCCCGGCCCGGCACCATCTCGCGGTACCCGGCGGGGAGTTGCTGCTCATGCCGGCCACCACCCGCCGGGTGACCGGGGTGAAGATCGCCGGGGTCGCCCCGGACAATCCGGCGGCCGGCCTGCCCCGGATCACCGGGAGCTACCTGCTGCTCGACGCCCCCACCCTGCTGCCGCTCGCCCTGCTGGACGGGGCCGCGCTCACCACGCTGCGCACCCCGGCCGTGTCCGCGCTCGCGATCCGGTACCTCACCGGACCGGTCGTGCGCCATCTGGTGCTCTTCGGCACGGGACCCCAGGCCCACGGCCACCTCGCCGCGGTGCTCGCGGAGCGCCGGGTGGAACGGGTCACCGTGGTCGGCCGCACCCCGCACCGGACCGACGAGCTGGTCGAGCGGGCCCGCCGGCTCGGCACGGACGCCCACGCGGGGAAGGCGGACGGATCGGCGGTGGCCACGGCCGACCTGGTGCTCTGCTGCACCACCTCCGCCACCCCGCTGTTCGACGGCACCCTCGTGCCGGACGGGGCGACGGTCGTCGCGGTCGGCTCGCACACCGCCGACGCCCGTGAGGTCGACACCGCTCTGGTGTCCCGTTCCCGGGTGGTCGTCGAATCGCGGGCGGCGGCCCTGTCGGAACCGGGGGACCTGCTGATCCCGATCGCCGAAGGGGCCTTCCGGGCCCAGGACATCGCCGGTAACCTCGCCGAGCTGGTGACCGGACGGTGCGACGGAGAGGTGTCGGACGGCACCGGACGGCCCCGGTTCTTCAAGAGCGTCGGAGCGGGGTGGGAGGACCTCGCCGTCGCCGAGGCGGTGCACCGCGCCTCGACGGCCTGACCACGCCTTCCGCGGCTCCGGGACAAGGGTTCCCGTGGAACGTGACATTGTATTCTGGGGCCCCGCACGGTGCTGGAGGAACAGATTATGGCCCGCCTGACGACGCTCAACGCTCTCTCCGCGCAGGAGCACTTGCGCGATCAGGTGGCGAACGCCCTCCGGGCGGCGCTGATAGCCGGGGAGCTCCGTCCGGGCGTGGTCTACTCCGCTCCCGCGCTCGCCGCCGAATTCGGGGTGTCCGCCACCCCGGTCCGCGAGGCCATGCTCGACCTGGCGCGCGAGGGCCTGGTCGAGGCCGTCCGCAACAAGGGTTTCCGGGTCACCGAGCTGACCGAGCAGGACCTCGACGACTTCACCGAGATCCGGGCCATGATCGAGGTGCCCACCATCGGCCGCATCGCCGCGATGGGCCTCGGCGAGGAGCTCGAAGCGCTCCGGCCGCTGGCGCGGGCGATCGTCGACGCCGCCGCCGAGCAGGACATCATCGGTTATCTGGAGGCCGACCGCCGCTTCCACCTCGAACTGCTCGGCCTGGCGGGCAACCGCCGGCTGGTGGAGGAGGTCGGCAACCTGCGCAAGCGCTCCCGGCTCTTCGGGCTGAACAAGCTCGCCGAGACGGGGAAGCTGGTCCAGTCGGCCGAGGAGCACGTGCAGTTGCTCGACCTCATCGCCGCCGGTGACGTGCAGGGTGCCGAGAGCTGCATGCTGGCCCACATGTCGCACGTCAGGTCGCTGTGGGCCGAGGAACGGGCCGACGGCGCGGACGCGGCGGCCCCGGGCGGCACCGCCGCGCAGGGCTGACCCCCCGGCCCCGGGCGGGACCGACCCATCGGCCCCGTCGGCGGACGCCCCGCACGGGCGCCCGCCGACGGGGCCCGCCGGGGTCAGCCCTCCAGCAGGGCGCCCATCCACTCCTCGATCCCGTCGGCGGTCCGCGGCAGCGCCGACGACATGAGACGGGCGCCGTCGTCCGTGATCACGAGGTCGTCCTCGATCCGCACCCCGATGCCGCGCAGCGCCGCGGGCAGCGTCTCGTCGTCGGGCTGGAGGTACAGCCCCGGCTCCACGGTCAGCACCTGACCGGCCTCCAGCCGCCCGTCCAGATACGTGCCGGCCCGCGCCCGAGCGCAGTCGTGCACGTCCATGCCGAGCATGTGGCCGCTGCTGCAGAGCGTGTACCGGCGATAGAGACCGTTGTCCGGGTGGAGCGACTCCTCGGCGGACACCGGCAGTACGCCCCACTCGTGCAGCCCCTCGGCGATGACCCGCATGGCCGCCAGATGGAAGTCGCGGAAGCGGGCCCCCGGCCGCAGGGCGGCGATGCCCGCCTCCTGCGCGGCCAGCACCAGTTCGTACACACTGCGCTGCACGGGGGAGAACCGGCCGGACAGCGGCAGGGTGCGGGTGATGTCGGCGGTGTAGAGGGTGTCGGTCTCCACGCCCGCGTCCAGCAGCAACAGCCGGTCGCGCTCCAGCGGTCCGTCGTTGCGGATCCAGTGCAGGACGCAGGCGTGCGCCCCGGCGGCGGCGATCGTGGAGTAGCCCGGCCCGTTCCCCTCCAGCCGGGCCCGCAGATCGAAGACGCCCTCGATCCAGCGTTCCCCGCGCGGATGCCGCAGCGCCTGCGGCAGGCTCCGCACCACGTCCTCGAACCCCGTCACCGTCGCGTCCACGGCGTGCTGCAACTGCTCCGTCTCCCAGGGGTCCTTGACGAGCCGCAGCTCGCTGAGCACTTCTTCGAGACCGGCGGGCAGCGGGCGCGTCGCGTGCAGGACCCGGCGGGAGCGCAGGAGTTCGTCGACGGACGGGTCCACACCGCCCAGCACCCGCACCGGGGGCTGCGGGCCGGTGAGCAGCTTCTCCCAGGCGTCCAGGTCCGCGCAGCGGATGCCGGTGAGCCGGGCCGCCTCCTCCAGATCGGGCCTGCGGCCCACCCAGAACTCCCCGTACCTGCGGTCGCGGTGGAACTCGTGACCGGTGCGCGGCGAACGGGGACGCAGGTACAGCACCGCTTCGTGCCGTTCGTCGCCGTCGGGCTCCAGGACGAGGACGTGGCCGGCCTGGTCCTCGCCGGTGAGGCCGGTGAGCCAGGCGTAACCGGTGTGGGGCCGGAAGCGGTGGTCGGTGTCGTTGGAACGGACCGCGAGCGCGCCCGCCGGGATGATCAGGCGCTCGCCGGGGAAGCGGGCGGCCAGCCGGGCGCGACGGGCGGGGGTGGCGTCGATGGAGGGGACGCGGAGGTCCGCCGGCAGCGGTGACTCGGCCCACCCGGTGCCCATGAAGGCGTCCAGGGCGGGGGACACCGGCAGATCGTGGCTGCCGGTGCGGGGCGTTGCGGGGGAACGGGACACGGGCGTTGCTCCTCGGGGCTCTGGGGGACCGGGGGCGGAGCCGGGATTCCGGCTCTCCGGAAACGCGGTGGTGCGGTCGCGGGGTGGTCAAAACCGGTGGTGGTGGCCGGTGCGTCCGGGCCGCGTGTCACATCCCGCGCTGCGACGAGAAGTTGTCGCGCAAATGAATGTGCGCGAGAGGGGTTCCAAAGAACATGTGACATGTGCCATTGTACAGCGCGCAAGGGAACGGAAGTCGTGCTCATGTCACACAGGAGTGCAGCTCAGACCCTGTCCGGCACCGGCCCCTTGCATTCCCCCACAGCCGCGCCCTGGTGCGCGGTCATCACTCCGCTTGGAGGCGGCACGTGAAGAACCTGAGGGTTCGGCAAAAAATAACCGGATTGTCCACCGCGGTCCTGGCAGCCTGCCTGGGCGTGGGTCTGTTCACGGCACCGAGCCAGGCCGTCGAGCAGCGCTCCGCCGTATCGACCGCGATCCCCACCTTCTCCTCGGACATCGCCCGGAAGAAGGCGGAAGCCCCGACCGAGGATTCCGGCGGCCCCACCGCCGAGTCGCTGACGGCACCCGCCGCCGACGCCGGTCACGTCCGGCGCGAGAAGCTCAAGGCCGCCGACCTGCCTCCGCTGTCCGCGTCCAAGGACGCGCTCAAGCGGGACTACGACGACCAGAAAGCCGCGCTTCCGAGCCACCGGGCGCCTTCCATGAAGGCCGAGAAGCACCGCGCAAAGAAGCTCGGCACGGCCGCCGCCGAGTGCAACGTCACCGATTTCACCAACAACACCGGCAGCGCCCTGGTCGAGAAGGTCAAGGCGGCCACCACCGACTGCGTCAACACACTCTTCAAGCTGCAGGGCCAGGACGGCTACAACGCCTTCCGCGAGGACCAGATGGTCACCGTCGCCAACGCGATGCGCGACGCGTCGGCCGCCTACCCGGGTGACGCCAGCACCGGCATGCCGCAGATGATCCTCTTCCTCCGGGCCGGCTACTACGTCCAGTACTACGACCCCGACACCGTCGGGGAGTACGGGCCGCGTCTGGTGACGGCCATCCAGGGCGCGCTCGACGGCTTCTTCGGCTCCTCGCACGCCTACGACGTCACCGATGCCAACGGCGAGAGCCTGTCCGAGGCGATCATCCTGATCGACAGCTCGGTGCAGAACGCCCGTTACCTCAACATCGTCAAGAAGATGCTGGCGGACTACGACGAGTCGTACAACGGCTCGTGGTACATGCTCAACGCCGTGAACAGCGTGTACACGGTGATGTTCCGCGGCCACCAGGTACCGGAGTTCATCAGCGCCATCGAGGCCGACCCGAGCGTGCTGACCTCGCTGCGCGACTTCGCCGCGAACCACCTCGACCTGCTGGGCACCAAGAACTCGTTCCTGGCCGCCAACGCGGGACTCGAACTCGGCCGCTTCCTCAAGGACGACTCGCTGCGCGACAAGGCGAGCCCGCTGGTGCTCGAACTGATGGGCAAGACCTCCATCGACGGCCCCACCGCCCCGCTCTGGATCAACCTGGCCACGATGGTCGACGCCTTCGACAAGGAGAACTGCGCGAAGTACGACGCCTGCAACCTCGCGGAGCGTCTCGAGAAGGCCGTCCTGCCGGTGAAGCACACCTGCAGCGACAGCATCACCATCCGGGCGCAGGACATGACCGCCGAGGAGCTCCAGGCCAGCTGCACCAGCCTGATCAACCAGGACGCCTACTTCCACGAGGTGGCCCGGGACAACGGTGCGGTCGCCGACGACAACAACAAGACCATCGAGGTCGTCGCCTTCGACTCCAGCGCCGACTACCAGACCTACGCCGGTGTGATCTTCGGCATCGACACCAACAACGGCGGCATGTACCTGGAGGGCGACCCCAAGGCCGAGGGCAACCAGCCCCGCTTCATCGCCTACGAGGCCGAGTGGGCCCGCCCCGACTTCCAGATCTGGAACCTCAACCACGAGTACACGCACTACCTCGACGGCCGCTACAACATGTACGGCGACTTCGCCGCCGGCATGACCACGCCGACCGTCTGGTGGGTCGAGGGCTTCGCGGAGTTCGTCTCCTACTCGTACCGCAAGCTCGCCTACGAGGACGCCATCGCCCAGGCCGCCAACCGCACCTACCCCCTGAGCACCCTGTTCGACACCACCTACGACAACGCCGACCAGACCCGCGTCTACAACTGGGGCTACCTGGCCGTCCGTTACATGCTGGAGTCGCACCGCTCGGACGTCGACACCCTGCTCGGCCTCTACCGCAAGGGCGACTGGAACGGTGCCCGCACCCTGCTGACCTCGACCATCGGCAACCGCTACGACGCCGACTGGAACACCTGGCTGGAGGCCTGCGCGGCCGGTGCCTGCGGCGGCGGCTCCACCAACCCGCCCGGTGAGATCACCGAGTGCAAGGACGACGACGCCCGGATGCTGGGCAAGAACTGCATGCGCAGCAACCTGAAGGCCGTCAAGGGCGACTACGCCTACCTGGCCGTCGTCATCCCGAACGGCACCACCCAGCTGAAGATCACCTCGTCCGGCGGCACCGGTGACGCCGACCTCTACTACAGCGACAAGGAGTGGGCGACCACCAAGGTCAACACCGACAAGTCCGTCGGGGCGGGCAACGAGCACACCCTGACCATCAACAACCCGACCCCCGGCTACCACTTCATCAGCCTCTACGGCAACGAGGCGTTCGACGGCGCCAAGGTCACCACCGAGTTCTGATCCTCACGACCCCCATGGTGTCGGCCGGCCGAGTGGCGTTCCGCCCGGTCGGCCGATGCCGTCCCCCGGGCCGGGGCCGCCGGACCCGGCCCGGGGGCTCACGACAGCCGCAGCCCGCCGGGCGTCGCGTCGTCCGCCAGGATCTCCACGATCAGGTCGAAGAGCGTCGGCCCCCGTCCGGCCAGGGCCTCGTCGAGCCGCTCGCGCATCGCGGGCCGGTTGCTGGGATGCGCCCGCTCCAGGGCCTGCCGCAGCTGACGGGCCGTCTCCTCATGGCCCAGGGCCCGCGCGGAGAGCGCGTGGTCCCGCCACTCGAAGACGAAGTCGCCGTCGTCCGGGGTGCCCATCCCGCCGCCCAGGCAGTCCGCGAGGGCGTCGAGATTGCGGCCGAAGTACCCGCCGGGGCCGTTCACGGCCTCGCCGATCACTTCCCAGAAACGTTCCAGGCCGGTGACCCGGGAGCCGTCGATCACATAGGTCACGGTCATGAGTGGCAGCGTACAAGCGCGGACCGGGTGGCGGAGGCCGGCCGCGGTGCCGGGTCCTCGATCCGCGCCGCAGGTGGGGGACTGCGGCGCGGACCGGTCCGAGGGGCCGGGTCTCAGCAGCCCGGGTCGATCAGGTCGAAGGTGGCGTAGTGGTCGCTGGTGTAGTAGTCCTCCTGCGCCCGCTCGCCCGTGACGATGCGTCGCGCGCCGCGGGTCGGGGAGCCGGGGGTGATGACCGTGTACTCGTGGTAGTAGCCGGTGCTGTGGCTGGGCAGGACGCCTTCACGGTTCTGGAAGACGGTGCCGTCCTGGGAGTAGGGGAACGGGCCGCCCGCCTCGATCAGATCGAGGGTGTCGTGGGCCTGGGAGGGCAGGTCCGAGTAACAGATGCTGCCGACCGAGTCGGTGGCGGCGGTCGCGGTCGCGGTGACCGGGCCACCGATCAGGAGGGCGGACAGGAGGGCGGCTGCGCCACCGAGCGTCGTGATCCGTGGGGGGATTCGCATGACCACCATGATGACGCGCGTAGATGCGGTCGCGTCAACGCCAACCGATGTGAATTTTTTGGAAGTTAACCCGATAGGCGTACACGTGACTTCCGTATGTCCTGCGGGTCCCGGGCGTGTTTCCTGCCGCTGTTCACTTATTGATGAATCGACAAGAGTGGCGGCCCGTCGGTGGGGCATGCATCCCGTGAACGTCTTCCGCGGAAGTTCGACGACCATCCGGAAACGGGGAAGCGGACGGACGGGACGAGGGACCGGAACGACGACCAGGGGGCGATCCACTGTGTGGGCGGGGGACATGATGAAACACCGGGGAGACACCGATTCCATGAAGGACGAGGCCTTGCGCGGGCCGGGGACGCAGGGGCCGCAACCGGTCCGGCTGTGTCGCAGGGTGGCCCGCGCCGATCTGGCGGCCGTCGGCGAAGTGCGCGGCGCGTTACGGGAGTTCCTGCGCTACCGATGGCCGGGCGAACCGGCCGAGGTGGCGGAGCTGCTGCTGAGCGAGCTGGTGACCAACGCACTGATCCACACCGGACACGGTGCGGTCGTCACGGCGAGCGTGGCCCCCGCGAAACTGCGGGTGGAAGTAAGGGACTTCGTGTCCGAACTGCCCCTGTCGTACGTGCCGGACGCCGACGACGACACGCACGGACGGGGACTGATCCTGGTACGGAGCCTTGCGGACGCCTGGGGGGTGAGCACACGGACACTGGGCAAGGTGGTCTGGTTCGAACTGGACGGCGAAAGGCCCTGACGCACCGTCGGTGACGATGCGTCAGGGCCGGAGGTGACCGGTCCGCCGGACGAGGGGAGTGCCGCCCGGCCGTCCGGGCGGCACCCGGAAGAACCGCGGGGCGTCAGCCGAACTGCTGCTCCAGGTCCTTCAGTTTCCGTTCCAGCGAGTCGAGCCGGGGCAGCGCCTGGGTGTCGTCCTCGGCGGTGAGGTCGACGGCGGCCGGATCAACCGGGTCCCGGTCCGGAGTACCGGGGCTCGGCCCCGTCACGGCTTGCAGGGATGGCCGGGGGCGCAGGGGCAGTTGTCCCGGCTCGGATATGGCGGGCTCCACGACGGCCTGTGCGGTGCCCGTCGCGGGGGTGATGGCCTGGACGTCCACCGGAGCGGCCCGGCCCACCCGGTGCCAGGCCCGGTTCTGCCGGTTCAGCGCCTTGATGTGGGCCCGGTCCAGCTTCTCCTGGTCCTTCCGGCGGAGACGGTTCTGCTCCTTCTCCCGCCGGTCCTCCCGCACCTCGTCGACCGCCTCGTCCAGGGTGCGCACGCCTTCCAGGAGCATCAGCGACCAGGCGCAGAAGGTCTCCCGGGGCGCGCGCAGCCACCGCACGATCCGGATCTGCGGCAACGGGCGGGGCACCAGGCCCTGCTCGCGCAGCGCGGCCCGGCGGGTCTGCTTCAGCGCCCGGTCGAAGAGCACGGCCGCCGAGAGCGACATCCCGGCGAAGAAGTGCGGCGCGCCCGCGTGGTCGATCCCGCGCGGCGCGTGCACCCAGTTGAACCAGGCGGCGGCGCCGGCGAACGTCCACACGAGCAGGCGCGAGCCGAGAGCCGCGTCGCCGTGGCTGGCCTCGCGCACCGCGAGTACGGAACAGAACATGGCGGCCCCGTCCAGGCCGAACGGGACGAGGTACTCCCAGCCCCCGGAGAGGCCGAGGTTCTGCTCGCCGAAGCCGACGAGCCCGTGGAAGGAGAGTGCGGCGGCCACCGCCGCACAGCAGAACAGCAGGACGTACGAGGCGGTGGCGTACAGGGCCTCCTTGCGTCTGCGGCGCTCCTCGCTGCGTTCCCAGCTGTCGTCGGCCGCGGACGTGTCAGCGGCGCGCTTGCCGCGTGCGACCACCGCCACCGCCGCCAGGACTCCCACGAGCAGCACGGCGCCCGGAAGCAGCCAATTCAGCGATATGTCGGTCAGTCTCATGCGCGGTCCCTCGTGTCGCGTAGGGCATTTCGGGCGACATGATTGCCGAAACCCCCTCGCGCACAGGAGGGTTTCGGGGCAAGAGAACGCCAATGGGTCGGCGGGACGCGCGGATCACCGGGATCTGCTCGAATGTCCGTATGCGGCAGTCGAGTCGCGTTCGAATCACGTGACCCGTACGGGCGGTGTCACTCAGCGGGCGCCCGCGAGCTTGCGGACCCGGTCGGTGTCGCAGGTGCGCGGGCAGGTGACGCAGGTGTCCTCGGGGCGCAGGGTGTAGAAGAGGCAGCAGCTCGCCCGGTCGCGGGTGGGCAGCGGCTCGCCGTCCGGCCCGGTCAGTTCGCGGAACCCGGCCGAGCCGACGTACGGCTTCGTGGTGCCCGGCAGCAGCGCCTCCAGCTCGGCCATCGCCCGGCGCTCCTCGCCGAGCAGGTGGGCGATGTACCAGAGGCCCTCGACGATCTCGTCCGTCGCCATTCCCCACAGTGCCCGCCTGCCGCGCCGCATCCGGGGGCCGAAGCCGTCGAGCACCGGACCGAGGTGGGCGGCCACGGCCGTCAGCACCTCGGCGCGCAACGCGGCCTCGTCGGGCACCACCCGGGCGCCCGGCAGCGCGGCGGCCGGATCGTCCGGCAGACAGGCGAACTCCCGCACCCGCACGGTCAGATGACCCAGCGCCCGCTGGAACGCCACGTCCTCGACCGGAATCCGGGGCACCCGCCGGTGCAGGAACCACGGCACCGTCACCAGCAGGCAGGCGGGCCAGGCGTAGCGGTGCAGCCCGAAGCTGGCGACCACGTCGGGGCGGGGCTGCTGCCCGTAGTCCCGCAGCACCTGCGCGTGGTCCCAGGCGAGGAAGGCGTCGAGCGCCGCACCCCCCGCCGCGAGCTCCTCCGCGCCGACCCAGCCCGCGCCGCGGGGCGCCGTCTCGTCGTCCGTCAGCACCTGGGCGCGCAGCCCGGGGAAGACCTCGGCAAGACGCGCGTACGCACCGGTCACGGCGGACCCGGTGGCGTGGGGGAGCAGGGCGGGGAGTGTCATGCAGGACCACCGAATCACGACCGTTTGCAGGTAAGCCTTACCTTACCCGAACGGATCGATGTTTGAACTGCGATGTCCTGCGCCTATCGTGCACGAGGGGCATGGTGCATGCGACTCGTGCCCGTGGCAGGTCGAGGAGGTCCAGTGGAGCAGGGCGGAGCGCGTGACCGGGTGAGGTCACCGGGCGAAGCCGTCGTGCCCGCGCCGGCGGTCGCGCGGACGCCCGACCGGGTCCGCGGCGAGCACACCCACGGCGAATTGCCCGCCCCGCGGGTCGCGGTGCGCCGGCACTCGGTGCGCGGCCAGGTCCTGGACGCGCTGCGCACCGCCCTGGTCGACGGCCGGCTGGCCCCCGGGCAGGTCTACTCGGCCCCGGCCCTCGGCGCCCGCTTCGGGGTCTCCGCGACCCCGGTGCGCGAGGCGATGCAGCAACTGGTCATCGAGGGCGCCGTCGAGGTCGTGCCCAACCGCGGCTTCCGGGTGTCCGAACGCGGCCCGCGCGAACTGGCCGAGCTGGCCGAGGTGCGGGCCCTGATCGAGGTGCCCGTGATGCTGCGGCTGGCCCGCACCGTCCCGCCCGCCGGCTGGTGCGCCCTGCGCCCGCTGGCCGACGCCACGGTGGCCGCCGCGGCCGTGGGCGACCGGGCCGGTTACGCCGAGTCCGACCGGGCCTTCCACGGCGCGGTCCTCGGCCTGTGCGGCAACGAGCAGCTGGTGATGGTCGCCGACGACCTGCACCGCCGTTCCCAGTGGCCCCTGGTGAGCAACCCCGTCACCCGCCGCGCCGACCTGCTCGCCGACGCCGCCGAGCACACCGCCCTGCTCGACGCGCTGATCGCCCAGGACCTGACCGTCGTGCAGTCGCTCGTCCGCGAGCACTTCACCGGCGCGGAGACCTGAGCCGGAGTCCCGGCCCGGAGGTCCGGACCGGCGCGGGGACCCGAACGGGAGTCCCGGCCCCGGCGTCGGGACCGGGCCCTCCGGTTCAGTTCGCTTCGGCCGTCCGCGGCGCGGGCGGGTCCAGGTACGGGGCCAGCCAGGTCGGTACGCCGCCGAGCAGCCGGAAGAGCCGGCCCGCCTCGGCGCGCAGCCGGGTCGCGGCCTCCGGCTCCGGCTCCGCGTCCGCCAGCGCGATGAGGGCCGGGGCCGTACCGACCAGGTAGCCCAGTTCCTCCCTTATCCGCAGGCACTCCGCGAAACCGTGCCGGGCCTCCGCCAGCTCGCCCTCGCGCAGGGCGAGCAGGGCGAGCTGACGCCAGGTCGAGGAGAGCAGCAGCGCGTCGCCCCGGGCGGCGGCCCCGGCGTGGGCCCTGCGGTACGCGGCGCGCGCGGCCTGCGGCGAGTCGGCGATGTTCTGCGCGATCAGGCCCCGGCGGTAGTCCAGCACCGGGCGGCCCGGCGCGGACGGGGCGAGCAGGGCCGCGGCGCGGCTCAGGGCGACACTGGCCTCGTCGGCCCGGTCCCGTACCCCCAGGAGCGTCGACGCGTAGGCCAGATGGCCGCGTTCGCAGGCCGCCGCGCCGCGTTCCTCGTCGTCGTGGGCCAGGGCCTCGGCGGTGCGCAGGGCGTCCTCGGCATCGGTCCAGCCCTGGCCGGTGTACAGGCACCGCTCGATCAGCAGGGCGGTCCGCTGGAGCGCCGCCCCGGGGTCGGTGGCGGCGTCGTGTTCGAGCAGGGCTGCGGCGTCCGTCCAGCAGGCGCGCGACCGCAGCCGCCATACCGCTGTCTGGAGCGGCGGATCGTCATCGGCTGTCGTTCCGGAACCAGACATGGCGGTATGCGCCACATTGCCCTCCCCGAGCGCGCCATCGAGCTGTTGGGTCTGGGCGGAATCTCAGCACGGATCGGCATGCCCGGCCAAGGGGTCGGGTCAATGTCAGGTGAAAAATTTCACAAACCCTCGTGCTCCCCAGGACCCTTGGCGGGCCCGGGAATTCAGCTCATACGCAGGGCCAGGAAGAAATCGAGCTTGTCCTCCAGGCGCGAAAGGTCACGTCCCGTCAACTGCTCGATTCGCCCGACGCGGTAGCGCAGCGTGTTGACGTGGAGGTGGAGCCGGGACGCGCAGCGGGTCCACGAACCGTCGCAGTCCAAGAACGCCTCCAGTGTCGGGATCAGCTCCGCGCGGTGGCGCCGGTCGTAGTCGCGCAGCGGGTCGAGCAGCCGTGCGGTGAACGCGCGACGCACGTCGTCGGGCACGAACGGCAGCAGCAGCACGTGCGAGGCCAGCTCGTGGTGCCCGGCCGCGCAGACCCGGCCCTCGCGGGCCGCCGCCACCCGGCGGGCGTGCCTGGCCTCCTCCAGGGCGCCGCGCAGCCCCTCGGGGGAGTGCACGGGCGCGCTGACCCCCAGGGTCAGCCGGCCGTCGTCGGCGAGGCCCGCCGAGAGCGGCTCGCGGACGGTGTCGAGCAGCGCGTCGGCGTGCAGCGCCGCCAACTCGTCCGCGGGGGCCCCGGCCTCCGGACCGTCGTCCCGGACCGGCGCGGCCACGGCGGGCAGCGGTACGAGGGCGACGGCCTCCTCACCCGTGTGGGCGACCGCGATCCGGTCCGTCGAGTCGGGCCCGGCGACCGCCGGATCGACGAGGATCTCCTCCAGCAGCGCCTGGGCGACCGGGCCGCCCGCGACGGTGTCCGCGGCGCCGGGGGCCGGGCCGTCCGCCCCGCCCCACTCGACCCGCGCCACCACGACCTGCCAGTGCGGGGCGGTGCCGAGCCCCGGCAGCAGCACCGGGGCCGCGACCCGCAGCCGGGCGGCGATCTCGGCCGGCGGGGCGCCCGTCTGGACCAGCTCCAGGACCTCCTGGGCGAGCCTGCGGCGCACCGTGCGGGCCGCATCGCGCCGGTCCCGCTCGACGGCGATCAGCTGGGTGACGCCCTGGAGCAGGTCCAGCCGGGCGGCCGGCCAGTCGCCCGAGTCCGCCTCCACCGCGAGCAGCCAGTCCGAGAGCACCGACTCGCGCACGTCCCGGGAGGCGGGCAGAGCGCCCCGGCCGGTGTTCCGGATCGGGAAGAGCGAATACGTGGTGCCCCCGACCACGGCCCGGTGCGGGGCACGGCGACCGGTGCGGACGGCGGCCAGATGGTGCCCGGCGAGCTCCGCGCCGACCGGGCCGGGCAGCGGCGTCCCACCGGCGCCCGCGACCTGCCGGCCGGTGGGGGAGAGCACCCAGGCGCGCAGGTCGAGGTCGGAACCGAGCAGATCGAGGACCACCTCGGGGCCGCCGCCCGCCGGGCCCGAGGTCATCAGCCTGCGGTGCCGGTCCACGACCGCGGCCAGGTCGCCCGCCCGCTCGCCGGACACCTGGCGCACCACGTGCTCGGTGATCGTTGCGAACGCGACGGTCTCGTGGACGGCGAAGAGCGGCAGCCGGTGCCGCGCGCACGCCTCCACCAGGTCGTCGGGAACGTCGCCCAGCTCCGCCTCGCCCGCCGCGAGCCCGGTGACCCCGGCACCTGTCAGAATCCGTACGAACGGCTCCGAGTCCGACGCGTCCCGGCGCCAGGCCAGGCCCGTGAGCACCAGCTCACCGCCCGACAGGTAGCGGCTGGGGTCCCGCAGGTCGGTGGTCATCACGCCGCGGACGGACCGGTCCAGCTCGTCCTCGCCGCCGAGCAGCCGCAGGCCCAGCGCGTCGGTCTCCAGCAGTGCGCGCAGCCGCATCTCGTCGCCGCCGATCTCTTTCGTTGGTTCGGGTGAAAACTGGGTATTGCGGTGAGGTCACCGACCCCCGCCATTCGTTCGAATCTACAAGACGAGGCGTTCGACCGGCCAACTCCTTCATGGTTTCGGTGACTGCACCGGGTGGAGCACGGCTTGTGTACTGGGTCACACATTGCGTCAACAACATGAATGAACCAGTCGAGGGCCGGCCGTACCCCAGCCCCAGCGAACGACCCGATTGAGAAGAAGAGAGCCACTCATGGACTTCCTTCGCCCCGCCAGCTGGGAGGAGGCGCTCGCCGCCAAGGCCGAGCACCCCACGGCCGTCCCCATCGCGGGGGGCACCGACGTGATGGTCGAGATCAACTTCGACCACCGCCGGCCCGAGTACCTCCTGGACCTGAACCGCATCGGGGAGCTGTCCGAATGGGAGGTGGGCCAGGAGAACGTGCGGCTCGGCGCCTCCGTCCCGTACAGCAGCATCATGGAGCACCTGCGGACCGAACTGCCCGGACTGGCGCTCGCCTCGCACACCGTCGCCTCGCCGCAGATCCGCAACCGCGGCGGCGTCGGCGGCAACCTGGGCACCGCATCGCCCGCCGGGGACGCCCACCCGGCGCTGCTCGCCGCGGGGGCCGAGGTCGAGGCCGAATCCGTCCGCGGCACGCGGATGATCCCGATCGACGCCTTCTACACCGGCGTCAAGCGCAACGCCCTCGAACCGGACGAGCTGATCCGGGCCGTGCACATCAAGAAGGCCGACGGGCCGCAGCAGTACTCCAAGGTCGGCACCCGCAACGCGATGGTCATCGCGGTCTGCGCCTTCGGCCTGGCCCTGCACCCCGAGACCCGCACGGTGCGCACCGGAATCGGATCGGCCGCCCCCACGCCCGTACGGGCGAAGGAAGCCGAGGAATTCCTGAACGCCGCGCTGGAGGAAGGCGGCTTCTGGGACAGCCGCACGATCATCACCCCCTCCATCGCCTCGCAGTTCGCCGCGCTCGCAGCCGGGGCCTGCAACCCGATCGACGACGTGCGCGGCACCGCGAGCTACCGCCGGCACGCCGTCGGGATCATGGCCCGCCGCACCCTCGGCTGGACCTGGGAGACCTACCGCGGCAAGGGCCGCAGCACCGAAGGAGCCGCCTGATCATGCGCGTCAATTTCACGGTCAACGGCCGCAGGCACGAGGCGGACGACGTCTGGGAGGGCGAGTCCCTCCTCTACGTGCTGCGCGAACGGCTGGGCCTGCCCGGCTCGAAGAACGCCTGCGAGCAGGGCGAGTGCGGCTCCTGCACGGTCCGCCTGGACGGGGTGCCGGTCTGCTCCTGCCTGGTCGCCGCGGGACAGGTGGAGGGCCGGGAGGTCGTCACGGTGGAGGGCCTCGCCGACTTCGCCGCCCACCGCTCCCGGGCCCACCCCGGCAGCGGCTGCGCCTCCGGCGCCTGCGGCACCGACCCCGACCGGGCCCGGCAGTGGGAGGCCCGGCCGACCGGTGAGGAGGGCCGGGCGGCGGACGAGCTCTCCCCGATCCAGCAGGCGTTCATCGACGCCGGGGCCGTCCAGTGCGGCTTCTGCACCCCCGGCCTCCTGGTCGCCGCCGACGAACTGCTCGAACGCAACCCGGAGCCGTCCGACGCGGACATCCGCGAGGCGCTCTCCGGCAACCTCTGCCGCTGCACCGGCTACGAGAAGATCCTCGACGCGGTCCGCCTCGCGGCCGCCCGCGCGGAAGAAACGGTCTGACGATGGGCCTCACCGGAAATCCCACCAGCATCAACCAGGGCACCCGCGCCAAGGGCGGCATCGGCGAGTCCACCCTCCGCCCCGACGGCACCCTGAAGGTCACCGGGGAGTTCGCGTACTCCTCCGACATGTGGCACGAGGACATGCTCTGGGGCCACACGCTGCGCTCCACGCTCGCGCACGCCGAGATCGTCTCCATCGACATCGCGGAGGCGCTCGCCACGCCCGGCGTGTACGCCGTCCTCACCCACGACGACCTGCCGACGTCGGTGAAGAACTACGGCCTGGAGATCCAGGACACCCCCGTCCTGGCCCACGGCAAGGTCCGCCACCACGGCGAGCCCGTGGCGCTCGTGGCCGCCGACCATCCGGAGACGGCCCGCCGCGCCGCCGCGAAGATCAGGATCGACTACCGCGAGCTGCCCGTGGTCACCGACGAGGCGTCGGCGACCGCGCCCGGCGCCCCCCTCGTCCACGAGAACCGCACCGACCACCACATCGGGCACGTGCCCCACCCCAACATCGTCCACCGCCAGCCCATCGTCCGCGGCGACGCGGACGCGGCGGCGGCCCGCGCCGATGTCGTGGTGAGCGGCGAGTACGTCTTCGGCATGCAGGACCAGGCGTTCCTCGGCCCCGAGTCCGGACTGGCCGTGCCCGCCGAGGACGGCGGCGTCGACCTGTACATCGCCACCCAGTGGCTGCACTCCGACCGGCGCCAGATCGCCCCCGTACTCGGCCTGCCCGAGGACAAGGTCCGCATGACGCTCTCCGGCGTCGGCGGCGCCTTCGGCGGACGCGAGGACCTGTCGATGCAGATCCACGCCTGCCTGCTCGCCCTGCGCACCGGCAAGCCCGTCAAGATGGTCTACAACCGCTTCGAGTCCTTCTTCGGACACGTCCACCGCCACCCGGCGAAGCTCTGGTACGAGCACGGCGCCACCCGCGACGGCAAGCTGACCCATATGAAGTGCCGCATCGTGCTGGACGGCGGGGCCTACGCCTCCGCGTCCCCGGCCGTGGTCGGCAACGCCTCCTCGCTCGGCGTCGGCCCGTACGTCGTCGACGACGTGGACATCGAGGCCGTCGCGCTCTACACCAACAACCCGCCGTGCGGTGCCATGCGCGGTTTCGGCGCGGTCCAGGCGTGCTTCGCCTACGAGGCCCAGATGGACAAGCTGGCCGCCGAACTGGGCATGGACCCGGTCGAGTTCAGGCAGCTCAACGCCATGGAACAGGGCTCCGTCCTGCCGACCGGACAGGTCGTCGACTCGCCCGCCCCGGTCGCCGAACTGCTGCGCCGGGTCAAGGCCAGGCCGCTGCCGCCCGAGCGCCAGTGGGAGGTGGCCGGCGAACAGCCCGACGTACGGGCGCTGCCCGGCGGGCTGTCCAACACCACCCACGGCGAGGGCGTCGTGCGCGGCGTCGGCTACGCGGTCGGCCTGAAGAACGTCGGCTTCTCCGAGGGCTTCGACGACTACTCCACCGCCCGGGTGCGGATGGAGGTCATCAACGGGGAACCCGTCGCGACCGTCCACACCGCCATGGCCGAGGTCGGGCAGGGCGGCGTCACCGTGCACGCCCAGATCGCCCGCACCGAACTCGGCGTCGCCCAGGTCACCATCCACCCGGCCGACACCAGGGTCGGCTCCGCCGGCTCCACCTCCGCCTCCCGGCAGACCTACGTCACCGGCGGCGCGGTGAAGCACTCCTGCGAGGCCGTCCGCGAGAAGGTCCTGGAGATGGGCCGCCGCAAGTTCGGCACGTACCACCCCGCGTGGGCCACCGCCGAACTGCTCCTGGAGGGCGGCAAGGTCGTCACCGACGGCGGCGAGGTCCTGGCCGACCTGGTGGACGTGCTGGAGGACGAGGCGGTCGACATCGAACTGGAGTGGCGCCACCGGCCCACCGAGGCGTTCGACCTGCGCACCGGCCAGGGCAACGGCCACGTCCAGTACTCCTTCGCCGCCCACCGCGCGGTCGTCGAGGTCGACACCGAACTGGGCCTGGTCAAGGTCATCGAACTGGCCTGTGCCCAGGACGTCGGCAAGGCGCTCAACCCGCTCTCCGTCGAGGGCCAGATCCAGGGCGGCACCACCCAGGGCCTGGGCGTCGCCGTCATGGAGGAGATCCTCGTCGACCCGAAGACCGCGAAGGTGCGCAACCCCTCCTTCACGGACTACCTGATCCCCACCATCCTCGACACCCCGACCATCCCGGTCGACGTGCTCGAACTCGCCGACGACCACGCCCCGTACGGGCTGCGCGGCATCGGAGAGGCCCCCACCCTGTCGTCCACCCCGGCCGTCCTCGCGGCGATCCGCGACGCGACGGGGCTGGAGCTGAACAGGACGCCGGTACGCCCCGAGCACCTCACCGGCACCTGAGGGCCCGCGGCCGAGGGCCGCGGCCCCCTCCCGGACCCTCCGGGCGGTGCGCGCATCCCGGGAACGTCACACACTTCCGCCGCACGCACCGCCCGGAGCACAGCGGTACCGCCGTTCGCGGTACCGCCCTCCCGCAACACAGAAACACAGCAACGCAGTGACATCACCACACCGGTGTGCGGTCGACACCGCGCGTCGCGTGTGCGCAGCACCTCGTACGTCGTATTCCACTCTGCATGAACAGTTCGTCTCGGGCCGTCCCCCGGGTCGTGCCGCCAGCGCAGTCATCCCAAACCCCGCGTGCCGATTCCTTGCCGCGGGTGCCCCTGTGAACCTTGGGAGTCAGGCATCATGACCCAGCAGTCAGTGGAGCCCAGGACCAGTGCGGAGGACGCGGGCACCGGCTCGCGCGTTCCGGCCGGAAGATCCTGGCTCGACCGGTACTTCCACATCTCCGACCGTGGCTCCACCGTCGCGCGCGAAGTGCGCGGCGGCATCACCACCTTCATGGCGATGTGCTACATCCTCCTGCTCAACCCGCTCCTGCTGTCCGGCCCGGACGTGGCCGGCAACCGGCTCGACCACGCCGGACTGATCACGGCGACCGCCCTGGCCGCCGCCGTGTCCACCCTGCTGATGGGCTTCATCGGCAAGGTGCCCCTCGCCCTGGCCGCGGGCCTCTCCGTCTCCGGCGTCCTCGCCACCCAGGTGGCGCCCCACATGACCTGGCCGCAGGCCATGGGCATGTGCGTGCTGTACGGCCTGGTGATCGTGCTGCTGGTCGTCACCGGGCTGCGCGAGGTCATCATGAACGCCATACCGCTGCCGCTGAAGCACGGCATCACCATCGGCATCGGCATGTTCATCGCGCTGATCGGCCTGGTCAACGCCGGTTTCGTCGGCAAGGGCGCCCCGGTCGTGCTGGGGGTGGGCGGGCAGCTCGCCGGCTGGCCCGTCCTGCTCTTCTGCGTCACCCTGCTGCTCATCTTCATGCTCCAGGCCCGAGACGTGCCCGGCGCGATCCTGATCGGCATCGTCGTCGGCACGGTCCTCGCCGTCGTCGTCAACGCGGTCGGCGACATCGACCCGAAGGCGTGGGGCGGCAGCGCGCCCGAACTCGGGGGCGGCGCGGTCTCGATGCCCGACTTCGGACTCTTCGGCCACGTCGAGTTCGGGGGCTGGGGCGAGGTCGGCGCGATGACCGTCGGCATGATCGTCTTCACCCTGGTGCTGGCCGGCTTCTTCGACGCGATGGCGACCATCATCGGCGTCGGCACGGAGGCCGGGCTCGCCGACGACAAGGGACGGATGCCGGGTCTGTCCAAGGCCCTGTTCATCGACGGCGCGGGCGGTGCGATCGGCGGCGTCTCCGGGGCCTCCGGGCAGACCGTCTTCATCGAGTCGGCCACCGGTGTGGGCGAGGGCGCCCGCACGGGCCTGTCCTCCGTCGTCACCGGCCTCCTCTTCGCCGCCGGACTGTTCTTCACCCCGCTCGCCCAGATCGTGCCGGGACCGATCGCCGCCGCCGCACTGGTCGTCATCGGCGCGATGATGATGCAGAACGCCCGGCACGTCGACTGGAGCGACCGCTCCGTGGCCGTGCCGGTCTTCCTGACCGTGGCCCTGATGCCGTTCACGTACTCCATCACCGCGGGCGTCGGCGCCGGGGTGATCTCCTTCGCCGCGATCAGGGCGGCGCAGGGCAGGTTCCGTGAGGTCGGTGCCTTCATGTGGGTCCTGACCGCGGTGTTCGTCGTGTACTTCGCGCTCGGCCCGATCGAGAGCTGGCTCGGCGCCAAATAGCCCCGGGCCCCCCGCAGCACCCCTTGCACAGCCGTACGCGGACCTCCGCTCACCCGAGGTCCTCCGCACACCCGTCGTCCTCCGCACACCCGTAGAAGGAGCAGCACCATGCTGGACATCGCCGAAGAGCTCAGCCGGTGGGTCGGGCAGGGGCGCGACTTCGCCGTGGCCACCGTCGTGGCGGTCGGCGGCAGCGCGCCCCGGCAGCCCGGGGCGGCGCTCGCCGTCGACCGCGCCGGAACCGCGATCGGGTCGGTCTCCGGCGGGTGCGTGGAGGGCGCGGTGTACGAGCTGTGCGGGCAGGCGCTGGAGGACGGCGTCGCGGTGCGCGAGCGGTTCGGCTACAGCGACGAGGACGCCTTCGCGGTCGGGCTGACCTGCGGCGGCGTCATCGACATCCTGGTGGTGCCGGTCCGGGCGGACGACCCCGCCCGGCCGGTGTTCGCCGCCGCGTTCGCCGCCGCCGCGCGGGGGGAGGCGGCGGCGGTCGCCCGGATCACCGACGGGCCCGCCGAACTCCTGGGCCGTCCGCTGCTGGTCCGCCCCGACGGCTCGTACGAGGGCGGGCTCGGCGGCCATCCGGAACTGGACCGCACCGCGGCCGCCGACGCCCGCGCGATGCTGGACGCGGGCCGCACCGGCTCCGTCACCGTCGGCGCGGACGGCTCGCGCTGCGGACAGCCGCTCACCCTGCTCGTCGAGTCGAGCGTCCCGCCGCCCCGGATGATCGTCTTCGGGGCCATCGACTTCGCCTCGGCGCTGGTGCGGGCCGGGAAGTTCCTCGGCTACCACGTCACCCTGTGCGACGCCCGCCCGGTGTTCGCCACGAGGGCCCGCTTCCCCGAGGCCGACGAGGTGGTCGTCGACTGGCCGCACCGCTACCTCGCGACGGCCGACGTCGACGCGCGCACCGTCCTGTGCGTCCTCACCCACGACGCCAAGTTCGACGTCCCCCTGCTGGAACTGGCCCTGCGGATGCCGGTCGGGTACGTCGGGGCGATGGGGTCGCGCCGCACCCATCTGGAACGCAACGAGCGTCTGCGCGAGGCCGGCGTCACCGAACTGGAACTGGCCAGGCTGCACTCGCCGATCGGTCTCGACCTGGGCGCCCGCACCCCGGAGGAGACGGCGCTCTCGATCGTCGCGGAGATCGTCGCCGAACGGCGCGGCGGCAGCGGTCTGTCGCTCAAGGGCGCGCACACCCCGATCCACCACGAGACGGGCGAACCGCCGACCGCGGTGATCACGTCCGTGGCCTGAACCCGCCCCGAAAGCATGATCGTTGGGGGGCGGGTTCACGCCAAGGCGGCTTCACGCCAGGAGCGAACGGTGCGGTAACCGGGCTTTTGGCTATTTGATCTGTGCATGACTTCCACTTCCTCCACCGCACCCGGCCGGGCGAGACCCGTCCGCGCGGGGCGCCGGGCCCTCCTGATGGCGGCCTCGGTCGCCCTGGTCAGTGGCGCGCTGCTCCCCGTGACGGGCTCCGCCTCCGCCGCGGACCGGCCCGGGGCGACCGGCCGTCAGGCCGCCGACGCCGCCAAGGAGTACGACATCACCCTGCTCACGGGCGATGTCGTGCACTACACGGACGGTGCCGGCAAGCAGGACACCGTCACCGTCGACCGCCCCGACGGCGCGGTCGGCGGCGTGCACGTCCAGCAGGCGGGCGACGACCTCTACGTCCTGCCCGACGAGGCCCGGTCGCTGCTCGCGGCGGGCAAGCTGGACCGCCGACTGTTCAACGTCCGGGTCCTCGCCGAGATGGGCTACGACGACCGGAGGTCGGACGGCATCCCGCTCATCGCCACCTACCCGGCGAGCCGGAGCCGTTCGCTGCCCGCCGCCCCGCGCGGCGCCGAGCGGACCCGCACCCTGGCCAGCATCCACGGCGCCGCGCTGAAGGCGGACAAGGACACCGCCCGGTCCTTCTGGAACGACATATCCCGTACCGCGAAGGCCCGTTCGCTCGACAACGGCATCACCGAGCTCTGGCTCGACGGCCGGGCCGAGGCCGTGCTCAAGGAATCCGTCCCGCAGGTGAACGCCCCGCAGGCCTGGGCCGCCGGCTACGACGGCAAGGGCACCAAGGTCGCCGTCCTGGACACCGGAATCGACGCCACCCACCCGGACGTCAAGGACCGCGTCCTGGAGGCCAGGAGCTTCGTCCCGGGCGAGGAGGTCGTCGACCGGCACGGCCACGGCACGCACGTCGCCTCCACGATCGCGGGCTCCGGCGCCGCCTCCGACGGCGCCAACAGGGGCGTCGCACCGGGCGCCGGCCTGCTCGTCGGCAAGGTGCTGAGCGACGAGGGCTCCGGCGCGGACTCCGGCATCATCGAGGCCATGGAGTGGGCGAAGGCCGAAGGCGCCGACGTGGTCTCCATGAGCCTGGGCTCCCCCGTCCCGGACGACGGCTCCGACCCGATGTCGCGGGCGGTCGACGCGCTCTCCGCCGACGGCGGCCCGCTGTTCGTGATCGCCGCGGGCAACGCCTACGGAGCGGGCACGATCGGCGCGCCCGGCTCGGCGGAGAAGGCGCTCACCGTCGCCGCCGTCGACAAGCGGGACAACCGCGCGGACTTCTCCTCGATGGGCCCACTGGTGCGGTCCGACGGCCTGAAGCCGGACCTCTCCGCGCCGGGCGTGGACATCAACGCCGCGGCCTCGCAGGCGGTCCCGGGCACCGAGGGCATGTACCGCTCGATGTCCGGCACGTCGATGGCCACGCCCCACGTCGCGGGCGCGGCGGCCATCCTGAAGCAGCGTCACCCCGACTGGTCCGGCCGGCGGATCAAGGACGCGCTGATGAGCTCGTCCAAGCGGCTCGACGCGTACAGCCCGTACGAGCAGGGCACCGGACGGCTCGACGTGAAGGCGGCGATCGACACCACGATCGAGGCCACCGGCTCCGTCGCGGTCGCCTCCTACGACTGGCCGCACTCCCCGTCCGACCCGGTCGCCGAACGGACCATCACCTACCGCAACACCGGCGCGAAGGACGTCGTGCTCGACCTGGCGACGGACACGGACGCCGACGCCTGCACGCTGTCCACGAAGAAGCTGACCGTGCCGGCCGGCTCCACCGCCGAGGCGGTGCTCTCGCTGGACCCGTCGAAGGCCGCGAACGACACGCGGTTCTCCGGCCAGGTCGTCGCCAGGAACGAGGCGGGCGCCGTCGTCGCGCACACCGGCTTCGCCCTGACCAAGGAGCAGGAGCGGTACGACCTGACGCTCAGGCTCCGCGACCGTGCCGGGAAGCCGATGGACGGCACCGTCGTCCTGGGCGCGCTGGGCGACCCGCAGCTCCAGCCCGTCGCGGTGTCCGGCGAGACCACGCTGCGGCTGCCGCCGGGCAACTACACCGCCTGGACCGCCGCGGACGTCGCCGGCGACCGCGCCGACTCGAAGGCGCTGGCCTTCCTCGCGGCCCCCGAGATCATCCTCGACGCACCGGCCACCGTCACCCTCGACGCCTCGAAGGCCCGCAAGGTGAGCGTGCGGACGCCGAAGGAGACCGAGACCCGGCAGCTGCGGTACGACATGGCGCGCACCGCACCGGACGGCACCGTCCAGCGCGACGCGTACCAGATCCCGATGACGTACGACCAGCTGTGGGCGAGCCCCACGAAGAAGGTCACCCAGGGCAGCTTCTCCTTCCTGACCCGCTGGCGGCAGGGCGAGAAGCTGATCGACCTGACGGCCGACGGCCGTGACGTGCCGGTCGCCGTGCAGGGCGGTTCGCCCGTCGCGGAGAGCGGCACGCAGAAGCTCACCGCCGTCTTCGCGGGCAACGGTGCCGCGGCCGACTACAAGGGCCTGGACGTCAGGGGCAGGGCGGTCGTCATCCGCCGCAGCGACGCGGTCGCCCCCGCCGACCGGCTCGCGGCCGCCATAAAGGCGGGCGCAGGTGCCCTGTTCGTCGTCAACGACGGCGACGGCGTCCTGATGGAGAGCTACACCCCCTACGGCACCGAGGCCGCCATCCCGGTCGCCTCGGTCCGGCGGCTGGCCGGCGAGAAGCTGATCGAGTCCGCCCGGCGCGGCGCGAAACTGACGATCGAGCAGCGGAAGTTCGCCCGCTACGTGTACGACCTGGTCGACCGGCACGACGGCGTGGTACCGGACCGCCCGCTGGAGTTCGCCCCGTCCGCCCGCCGGCTGGCGAAGGTGGAGAACACCTTCTACGGCCACAAGGACGTGCTCGGCGGCGGCTACCGCTACGACATCCCGGACTACGGCCCGGGGGTCGGCTTCGAGGAGTACGAGAAGTTCCCCGGCACCCGCGAGGAGTGGGTCACCCCGCTGCCCGGCGCCTCCTTCTGGTACGAGAACCACTCGGTGTTCAATGCCGACGAGACGGGCTTCGCGCAGGAGATGCGCAGCGGCGACCTGGACTACACGGCGGGCCGCACCTACCCCGCCCGGTGGTTCGCCCCGGTCACCCGCCCGCGGCTGGGCACCGGCTACTGGGGTCCGTTCCGGTCCGTGTCCAACGACATCCAGTTCAACCTCACGCCGTGGACGGACTCGGGCGCCGGGCACTCGGGCGCCATGCCGGAGGACGAGTACGACACCACTTCCACCGCCTTCTACCAGGGCGACACCCTGATCAAGAAGGTCGCGGGCCGGGCCGGGTTCGCCTGGGACGTCTCGCCCCAGAAGCTGCCGTACCGGTTCGTGCTCGACTCCACCCGGGACGCCGAGGTGTGGCGGACGTCCACCCGCACGCACACCGAGTGGAGCTTCGTCTCGGGCGCCCTGGACGAGAACGGCCCCTACCAGGCCGACATCCCGCTGCTCCAGCTGGACTACGCCGTCGACACCGACCTCGCCGGTGACGTGAAGGCCGGCCGGTGGACCGAGGTCGGGCTCTCCTCGGGCACGCAGGAGTGGCTGGACGGCGCGGTGAAGGCGACGAAGGCGTCGCTGTCGGTCAGCTACGACGACGGGAAGACCTGGGAGGCGGCGCAGCTGCGCAAGGACGCGGCCGGTTCCTGGACCGCCCGGTTCAAGACCCCGAAGAAGGCCGGTGCGTTCGTCTCCCTCAGGGCGCACGCCGAGGTGGCCGACGGGCCGGCCGTCGACCAGGAGATCATCCGGGCGTTCGGTCTGAAGTGACCCGCTGAGACCCGCATCCGAAGCGGCCGCGCACCCCTCGTCCAGGGGTGCGCGGCCGCACTTTTTACATTCCCTTGATGATCAAAATTTGTCTACTTTGCCCGTATATGGTGGTCGATAAGGATAGAAAGGGACTTATCGCGGTGTGGTGCGAGTTGCCACGACGCTGCCGGGAGGCTTATAAGAGGAGCGTGGTTCAGGCGATTCCGGGAATTCCGGGGACTGCCGCCATGGAGGTTTCCCATGTTTCTCACTCCGTCCGACACGGAGAAATTGCTGCTGAGTGTTGCCGGAATGGTCGCCCGTGACCGACGGGAGCGGGGTGTACGGCTCAATTACCCCGAGGCGGTCGCCCTGCTCTCCTGCTGGGCGATGGAACGCGCCCGCGAGGGAGCCCGCGTCAGCGATCTGATGACCGCGGGAAGAAACGTTCTCACCCGCGCTGACGTGCTCGAAGGTGTTCCCGAGATGCTGCATGACGTTCAGGTCGAAGCGACCTTCCCGGACGGGCGCAAGCTCGTCACGATCACCTCGCCGATCCCGTGATCCCCGGCGAGATCCGGACCGGTCCCGGTGAACTGAAAATAAATGACACGCGAACCCAGATTTCCCTGACCGTGGTGAACGACGGCGACCGGCCCATTCAGATCGGCTCGCATCTGCATTTCCCCGACGCAAATCCCGCGCTTTCCTTCGACCGTTCCCTGGCCCAGGGATTCCGGCTCGACATTCCCTCCGGCACTTCGCTGCGTTTCGAGCCCGGGGTCGGTGCCGAAGTGGCCCTCGTCGAGCTGGGCGGACTACGGAAGGTGCCCGGCATCCTCGTGCCCGGCGACCGGGCCGCACGGACGGAGGAGCGGTGACATGGCACGCATGACCCGCGCCGCCTACGCGGCGCTGTACGGCCCCACCACCGGCGACCGCATCCGCCTCGCCGACACCGACCTCTGGATCGAGGTCGAGGAGGACCGCTGCTTCGGCGGCGACGAGGCGGTGTTCGGCGGCGGCAAGTCCATCCGCGAATCCATGGCCCAGTCCACCGCCTCGCGCGCCGACGGCGCCCTCGACCTCGTCATCACCAACGTCGTCGTCCTCGACCACTGGGGCATCGTCAAGACCGACGTCGGCGTACGGGACGGGCGGATCGTCGCCCTCGGCCGCTCCGGCAACCCCGACATCGGCGACGGCGTCCACCCCGGCCTGGTGATCGGCCCCGGCACCGACGTGATCTCCGGCGAGGGCCGCATCCTCACCGCCGGGGCCGTGGACACCCACGTCCACTTCCTCATGCCGGAGACCCTGCACGAGGCCCTCGCCACCGGCACCACCACCGTCATCGGCGGCGGCACCGGCGCCACCGAGGGCTCCAAGGCCACCACCGTCACCCCCGGCGCCCGGCACCTGGCGATGATGTACCGGTCGCTGGACGGCGTCCCGCTCAACGTCATGCTCTTCGCTAAGGGCTCCACCGTCGGCGAGGAGGCCCTGCGCGAGGCGGCGCTCGCCGGGGCCGGCGGCTACAAGGTCCACGAGGACTGGGGCGCCACCCCCGCCGCCATCGACGCCGCGCTGAAGGCGGCCGACACCCACGGCCTCCAGGTCGCCCTGCACGCCGACAGCCTCAACGAGGTCGGCTACGTCGAAGGCACCCTCGACGCCATCGCCGGACGCTCCATCCACGTCTTCCACGCCGAGGGCGCGGGCGGCGGCCACGCGCCCGACATCATCACCGTCGCCTCCCACCCCCACATCCTCCCCGCCTCCACCAACCCGACGCTCCCGCACACCGTCAACACCGTCGCCGAACACCTCGACATGCTGATGGTCTGCCACCACCTCAACCCGCGCGTCCCCGAGGACCTCGCCTTCGCCGAGTCCCGCATCCGCGCCACCACCATCGCCGCCGAGGACGTCCTGCACGACATCGGCGCACTCTCCATCACCTCCTCCGACGCCCAGGCCATGGGCCGCATCGGCGAGGTCGTCTGCCGCACCTGGCAGGTCGCCCACACCATGAAGCGGCGCTTCGGCGACCGCGGCAGCCAACTGCCCGCCGACAACGAACGCGCCCGCCGCTACGTCGCCAAGTACACGATCTGCCCTGCCGTCGCCCATGGCATCGACCACGTCGTCGGCTCCGTCGAACCGGGCAAACTGGCCGACCTGGTGCTGTGGGACCCCGCCTTCTTCGGCATCCGCCCCGCCGCCGTCGTCAAGGGCGGCATGGTGGTGTACGCCCCGCTCGGCGACGCCAACGCCGCGATCCCCACCACCCAGCCCGTCCTGCTGCGCCCCACCGCGGCCGCCGGCGCCGCCCCGCACCTCTCGGTCGGTTTCGTCGCCCCGGCCGCCCTGGCCGACGGACTGGCCGAACGCCTCGGGATCGTACGGGAGCTGGTGGCCGTGAAACCCACCCGCCACCTCACCAAGGCGGACCTGCCGAACAACACGGCGCTCCCGGACATCGACGTCGACCCGGAGACCTTCGCCATCCGGATCGACGGAGAGCTCGTCGAGCCCGCACCCGCCACCGAACTGCCGCTGGCCCAGCGGTACTCCATGTTCTGATGGCGAACCCGGCACTCCTCCTGCTCGGCGACGGACGGCTCCCGGTCGGCGCGTACACCTACAGCGCGGGACTCGAACCGGCCGTCGCGGCCGGACTCACCCGCGACGACATCCCCGCCCTGCTGCGGGCCCGGCTGCACACCGCGGCCGTCACCGAGGCCGCCGCCGCCGTGCTCGCCCTGCGGGCCGCGGGGCGGGACCCGGTGGACTACGGCCCCGTCCAGCACGCCCTCGCGGCCCGGACCCCCGCCGCGCCCCTGCGCGAGGCGTCGGCGACGCTCGGCCGCGGGGTGCACCGGCTGGCCCGGCGGCTGGCCCCGGACCACCCCGCGGTCACCGCCCTGGCCGCGCTCCGGCCCCGCCCGCTGCGGCCGGTCGCGCTCGGTGCCCTCGGGGCGGTCATGAAGGTGACCCCGGAGGAACTGGCGCACGCCGTCGTCCACGACGAACTCCAGACCATCGCCTCCGCGGCGCTCAAGCTCCTGCCCGGCGACCCGCTCGACACGGTCGCCTGGATCCTCGACGCCGAACCGCACACCGACGCCGCGGTCGCCGAGGCACTCGCGGTACGGGCCCCGGCCGGACTGCCGGCCCGTACGCCCCCGCTCACCGAACAGTGGGCACTCGAACACGCACGACGAGAACGGAGACTCTTCCTTGCCTGACCAGCACCACGACCGGCACACCCACCCCCACACCCCGGACCACCCGCACGGGCACCGGCCGCGCGCCCTGCGCCTCGGCGTCGCGGGCCCGGTCGGCACCGGCAAGAGCTCGATCCTCGCCACCCTGTGCCGCGAACTGGCCGGGGAACTCGCCATGGCCGTCGTCACCAACGACATCTACACCGACGAGGACGCCCGCTTCCTCCGCTCGGCGGGAGTCCTGCCCACCGAACGCATCCGCGCCGTCGAGACCGGCGCCTGCCCGCACACCGCGATCCGCGACGACATCACCGCCAACCTCGACGCCGTCGAGGACCTGGAGGAGGCGTACGGGCCGCTCGACCTGGTGCTCGTCGAGAGCGGCGGCGACAACCTCACCGCCACCTTCAGCCCGGCCCTCGCCGACGCCCAGCTCTTCTGCATCGACGTCGCGGGCGGCGGCGACGTCGCCCGCAAGGGCGGCCCCGGCATCACCGGGGCCGACCTCCTGATCATCAACAAGACCGACCTCGCACCCCATGTGGAGGTCGACGTGGACGCGATGGTCGCCGACGCGTCGGCCGCGCGCGACGGCCTGCCCGTCCTCGCGCTCTCCAAGCACGACCCGGCCTCGGTCGCCGAACTCGCCGCCTGGGTGCGGTCGGTGCTCGCACACCACCGCGACGGCACCCTGGTCCCCACCGACCCGGGCCCGATGGCACCGCACAGCCACGGCGACGGGGACACCCGCGGCCACGGCCACTCATGACCGCGGAGCCGGCCGACCCCACCGTCGTCCACGTCGAACGCGACGGCACGGGCCGCCACCTCGCCCGCGAGCTGCGCCCCGGGGCGTTCCTCGCGCCCCGCCCCCTGCTGCCGTCCCCCGACCGGCTGCGGATCGCCCTGGTCGGGACCCGGGCGGGCCTGCTCGCCGGTGACGACCTGCTGCTGCACGTCTCGGTCGGCCCCGGCGCCCGGCTCGAACTGGTCGAACCGTCCGGCCTGGTCGCCTACGACCACCGCGGCGGCACGTCCGGGTGGCGGGCCGTCGTCGACGTCGCGGAGGGCGGCGAACTGTACTGGGACGCCCGGCCGTTCGTGATCTCGGCCGGAGCCGCGGTCGAGCGCTCGATGGAGGTCGCGCTGGCCGCCGGGGCCCGGATGCTGTGGCGCGAGACCCTGGTCCTGGGCCGCTCCGGCGAACGCGGCGGCGCCGTGCGGGCGACCACCCGGGCCACGTACGACGGCCACGAACTGCTGGTCGAGGACCTGGACCTCACCGACCCGGAACTGCGCGAACTCCCCGGAATCCTGGGCCCCCACCGGATCATCGGCTCGGTCACCGCCCTCGGCACGGTGCCGGGCTCCCGGCCCCACCCGTACCGCACGGTACTGGCGGGGCCGGGAGCACAGGTGCGGCTGCTGGACACGGTGGCCCCGGACGTCGAGGCGGAACTCGCCGCGGTCTGGGAGGACTGGTGCGCGCCGGACCTCCCGGTCACGGACGGCTGACCGCGCCCCCGGCCGCCCCGTCACGGTCCACCGCACCCCGCGCCACCGGGGAGCGGAACACCACCGCCGCGCACAGCAGCGCGGGCACCGCCGCGACCGCGAAGCAGACGACCGGCGACCACCGGTCCACCAGCAGTCCCACGGCGGCGGTGCCCACCGACGACCCGGCGTTGACCGCCGTGTTGACCCACGCGCCCGCCCGGGTGCGGACCTCCTCCGTCACGGACTCGTCCGCGACGAGATAGGCGGTCGTCAGCGCCGGGGCGACGAACAACCCGGCGGCCGCGACCACCATGGCCAGCACGTACACGTCGGGCGACAGCCCGGCCACGGCCAGCGCCGCCCCCAGGCCGACGGCCGGCCACGGCAGCCGCGCCCGGTTCGACGCACGCCAGGGGACGGCGCCGTGGGCCAGCCCGCCGACCGCGCTGCCCGCCGAGAGCGCGGCCAGCACCCACGCCGCGGCCGGGCCCCGGCCGTGCTGCTCGGCGAAGGCCACCACCAGCAGATCCAGACCGCCCAGGCACAGCCCCACAGCCGCCGCCACGAGCGCGGCGTGCCGCACCCCGTCGACACCGAGCAGCCGCCGTCGGCGGGGAGCGTCCGGCCCGGCCTCCTTCGCCGCCGGGGCCGCGCCCCCGCCGCGCAGCGCGGGCGAGGACACCAGGGCCAGGGTGCCCACCAGCACGAGCACCGAGCCGATCGCGACGCCCGCCGCGGGAACGGTGAGACCGATGACCACGCCCACCAGCAACGGCCCGGTGACGAACAGCAGTTCCTCGGCGACACCGTCCAGGCTGTACGCCCGCCGCAGCAGCTCCCGTTCCGGGACGAGGCGGCTCCACAGGGTCCGCATCACCGGCCCCAGCGGCGGCGTGCAGGCACCCGCCGTCACGGCGAGCGCCCCCAGCAGGACCGGCGGGGCGCCCGGCCGCCAGGTGGCGTACGCCAGGACGGCGAGCAGCACCGCGTAGCTCCCGGCCATCGGCGGCAGGGCCCGGCGCGGCCCGTACCGGTCGATCAGCGCGGCACGGGCGGGGGAGAGGAAGACACTGGTGGCCCCGAACAGGGCCATGACGCTGCCGGCGACGGAGTACGAGCCGGTGGCGTCGTTCACCGCCAGCATCAGGGAGAGCGGGGCCACCCCGTACGAGAGCCGCCCCAGCAGGGCGGAACCGAAGGCGCGGGCGGCGTACGGGGTACGCAGGACGGCGGCGTACGAGGGCGCGCGCGAGGGCGCGGGGGAAGACGGAGACATGAGGACGTTCCTCGTGAAGGGCAGCGCGACGCACGGCGCTGCGGGCATGCGGGGACACCGAGGGGCCGCACCCGGTGCGACGACGGGGTGCGGGCGGTCACGGGGTCCTACGCACGAAGGAGGAACACGCCGGTCAAGGTACCAGGGCGGACGGCGCGCCGGGAGGGGCTCCGGGCAGTCGTGCGCGGCGGGCGAAACCGGGCCGTTCCGGACCCGGGAGGCGTGTCATTCGTTGCCGGGGCGGGCCGCCGGGGCGTCAACTGTTGTGGTGCCGGGCACCCGTGCGGCGCACCCCGGTGGGGAGAGGACCGTGATGAGAAAGATCGTCCTGATGATGTCGGTGTCCCTCGACGGCTTCATGGAGGGGCCGGACCGCGACATCGGCTGGCACGTGGTCGACGACGAACTGCACAGCCACTTCAACGAGGTGCTCGCCGCGATGGGCGGCTTCCTGGACGGCCGGGTGACCCATCAGCTGATGGAGGACTACTGGCCGACCGCCGACGCCGACCCCGCCAGTTCCGGACCGGAGGCGGAATTCGCCGGGATCTGGCGCGACATGCCCAAGATCGTGTTCTCCCGGACCCTGGAGCGGGCCGACTGGAACACCACGATCATGCGGGAGGTCGAGCCCGGAGCCATCGCGGCCCTGAAGGCACTGCCCGGCGGGGACCTGTGCCTCGGCGGCGCCGACCTCGCCGCGACCTTCATGCGGCTGGACCTGGTCGACGAGTACCGCATCTACGTCCACCCGGTGATCCTCGGCCGGGGCAGACGGCTGTTCCCCGACTCGGAGACCCGCACCGCGCTCCGCCCGGCCGGGACCAGGGAGTTCGGCAACGGGGTCGTGCTCCTGCGCTACGAGCGCGCCGGGGCTGCTCCAGCGGGATGAACTCCTCGGGCGCCGGCCGCGCGACGGCTGCGTTGCCGGGCCGCACGGGCAGTACTCCCCGTATAACGGCCGCACCGTCGCGAGATCTCACGAAAGGACCGGCGATGACACTCGGTACCGAGGAACGCCTGGCCATCTCCGAACTGCTCGCCCTGCACGGGCACTTGGTCGACAACGCCGAACTGGACCGGCTGGACGAGCTGGTCACCGAGGACGTCGTCTACGACGCCTCGGCGCTCGGGCACGGCCAACTGCGCGGGCTGGCCGCCTTCCGGGACATGGCACGGGCACGGGCCGCGGCGAAGAACGGGCCCGTCGGCCACCACGTCACCAACATCGTCCTCACCGAGGCCGGGGACGGCCGGGTGCACGCGCGGTCCAAGGGCATCGGCATCGGTGCGGACGGCGGGTGCGGCACCGTGACCTTCGAGGACGAGATCGTGCGCGGGGACCGGGGCTGGCGGGTCAGCCGGCGCAGGATCGTCCCGCACGGTGTGCCCTCCGGCGCTCCGGACGGGCGGACGCCGGACGCGGCGCGGCAGCGCGCGTGACCCGTGGCCCGTCGCGGCCACCTGGGACTCCCCGGCGGAAGGGGAGCGCCGGTGGCCGCGACGGGCCGGACCGTCAGCCGGCCGGCGTGCCCGAGGTGTCGATGACCTGACGGATCGCCCGGCCCGAGGCCAGCTCCTCCAGTGCCGTGTTGATGTCGGCCAGCGGCAGCGTGCCGGTGTGCATCAGCTCCACCGGCATCAGGCCCGCCCGCCACAGGTCCAGGAACCTCGGTATGTCACGGCGCGGCACCGCGTCGCCCATGTACGAACCCAGCAGGGACTTGCCCTCGCCCGCGAACGCCAGCGCCGGGACCTCCAGCACCCGGTCGGGGGCGGGCAGGCCCACCGAGACGACCTTGCCGCCCCGGGCCACGGCCGTCAGGCACTCGGCCATCACCTTCGGGCTGCCCACCGCCTCGACCGCCACCTCGGCGCCGCCGGAGGTGAGTTCGCGGATCCGCCGCACGGCGTCGTCGGGGGCGAACGCGTGGGTCGCGCCCAGACGGAGGGCCAGTTCGCGCTTCTCCGGGACCGGGTCGACCGCGACGATCGGGTACGCGCCGGCCGCGCGGGCGCCCAGCACCGCGGACAGGCCCACCCCGCCCAGGCCGTAGACCACCGCCGACTGCCCGGGCCGCAGCGCCGCCGTGTTGATCACGGCCCCGGCACCGGTCAGCACCGCGCAGCCGAACAGCGACGCCACGGCGAACGGGACGTCCTTCGGGATCGGCACCACCGACTCCTGGGCCAGCACCGCGTGTTCGGAGAACGCGGAGACGCCCAGCTGGTGGTGGACCGTTTCGCCGGACGCGTCGGTCAGCAGCGAGGGGCCGTGCAGCAGCGCGCCCGAACCGTTCGCCGCGGCGGCCCGCGCGCACAGCGCCGGCCGGCCCGCCGCGCAGTCGGCGCAGGAACCGCAGCTCGGCACGAAGACCAGGGCCACGTGGTCACCGGGGGAGACCCGGCCGACGCCCGGCCCGGTGTCCTCGACGACCCCCACCGCCTCGTGGCCCAGGGCCATCGGCAGCGGACGGACCCGGTCGCCGTTGACCACCGAGAGGTCGGAGTGGCAGAGCGAGGCGGCCGCGACGCGGACCAGCACCTCGCCCTCGCGCGGGGCGCCCAGCTCCAGCTCCTCCACCTCGACCGGGCGGGTTCCGGAGTAGGGGCGGGCGGTCGACACGCCGCGCAGCACCGCCGCACGGGTCCTCACGCCGTCACCTCCGCACGCGGGGCGCAGCGCAGCACGTCACGGCTCTCCAGCAGCGGGACCACCCGGCCGAGCACGATCTCCCGGAAGTGCTCGGTGGCGCAGTGCGCGGTGAAGTCGGCCTCGGAGGCGTACTCCTCGTACAGCACGATCGCCCGCGGGTCCTCGGTGCCCTGGTGGACCCGGTAGGCGAGGTTGCCCGGCTCCTGCCGGGAGGCGGCGGCCATCGCGTCGAGCAGGGGCAGGACGGTGTTCTCCTCGCCCTCCTTGGTGCGGTAGCGGGCGACGACGACGTAGGACATGGGGACTTACTCCTGGGGTGGTGCGGCGGACCTCTTCAGGGCGGCGGGCGGGACCGGCGGCAGCTGGTCCCGGCGCAGGTGCCAGAGGCGGGGATCGGACGTGGCGGCGGCGGCCGAACCGAGGGCCAGCGCCAGCGCGACGTCCGCGGGGGACTCCACGAAGCCCGCGGCGATCGAGGGGGACATCGCGCGCTGTGCCTGCGCGCTCATCCGGGCGATGATCGGGGCGGGCATGATCTCGACCAGGTCCGGCGCCCCGCGCGAGATCGCGTCCGTGGAGCGGCGCAGGTTGGACCGGTCGGTGACGAACACCTTCATCATCGTCAGCAGGCCGAGCGGGCGGCCCTTCTCTATGAGGGACAGCCGGGTGCTGACCACGCCGTGCGCGCCCATGTTCTTGATGAACTCCAGCGCGCCCCGGTCCTGTGCCAGACCGGGGCTGCTGTCCACGTTCACGAACACGGTCTTCCCCGCCCGGCCCAGCGCCGGCACGACCTGGGGCAGCTGCCCCACCGCGAGCGAGGCGACGATGCACACCTTGGCCGGTGCGGTCAGGAACTGCCGCAACGGCTGGGTGCCGACGACCGACGCGACGACCGGCACCTCGGCGAACGCCGAGACGAGCCGGGGGTCGAGCGCGGAACCGGACCGGGAGGGGGAAGGGGTCATGGCGGGGGCCTGCCTGGAGGAGGGTTGGTGGCCGTCGGGATCAGTGCAGCGGGGACGTACCGAATCGGCTGGGAAGGCCCAGTTTGCCAGGGTTGAGGATGCCGGCCGGGTCCAGGGCCTTCTTCACCGCGACGAAGGTCGCGAAGCCCGCCCCGAGGGATTCCTCCAGGTAGGGGCCGCGCAGCAGACCGCAGCCGTGGTGGTGGCTGAGCGCCGCCGCGTGCTTGATCAGTACGGCGTTGGCGGCGTCCCACACCGAGCGGTACCAGTCGCGGCGCGACTCGGGAGCCACGTCGCCGCGCAGCGAGAAGTAGACGCAGGCGCCGTCGGTGTACGCGTGGGACTGGTGGGCCGAGGCGGCCAGGGTGCCGTCCACCGACTGGATCGCGGCGACCACCTCGTCGTAGATCACCGGGAGGTCGGTCCAGGACGCGGCCATCTCCAGGGTGTCGGCGACGAAGCCGGGGCCCGGCCTGAAGCCGTCGGCGGACTTGCCGACCAGCATCCGCTCGTCCAGCCAGCGCTCGAAGACCGCCTTGCTGTCCAGCTCGGGGCCGTACTCCGCGCAGACCTCCTTCGCGACCTGGATCGAGGCGTCCACGATCGCCGGGTCGCCCTCGTCCGCGACGAGCAGGAGATTGGTCTCCGGGTGGCCGAAGTGGGTGCCCGACTCCAGGGCGTCGTACAGCCGCAGGACGGCCGGGGTGGCGCCGCGCTGCATGATCCGGCGGCAGGCGTCCAGGCCCTGGGCGAAGGTCTCGAAGCCGTACGCGACGGCGTTCGCGTACTCGGGCAGCGGGTGGACCCGCAGCCGGGCCGACACGATCACGCCCAGGGTGCCCTCGGAGCCGACGAACAGCTGGCGCAGGTCCGGGCCGACCGCGGCGCGGGCGTAGTCGCCGTACGTGGCCCGGGTGCCGTCGGCGTGCACCACGTCCACGCCGACGACCATGTCCTCGATCTTGCCGTACCGGGTGGAGAGCTGACCGGCGCCGCGGCAGGCGATCCAGCCGCCGACCGTGGAGACGGCGAAGGCGGACGGCCAGTGGCCGGTGGTGACGCCGTACTCCTCCTGGAGCTGCTTCTCGAAGAGGTCGCCGAACATGCCGGCCTGGACGTCCACGATGTTCGACTCGGCGTCGAAGCCGGTGATCGCGTTCAGCCCGCAGACGTCCAGGACGACCCCGCCGAACACCGGCAGCGCCGCGCCCGTGACGTTGGAGCGGCCCGCGGACGGGGTGACCGGGACGCCCGCCTCGTGGCAGATCCGCAGCACGGCCGCGACCTGGTCGGCGTCGGCCGCCTCGACGACCACGGCATTCGGCGTCGCGGGCCGGCCCTCGGTCTCGCCGATCATCGACCCGGCCCACCAGTCACGGGTCCGGGTGACGACCTCCTCGCGCGCGGTGTGCACGGCGTGCGCGGCCCCGCGCAGCGCCTCGACCACGGCCTCGGGAACCTCGACCGGGTCCACCTGGAGGGCGGCCCCGCCGTCCCCGACCGGGGTGTTGCGCGCCCACTTCGCGAAGCTGGGGGCGCCGACGGTGTAGTCGCCCCGGTTGAACGGGTGGGTGATGGTCTGACGGCTGATCATGCTGCTGCCCCTTCGAGGAGTACGGACTTTTCGTGACGGACGGCTGCGAGGTACTCGGCGACCGAGCGCTCGACCTCCGCCTCCGTGAGGTTCAGTTCCCGGCCGAGGATCGCGCCGACGGCCCCGGCGGCGTCCACGGACGCGTCCCGGGCGAACAGCCGGGCGCGCAGCCGGCGCGAGAGCACGTCGTCGACCGAGCGGGCCAGTTCGGCGCGGGCCGCGTACACGACCTCCGCCTTCGTGTACGGGAGTCCCGCGACGATCGGCTCGGCCAGCGCCGGGTCCTCCTGGATCAGGTCGCCGACGAACCGGGCCTCGGTGCCGAAGCGCTCGCCCAGGTGCGCGGCGATGCCGCCGGACGCGGCGACGGCCTCGGAGTCGTAACCGGCGCCGCCGAGCAGCGGGAGGTCGGTGGTGCGGCTGCGGCCCTTGCGGCCGAGGACCGTCATCACCTTGTCGATGACGAGTTCGCCCATGTGCCGGCTGGTGGTGAGCTTGCCGCCGGTCACCGTCACCATGCCGGTGCGGCCGATGGTGATGTGGTGGTCGCGGCGCATGTCGAGCGTCGCGCCCTCCTTGCCGCCGACCAGCGGGCGCAGACCGCCGATCGAGCCGACCACGTCGTCCGGGGTGAGCTTCCCCTCGAAGGCGGTGTTGGCGCCCTCCAGCAGGAAGCCCATCTCCTCGCGGGTGCAGTGCACGTCGTCGAGGGACCCCTGGTAGTCCTCGTCGGTGGTGCCCAGCACGACGCTGTTGCCCCAGCGGGTGCAGGTCGCGCGGCGGGCCCGGCCGGGGATCGGCACGGTGACCGTGCAGTTGATCCGCACCTTGTCCCACGGCACCACGATGTGGACGCCCTTGGCGGGTCGCACCTGCGGCTCGTGCCCGCCGTCGGCCTTCGCGTCCAGCTCGTCGGTCCACACCCCGGTGGCGTTGACGACGGCGCGGGCGCGGATGTCGATGCTGTCGCCGTCCGCCGAGACGCGGGCCCCGGACACCTTGCCCATCTGCGTCAGCAGCCCCTCGGCCCTCGCCCCGTTGAGGACCGTCGCGCCGAGCGCGGCGGCGGTGCGGACGATGGTGAGGACGAGCCGGGCGTCGTCGGTGCGGGCATCGAAGTACATCAGCCCGCCCTTGAGGTTCTCCGAGCGCAGCGTCGGCGCCTGCGCGAGGACCTCGGGCACGGTGAGCCGCTGGTGGAGCTTGCCGATCCGCCACCCGCCGACCAGGTCGTACGTCCACAGCAGGCCCTCGAAGCCCTTGGCCAGCCGGGCGTCGAACACCCCCTCCTTCTCCAGGATCGGGAAGAGGAACGGCAGCCGGTGCACCAGGTGCGGGGCGTTCTTCCGGAAGCGGTGCCGCTCCAGGAGCGAGTGGCGGACCAGGTTGACGTTGCCCTGCTCGATGTAGCGCAGACCGCCGTGCACCATCTTCGAGGACTTCGACGAGGTGCCGGACGCGAAGTCGTCCTTCTCGACCAGGGCCGCGCGCAGACCTCGCGAGACCGCGTCCAGCACGGCGTACGCCCCGGTGATGCCGCCGCCGATGACGAGCACGTCGTACGTGTCGTCGGCCAGCCGGCGCTTGAGGGCCGCCCGGTCGAGCAGCAGGGGCGTACGGCGGGTCGCCGCGGCGGAGCGCCGCGGTTTCCTGGCGGGCATGGTGATCACAACATCAACTCCTGGTGTTTCGGTGCGGTGGCCGCGTGGTCGGGTGCGGCCGCCGGGGCGACGGCCGGGGCCGTCAGCGAGGGGCGTGGGGTTCGGGGGCCTTCAGCGGGAGCAGCGCGGGATCGTCCAGGTGGGCGATCAGCACGTCGCGCCAGGCGCGGCGCTGGGCGGCGCGTTCGGCCGCGGTGATCGAGGGTTCGAAGATCCGGCCCCGGGGCTGCGCCTCGACGACCTCCTCCAGCGAGGACCACAGGCCCTGGGCGACCCCGGCCAGATAGGCGGTGCCGCGCAGGCTCGCGGTCGCGGAGTCGGCGACCCGCTCCAGCGGCAGGCCGGTCAGGTCGGCCTGGATGCGCATCAGCGGGTCGCTGCCGGAGACGCCGCCGCCGACCCGGAGCCGGGTGAACGGGGTGCCCATGGTGTCGGCGACGCCGTCGATCAGGTCGCACACCGAGTGCGCGATCCCGTCGAGGACGGCGCGCGCGAGGTCGGCGCGGGTGGTGGCGAGGGTGAGCCCGGTGAGGGAGGCGGTGGCCTCCGGGTGCCAGACCGGCGTACGGACCCCGGCGAGCGCCGGGACGAAACGCGGGGTGCGGCCCGGCCGGGTGGGGACCCGGCCCGCCTCCTCACCGAGCTCCTTCGGCGAGGCGAACAGCCCCAGGTCGTCGCAGAGCCAGCGCAGCGCCGAACCCGCCGTGGAGGTGTACGCCTCCAGGCTGTAGTGGCTGGTGTCGCCCTGCCGCCGGCCGGGCTGGGCGAGCACCCCGGAGATGTCCGGCCGGGGCAGGGCGGGCGTGGTGCCGGTCGCCGCGTCGACGAAGGCGCCGGTCCCGTACACGCACATGCCCTGCCCCGCGGCGAGACCGCCGAGCGCGACGAGTGCGGCGTGCTGGTCGCCCATGGAGGCGGCCAGCGGGACGGCGATGCCGAGGGCGGCCGGGTCGGTGGTGCCGAATCCGGCGTCGTCGGAGCGGAGCTCCGGCAGCAGGTCGAGGGGGAAGCCGAGGTGGCCGATCCACTCCTCGTCCCAGGCGTGCCGCTCCAGCAGGTAACCACCGGTGGAGGCGGCGTTCGTCGGCGTGGTGGCGTGCACGGCGCCGCCGGTGAGGCGCCAGATCAGCCAGGTGTCGACGGTGCCGAAGAGCAGTCGGCCCTCACGGTGCGCGGCGGCCGTCTCCGGGTGCGCGGCGATCTGCCGGGCGGCCCAGAGGAAGGGGGAACGGGCGCCGACCGGCCGGCCCTGGCGGGCCAGCAGGGCGGCGTCCCACTCGGTCTCGTACGCGGTCAGCTCGGCCGCGTGGCGCCGGTCCTGCCACACCACCGCGGGCAGCAGCGGCCGGCCGGTGACCCGGTCCCACAGCATCGCGGTGGCCCGCTGGGTGGAGAGGGCCACCGAGGTGATCCCGATGCCCTCCGCACGGGCCCGGCCGACGGCCCGGCGCGCCACCTCGACGGTGGCGGTCCAGATCTCCATCGGGTCCTGCTCGACGGAGAGGTCGTCCGGGTGACCGACCTTGATCGACCGGTAGAACACCTCGTGGGCGGCCCCGGAGTCGAGGACGACTCCGGCCCTGGTGCCCGTGGTGCCCTCGTCGATGGACAGCACACCGCGCCGTGGGGCGGCGGGGAACGTCTGCGTCATGGCAGCCCTTTCGTTGCGGGCATCGCGAGCGAGCCGTGCGGAGGGATACGGAGGGGAGGGGACCATCGTGGGGTGCGACGGGTCCGGCGGCCGGTCAGCGCGCGGTGGCGGGCGCCGCGGATTCCGCCGCACCGGCCCGGGCGGCGACCTCGTCGGGGGAGGCGGCCTTCGTGGGGTCCCACTTGATCGCCAGGCAGGTGATCAGACCGAGCAGCGGCACGACGGAGAGCACCAGGAAGGTGTCGGCCAGCCCGAGGGAGTCCTTGATCTGCGGGAAGACGTACAGCCCGACGACGCTGCCGAAACTGCCGACCATCCCGGTGACGCCGGTGCCGAGCGCGCGGACGTCACTGCTGTACGAGAGCGCGGCGATGGACTTGCCGTTGGCGCCGGGGCCCGAGGAGTGGCAGAGGATGAACAGCACCGGCAGCAGGAACGCCACGGCCGTGGGCACCTTCTCGAAGGTCAGCCCCATCGCGAGCAGCGCCACGAAGACCCCGGCGAACCCGGCGGCGGAGCTGAGCCGCAGCCCGAGCCGGCGGCCGAAGTACGCGGAGAGCAGGCCGCCCGCGATGCCGAAGGCGTTGAAGACCATCGAGCCGATCGTGGCCTTCTCGAAGCTCTCGCCGAAGATCGTCAGGCTGATCAGCGGGAGGTACCAGCCGACCGCGAAGTACTGCATCGACTGGCCGAGCGAGATGACCGAGGAGAGGACCGTCCGGGGCAGGTAGTCGCCCTTGAAGAGCAGCCCGGCCTGGCGGAAGCCGATGGCGGGCGCCTCGGTCGCGGCCCGGGTGACCTCGTCCGGCCGGCCGGCGACGGCCTCGATGCCGTAGATCCGGTCCAGGTTGGCGACGGCCTCGTCCAGCCGGCCCTTGCTCGCCAGCCAGGTGGGGCTCTCCTTGAGCATCAGCCACTGGCCCACCAGCAGGACCCCGGCGACGACCGCGGCCGAGCCGACCGACCAGCGCCAGATGTCCGCGCCGACGTCCAGGTTGAAGAAGACCAGGGCGAGCGCGAGGTTGCTGGTGGTGGCGACGTACCAGACGGCCTGCCACAGGTTCAGCCGGCCGCCCAGCTTCGCGGGGGTGTACTCGGCGAGCAGTGCCATGGCGACGGCGAAGTCGATGCCGTACGCGACACCCACCAGGACCCGGCCGAACCAGACGACGGTGAAGTCACCGGCGAAGGCGGCCAGCAGGGCCCCCGCGATGGCGAACACCTTGGCGATGAGCAGCGGGGGGACGCGGCCGATCCGGGTGGCGAGCCAGCCGCCCACCGGGTTGAAGATGATCGCCAGGGCCGGAGCGGTGGCCGTGAGGATCGACACCTGGGTGCTGGTCAGCTCCATCTGGGTCGTCATCGGCCCCAGACCGGCGCTCAGCGCGGCGTTCGAGTAGGCGTCGAGGAACAGCCCGCCGAACACGAGGAACCAGATGACCTGCGCCCGGCCGGTGATCTTGCCCAGCCCATCGATGAGCGCAACGACGTCGCCGACGCCCTTGACGCTCGGACGTTGTGCCATGAATCCGCCTTCGGGGAAGACCCATCGGTGGCACGGGGAGCGCAAAAAAACAGGCACGACGAAACCACCGACAGGTGGTCTGTGTCTGTGCCTGTCAAAACACTGCGGAAAGCGCCGCAGCACGTGAACTGCAAGAAGTACGAACTACGCAGTGAGGTTAAGAACGAGTCAGGAGAAACGTCAAGGGTTTCCGGAAGGTTGCCCGGACATTGCGTGCGTCCGACGCCTCGCGGGCGGTGCCCCGCCGGCCCGCCGTCCGAGTGACGGGCCGACGGGCGAACGGGGACGGGCGGGGCGCCGCGGGCCCGTGCCGCGCCGCCCCGCCCGGGGGATGTCCGGGGCCGTCCGTCAGCGCCCGGCCTGCAGCGCCGCCCAGGTCTTGGCCCCCACGAGTCCGTCGGCCACCAGGCCCCGGCCCGTCTGGTAGCTGCGCACCGCGGTCGTCGTCGCCGGTCCGAAGCTGCCGTCGACGGTGACCGTCGAGCCGAGCGCCGCGGTCAGCGAACGCTGGAGCCGCTTGACCGCGTCGCCCGACGAGCCCTCCTGGAGGGACGTCGCCGAACCCGCCGACAGCAGCGCGGTCCAGGTCTTGGCCCCCACGATGCCGTCGGCCACCAGGCCGCGCGCCTTCTGGTAGGCGATCACCGCGCTCTTGGTGGTCGGCCCGAAGCTGCCGTCCACCGCGCCCGCGTTCTGCCCCTGCTCGTTCAGCAGCCGCTGGACGGCCTCGACCTGGGCGCCCGTCGAGCCGCTCTGCTGGGTCGCGTACGAGGTGAAGCTCAGCCCGTCGCTGGTGCCGCCGCCGTTGTCCCCGCCGACCAGCTCCATGTAGCGGTTCCAGTCCCAGTACGGGCCCGGGTCGGTGTGGTCGTTGCCCGGTACTTCCTTGTGCCCGAGGATGTGCGCCCGGTCCTTCGGGATGCCGTACCGGTCGCACAGGTGCTTGGTCAGGGCCGCCGACGAGCGGTACATCGTGTCCGTGAACCAGGACGGGTCGTCGACGAAGCCCTCGTGCTCGATGCCGAGCGACGAGGCGTTGGCGCTCCGGGCGTGGTACGCGGTGTCGCTGTCGCGCACGGTCTGGGTGATCTGCCCGTCGGAGGACCGCACCACGTAGTGGGCGCTCACCTCCGCCGTCGGGTTCTGGAACCAGCTGATCGAGCCCGCGTACGAGCCCTGCGTGACGTGGACGATGACCTTGTCGATCTTCGCCGTGCGCCCCTTGGTGTAGTTGTTCGTGTGGGCCGCGGCCCACAGCGCCGACGGGTAGTCGGTGCTCCGGGTGCTCACGTCGGCGGCGGAGACCGAGCCCTTCTGCGGGGCGACCGGACGGCCCGTCACCGAGATCCGCTCGCCCCCGGGCACGACGGCGTCGAGCCCGTCGGCCAGGAAGGTGTAGACGGTGTCGGCGTACAGGGCGGCCAGGGGCCCCTGCGAGCCGCTGTACCGGGCGACGACCGGGTACCAGGCGTCGATGTCGTCGCGGTCCCGGGCGTCGAGGCCGAGCTTGTCCGCGTGGGCGCGCAGCACCGCCGCGCCGCCCATGATGTTGGCCCCGGTGTCGGTGCGCAGCTCGGAGAGGGGTTCGCCGGTGAGGGCGGCGGCCCGCTCCAGCGACCGGTTGGTGGGGTTGCTCACCAGGTGCATCACGCCGTAGCCGTTGGCCTGGCTGGGGCGTCCCGAATGGCCGTCGAGGCGGGTCTCGCCGTAGCCGACGGCCGCGAGCAGATCACGGGGTACGTCGAACTCCGCGGCGGCCCGCGCGAACGCCCGGTCCATCGGGTGGTCGTCGCCCGGGGCGGCGACGGCCGGGGTGCCGGTCACGGTCAGGACGGTGGCGGTCAGGGCCGCGAGGACGGATGCGCGGCCCGTGGTGAGGGCGGCGGGGCGTCGGGGCATACCTGCTCCTGCTCGGTGGGTGGGGGGAGAAGAATGGCCCCCGGGCCCGAGTGGGGTGGGCCGAGGGGCCGCGAAGCCCGCTCAGACTATCCATCTGTTAAGGGCATGACAATCATCTGACGGTGTGTCGAACTCCCTTTCACTCCAACGGAGTTGAGCAGTGTTCAGGGATGCCCGATGACCTGCCCGGCAACCGGGGCGGCGGTTGCCGGGCAGGAATGGAGCGGACCGGAGTGCTTCGGGGCGGAGCGGTCCTACCAGCGGTCGCGGTGGATGACTTCCGTCACCGGACGGCGCCGGACCGGGCCGAAGTTGCCCTGCGGCCACCCGACCGGGACGGCGGCGTAGGTGTGCATGTCCTCGGGGATGCCGAGCGCCTCCTTCCACTCCTGTTCCAGCATCAGGTGCCAGATGGTGATGTTCGCGGCGAGCCCCAGGCCCCGCGCGGCGAGCAGGAGGTTCTGCACGCCGGGGTAGACGCAGGAGCCCTCGGCGAGCGCCTGGAAACGCGTCCGGGTGTGCGCCATGCGCTCGGTGGCGGCCGGGCCGAGCGCCCGCGCGGAGGCCAGCAGCCCCTCCTCGTCCAGGCGGGGCTCCGGGAAGCGGTAACACGGCACGATCAGCGCCGGGGTGTCGGCGAAGTGGTCGCGCTGGTACTCGATCGCGGCGACCATCCGGCCGTACGCCGCCTCGTCCATGCCCTTCGGCGGGTACTTCCCGGTCGTCGCCAGATAGGCGCCCACGCACCGCTTCCACAACGGCGCGAGACGGGCCATCACCTCACGGTCGGTCACCACCACGTACTCGTAGCACTGCATGTTGCCGCCGCTGGGACCCCAGACGGCCGCCTGTATCAGCTGCTCCAGCGTCTCGTCCGGCACCGGCTCCGGCTTCAGGCGGCGCATCGCGCGCATGGTGGACATCGTGGCGAAGAGCGCGGGACCGTCGGCCCGATTCATATCGATCGTCATGATCGCGGAGTGTACGGGCGAAGTGCGGCGGAAGGGGAGGGGCTTTCGTCCCGGTCCGCGGCGCCGGCGCCCCGGGCGGTACGGGTGCCGACACGCCGGACGGGCGGTGCGGGCCGTCGGATTCGTACACCCGGTCGCCCCAACGTCGTACGGGGGAACGCGGACCGGTTTCTTCTTCGCCAAGGCGTATAAAGGGTTCCTCCGGACCGGCCGGCGTCCCTCGATGGCACTCACCCCTCACGCGGCAGGGCGTCACCGCGTACGAGAGCGCAGGAGCGCCGCATGAGCACGGCAGAAGAGATCAACGACTTGCTGGTGGCGAACTTCGGGACCGACCCCCTCGCCATCCGGCCCGAGGTGTCGCTGCGTCACCTCAAACTCGACTCCCTCGCGTTGGAGGAGCTCCGGCTGCTCATCGAGGACCGGCTGGGCGTCGATCTGGACGATGTGCACCTGACCTCCCGGGACACCGTCGAACGGCTCGTCGACGCGGTGCACCACAGGATCGTCGCGTGACGGCCCGCCCGTACCGCCCCGAACCGTTCGCCGCCGCCGTCACCGGGATCGGCCTGGTCACCGCGGCGGGCACCGGCGCCGGGGCCACCTGGAGCGCCGTCACCGAGGCATCGGACCCGCCCTCGGTCCTGCGCCGGCCCGAACTCCACGGCCTGCCCTGCGACTTCCTGTACACCATCACCGGCCTCGACCCCCGGGCCCGGCTCGGAGTGGCCACCGCGCGGCTGATGGACCGCTTCTCGCAACTGGCCGTCATCGCGGCCCGCGAGGCCGTCGCCGACGCCGGACTCGACCCCCTGCTCTGGGACGGCGCACGGGTCGCCGTCGTCATCGGCTCCGCGCACGGCGGACTGCCCTTCTACGACGAACAGCACACGATCCTCACCGAACGCGGCGCCCGCCGGGTCTCCCCGAAACTCGCCCCGCTCACCGTCGTCAACGGCGCGGCCAGCAGCGTCGCCACCGATCTGGGAGCCCTCGGCCCGAGCCAGGCCGTCTCCACCGCGTGCTCCTCCGGCACCGTCGCCATCGGCACCGCCCACCAGATGCTCCGCACCGGGGCCTGCGACATCGTCGTCGCGGGCGGCGCCGAATCGGTCTGCTCCCGGCTGCTGATCGCCAGCGCCTGCCAGTTGAAGGCCGTCTCCACCCGGCGCGACGACCCCGGGGCCGCCTGCCGCCCCTTCGACACCCACCGCGACGGCTTCGTCGTCGGCGAGGGCGCCGGACTCCTCGTGATGGAGCGGCCGGAGCACGCCCGGGCCCGCGGCGCCACCGTCCGCGCGCACGTCGCCGGTTACGGGGCCGCCTGCGACGCCTACTCCGCCGTCGCCCCCGACCCCGAGGGCCGGGGCATCGAACGGGCGCTGCGCACCGCGCTCGCGGACGCCGGGCTCGACCCCCGGGACGTCGGACACGTCAACGCCCATGGCACCTCGACCGTCTCCAACGACCTCATCGAGGCCACGATGCTGCGCCGGGTCGTCGGCGAACACCCCCTGGTCACCTCGACGAAGGCGATGACCGGGCACACGCTCGGGGCGGCCGGCGGCATCGAGACCGCGCTGACCGTGCTGGCGCTCCAGCACCAACTCGTCCCGCCCACCGTGAACCTCGACGCCCCCGACCCCGACATCCCCGTCGACGTGGTGAGCAAGGAGGCCCGGCGGGGAACGTTCGACGCGGCCGTCAAGACCTCGCTCGGCTTCGGCGGACACAACGCCGCACTCGTCCTCACCAGGCCCTGACCGGAAACCCCAGAGACACGGAGCCATCATGGCCGACGAGATCATCCGGACCCTGGCGGTGGACGGACTGCGCTACGGCTACCGGGTCCTGCGCCAGGCCGCCCCGCGCACCGAGCCGGTCATCGTGCTCGGCGGCGCGCTCCAGGGGATGCACGGCTGGCCGCAGATGGACGACCACCTGGGGCCGTTCGCCTCCGTCGTCACCGCCGACCTGCCCGGCATGGGAGACGCCGACCCCATGCCGGCCGGTACCGGCAACGAGGTCCTGTGCGCCGCCGTCGCCGGGATCATCGACGACCTCGGCGTGCCGAAGGTCAACCTCTTCGGGTTCTCCTACGGGACGGCGATCGCCTTCGGCTGCGCCCGGCGCGACCCCGGCCGAGTCGCCCGGCTGGCCCTCGGCGGGGTGCCGTCCCACATCACCGAGGACCAGCGCGAGCGGTGGAGCGCCGCCGTCGGCCGGCTGGGGACCGGTGACCTGGAAGGGCTCGCCGCCCTGGCCGCCGGGGTGCTGATGTGCCAGGACCCGGAGCGCCGGGTCCACCGGGGCGAACTGGCGCGGCGCTATGTGCGGCGCTCGTTCCTGCACGCCCTGAACCATTCCCCGCACGCCGCGCGGTCCCTGCACCGGGCGCTGGAGCACCGGCCGGACTTCTCCGGCGGGCTGACGGGCGTACCGACCCTCGTCTTCGCCGGCGAGCACGACACGGTGACCTCGCCCGAACGGCAGCGCGCCTTCGCGGCCACGATCGAGGGCAGCCGGTTCGTCACGATCGGGGATTCCGACCACTGGGTCGTCCTGGAACGGCCGGACGACGTCGCGGACCTCGTGGCCCGCTTCTTCACCGACCGCCCGCTGGAGCAGGCCCCCGGCCTCGCCGCGCTCCCCGCCCAGGCCCGCGCGTCGTCCTCGCGGGAGGCCCGGCCGCCCGCGGCGAAGCGGTGACCGGGCGGCGAGGCGGCCCGCCCGGTGCTCAGGCCCCGGGGACGCGGTCGAGGAAGCCGCTGACCGAGGCGATGCGCCCGTCGTCGGCGAGAGCGATCACGTCCGACCCGGCGACGGGCGCCGAGCCGTCGGCGGTGGAGACCAGCTCCCAGCCGAAGCGCACGATGTCGTGGTGCCCGTCGTGGGCGCCTGCCGGACGGAACTCGAAGCCGGGGAACTGCTGGTGGACGTCGCTGATGACGGCCGCGAGCCCGTCGTGGCCGCGCACGTCGGCCAACGGGTCGGTGTAGGTGGCCTCCTCGGTGAAAGCGGCCGCGACGGCCTTCTCCAGTTCCTCGGGCGTGGTGGCGTTCCAGGCGGTGAAGTAGCGCTGGACGGCGTCCTCGTACACGGCCATCGGATGTGTCCTCTCCTCGCGGTCCGGCCTCGGGTCCGGCTTCCGTGTGCTGGTGAGGACCACGATGTCCGAAGGCGCGCGGGGCGTCGATTACTTCCGAGGTCATGGCCGGGCCGGGAGGGAAGGGGACGGGCGGGGCGGTACGGGGCGGTCCTAACCGTCCGACACCACGTGCATGGCCGCTTCCTCGGCCGAGGCCCCGGCCCCGTCGATGCCGACGTCCTCGGCCGCCAGGGTGTCCGGCTCGTCGATGTCCAGCTGCCGGGTGAGCCGTCCGGCGCGCACCGTGCCGACCTCGCCGTCCCACGGCTCGCCGTCGCCGTCGGACAGGTCCCCCATGCCGTCCCCGTCGCCGTCGGCCCCCGCGGTGTCGGGCAGTTCCCTGGCCAGCCGGCTCTCCAGCGACTCCCCGGTCTGCTGCTCGGCCGCGGTGGTGCCCAGGTCCTCCACCGCCCATGGGCGCTCGGGCGGGGAGTAGCCCTCGTCGAGCGCGTCGGTCAGACCCCGGTCGTCCAGGGTGTCCTCGACGTCGAGTTGTTCCATGGGGTCCGAGGCCTCCGGCTGCTGGGGCTGGTAGACGTCATCTCCCCTGTCGGCATCATTCATGGTGTGTCCCTTCCCGATCCTCGGGGATCCCGGTCGCACATGCCGTGCATGCCGTGCACGCGACGCATACGACTCGGGACAAAGGGGGCCTTCGTGCGGTGTGTACCCGAATGTCGTCGAACCGCCCGTACGCGTTCAGGATAAGTGGCCGGGGCGCGAGGCCGCTGCTCGGGCGTGACGGGCCGGACGGAGGGACCATGGAAGGTGCAGGCGGAAGATGCCCTGCCCACCCGTCACGGAGACCGCCATGGATTACCCGGAGAGCTACCAGCTGGTGTTTCAGGCATCCGCAGTGGAGGACGACACGGTGACCGTCTGGCGCACCGCGCAGTCGGGGGCGGGCGGATACCCGGTCTACGAGGACGAGACCGGAATCGTGCGCGCGGAGATCAGCGACCGGGGCGAGGTCCGCATGCTGGCCAGTGGCGGACACCAGGTGCTGGGTACCCCGCTCGTGGTGCGGGAGGTGAAGGGCGAACAACTGGGCACGCCCCGGGGTGGCGGCGGGCCGGTGTAGGCGGCGGGCGGCGCGGACAGGGCGACGCCCCGCGGACCGGGACGGCCCGAGGGGTCCGGTCGCGGGGCGTCGCCCTGCTGTATGCGTACGTTGTCCGGGATCAGCCCTCGGTCCAGCCGCGGTTCTTCGCGAACTGCAGCAACCCGCGCCGGACCTGAAGGATCTGAGTCCCCGTCAGCGTCGGTGCCGACTCCAGCAGGACGTCGGTGACGTCCCGCGTGAACTCGGCCGGGCTGAGCACGTCGCACAGGGCGTCGTCGTCCGGCGCCCCGGAGGCCGCCGCGGACCGCGGCGGCGTCACGGGTTTCCCGTCCGGCCCCTCGGCAAGCCTGACCGACGAGGCCTTCAGCCCGCGGTCACCGTCCTCGATCTCGAACTCGACAGCCGTGCCCGTATGCACATAGGACTCGGGGATCAGCATGTCGTTCACATGAAGAAAGACGTCCTCACCCCCGTGATCGGGTGAGATGAATCCGTATCCCCGAGCTCCGTCGAACCGCACGACGCGACCAGAAACCACACCAACCCCCAAAAAAGAACCGGGCCCCTTGCCCGTTCGCCACACATGGCTCGACCGGAGAATAGCCCTGGTCGGGCGGGGAGCGCGACCCGATCGCGACAATCGGTTCCGGCCGGCCCCGCCGGGGCGCGCGAATTGCCGCACGGGTCCCCATGAGGACCGAAGCTGTCCGCAAGGGTGCGTACCGTGCCGCTCATGGTCGCCACGAAGAAGCCCACCGCCACGAAGAGCCCCGCCGCGGGGAAGGACGCCCCTGCCGGGAAGGGGGCCCTCCTGCCCGCGGTGCTGTCCACCCGCGCGCTGAACCGCGCCACGCTGGAACGCCAGCTGCTGCTGCGCCGCACCGCGATGCCGGCGAAGGACGCCGTGGAGCACCTGGTCGGCCTCCAGGCGCAGAACGTCAAACCGCCCTACTACCAGCTCCTCGCCCGCCTCGACGGCTTCGACCCGGCCGAGCTCGCCGGGCTGCTGGAGTCCCGCGAGGCGGTCCGCATGGTCACCCTGCGGTCCACCATCCACCTGCACACCGCCGCCGACGCGCTCACCCTGCGCCCGTTCGTCCAGCCGGCGCGGGACCGGGAGCTCAACCTGTTCCGCAAGGGGCTCGTCGGGGTGGACCGGGACCGGCTCCGGGCACTCGCCCGGGAACTCGTCGAGGAGCGGCCCCGCACGCCCAAGGAGATCCGCGAGGTGCTGGCGGCCGAATGGCCCGACGCCGACCCGCAGGCCCTGGGAACGGCCGCCCGCTGCCTGCTGCCGCTGGTCCAGGTCACGCCGCGCGGGTTGTGGGGCAGGAGCGGCCGGGTCGCGCTGACCACCCTCGGGCACTGGCTCGACGGTGCCCCGGAACGGGCCCCCTCCCCGGAGGGCCTGGTCCTGCGCTACCTGGGGGCCTTCGGGCCCGCCTCCGTGCAGGACATGCAGAGCTGGGCCGGGCTGACCCGGCTGCGCGAGGTCTTCGAACGGCTGCGGCCGCGACTGATCACCTTCCGGGACGGGAACGGGGTCGAACTCTTCGACCTGCCGGACGCCCCGCGCCCGGCCGAGGACACCCCCGCCCCGCCCCGCTTCCTGCCCGAGTTCGACAACGTGCTGCTCGGCCACGCGGACCGCACGCGCGTGATCCCGCCGCGGTACCGGGGACGCAACGGGAAAGGCAACCAGACCTACGGCTCGGTGCTGGTCGACGGCTTCCTCGCGGCGATCTGGCGACGGGACGTCGCCACCGGCCCGGAGTCCGGCACCGGACCGGCCACCCTCACCGTGCAGCCGTTCGGCGACCTCGGCCGCGCCGGTCGCGACGCAGTGGCGGAGGAGGCCGTGCGGATGCTCACCGCCATGCCCGCACCGGACGCCGCCGACGCGCACGGAGCGGACGGATACGACATCAGGTTCGCGACGTTCGTCGACTTCGACTGAGGACGTCGGGCGGCGGACCGAGGGGGGCGGGGGCCGCCACCGGGAAAGGGCCCGCGGCCGGGAGCGGCGGAAGCGGGGGGAGGGGAGGCGGGAGAACGCCCGCGGCGGCCGCTACGGCAGCAGCCCCGCGCGCCGGGCGGCCACCACCGCCTCCAGACGGGTGTGCGCCCCCAGCTTGCGCATCGCCGAACGCAGATACCCCTTGACCGTTTCCGGCCGCAGCCCGAGCCGCTTCGCCGCCGCCGCGTTCGTCGCCCCCGACGCCACACAGGCCAGCACGTCCACCTCGCGCGGCGCCAGCCGCACCCCGCAGGGCTCCGGCGTGCGGGCACCAGCCGCCGCCGCGAGCCGCCCGCACACCGACAACAGCTCGTCGCGCAGGGCCGGGTCGAGGACCTTGGGCGCCAGGGAACGCAGCTCGCGGTGCGCCTCGCGGACGTCCTCCCACGCCTCCGGGGCCGCCCTCGGGTCCGTCACCTGCTCCCGGGTCGTGGCCAGCAGCTGCTGCACCTCGTCCCGCACGACCAGGGCCTGCTCCACGTCCCGGGCGGCGGACACCGCCGCGTCGAACGTGCGGTCCCCGAGCGTGATCGGCTCGCGCAGCGCCCCGTACAGCACCCCGCGCACCCTGCGCCGTACGACGACGGGCACCGCGACCACCGAGCGCAGGCCCTCCGCCGCGACGGCCAGGTCGTACTCGTGACTGATGTGGCGCGAGGAGTGGTAGTCGGTCACCGCGCACGGCCGGGACAGGGCGATCGCCTTGCCGCCGAGCCCGCTGCCCGCCGAGATGACGAGCCCGCGCAGGGCGGCGGTCTGCGCCCCGTTCAGCTCGGCGATGCGGGCGTGGCGGGCATCGGCGAGCAGTCCGCCGAAGGCCACGGGCAGTCCGCTGGTCCGGCGCAGCCTCAGCAGCGCGGCTTGCATCTCCACCGCATCGACGGATTCCGGCACGCTGACGCCTCCCTGCCCGGTCCGGGGGATCGGCCACCCCGCGCTGCACCCCCGTTCGGGGGTGGTGAGACCTGGGTCACTGTTTACATGATGTTAAGTGACCGGTCCGGTCCGCAATGAGGAGGGCACATGTCGGCAACCAGTGCGACGGAGACGTTCCGGGCCGCCCGGGACTTTCTGCTGCGGCATCGCGAGGACTACCTCGCGGCCTACGAGGGGTTCCGCTGGCCCCGCAGCGACCACTTCAACTGGGCGCTCGACTGGTTCGACGTCATCGCCGAGGACAACGACCGCACCGCCCTGCACATCGTGGAGGAGGACGGCGGCCGCACCGAGGTGTCCTTCGCGCAGATGTCCGCCCGCTCCAACCGGGCCGCGAACTGGCTGCGCGCCCAGGGGGTACGGGCCGGGGACCGCATCCTCGTCATGCTCGGCAACCAGGTCGAGCTGTGGGAGACCGCCCTGGCCGCGATGAAGCTGCGCGCCGTCGTCATCCCCGCCACCCCGCTGCTGGGCCCGGTCGACCTGCGCGACCGGGTGGAGCGCGGCCGGGTCCGGCACGTTCTGGTGCGGGACGCCGACACCGCCAAGTTCGACGAGGTGCCCGGCGACTACACCCGGATCTCCGTCGGCGCGGAGGTGCCCGGCTGGCGGTCGTACACCGGCGCCGACGAGCAGCCGGACACCTTCGAGGCGGACCGGGAGACCGACGCCGACGAGCCGCTGATGCTCTACTTCACCTCAGGCACGACCGCCAGCCCCAAGCTCGTCGAGCACACCCACGTCTCCTACCCCGTGGGTCACCTGGCGACGATGTACTGGATCGGCCTCAAGCCCGGGGACGTCCACCTCAACATCTCCTCCCCGGGCTGGGCCAAGCACGCCTGGTCCAACCTCTTCGCGCCCTGGAGCGCCGAGGCGACCGTCTTCATCTTCAACTACACCCGCTTCGACGCCGCCCGGCTGATGGCCGAGATGGACCGCTCGGGCGTCACCAGCTTCTGCGCCCCGCCCACCGTCTGGCGGATGCTGATCCAGGCCGACCTCTCCCAGCTGAAGGCCCCGCCGCGGGAGGTCGTCGCGGCCGGCGAACCGCTGAACCCGGAGGTCATCGAGACGGTGCGGCGGGTCTGGGGCGTCACCATCCGGGACGGCTTCGGCCAGACCGAGACCGCCGTGCAGGTCGCCAACAGCCCGGGCCAGCTCCTCAAGGCCGGTTCGATGGGACGGCCCAGCCCCGGCTTCCGCGTCGAGCTCCTGGACCCGGTCACCGGTGAGCCCGGCGCGCTGGAGGGCGAGATCTCCCTCGACCTGTCGGACCGCCCGGTGGGCCTGATGACCGGCTACCACGGCGACCCGGACCGGACCGCCGAGGCCATGGCCGGCGGCTACTACCGCACCGGCGACATCGGCTCGCGCGACGAGGACGGCTACATCACCTACGTCGGCCGCGCCGACGACGTCTTCAAGGCGTCCGACTACAAGATCTCGCCGTTCGAGCTGGAGAGCGCGCTGCTGGAGCACGAGGCGGTCGCCGAGGCCGCGGTCGTCCCCGCCCCCGACCCGGTGCGGCTCGCCGTCCCGAAGGCATACGTGGTCCTGGCGGAGGGCTGGGAGCCCGGCCCCGACACCGCGAAGCTGCTGTTCGAGCACTCCCGGTCGGTCCTCGCCCCGTACAAGCGGATCCGCAGGCTGGAGTTCGCCGAACTGCCCAAGACCGTCTCCGGCAAGATCCGCCGCATCGAACTGCGCGAGCGCACGGCCCGCGGCACCGGCACCGAGTACGACGAGGGGAACCTGCGATGAGCGAGCTCTCCTACGCACACGGCGCCGCCACCACACCGCTGCTCGGCGACACCATAGGACGCAACCTCGACCGGGCGGTCGAGGCGTTCGGCGAACGCGAGGCGCTGGTGGACGTCCCGTCGGGACGGCGCTGGACGTACAGCGAGTTCGGCGCCGCGGTCGACGAACTGGCCCGCGCGCTCATGGCGTCGGGCGTGGCCAAGGGGGACCGGGTCGGGATCTGGGCGATCAACTGCCCGGAGTGGGTGCTCGTGCAGTACGCCACCGCCCGCATCGGCGCCGTCATGGTCAACATCAACCCCGCGTACCGGGCGCACGAGCTGGAGTACGTACTGAACCAGGCCGGGATCTCGCTCCTGGTCGCCTCGCTCTCGCACCGCACCAGCGACTACCGCGCCCTGGTCGACCAGGTCCGCGCCGACTGCCCCGCGCTGCGCGCCGTGCACTACATCGGCGACCCGAGCTGGGACGAACTGCTGGCCGGTGCCGGGACCGTGACGCCGGACCGGCTCGCCGCGCGCGAGGCCGAGCTGTCCTGCGACGACCCGATCAACATCCAGTACACCTCGGGCACGACCGGCTTCCCCAAGGGGGCCACGCTCTCCCACCACAACATCCTCAACAACGGTTATTTCGTCGGGGAGCTGATCGCCTACACCGAGCAGGACCGGATCTGTCTGCCGGTGCCCTTCTACCACTGCTTCGGCATGGTCATGGGCAACCTCGGCGCCACCTCGCACGGCGCCTGCATCGTGATCCCGGCCCCCGCCTTCGAGGCCGCCGCCGTCCTCGCCGCCGTGCAGCAGGAACGCTGCACCTCGCTCTACGGCGTCCCCACCATGTTCATCGCGGAGCTGAACCTCCCCGACTTCGGCTCCTACGACCTCTCCTCGCTGCGCACCGGCATCATGGCCGGATCGACCTGCCCGGTCGAGGTGATGAAGCGGGTCGTCGCCGAGATGCACATGGAGGAGGTGTCCATCTGCTACGGCATGACGGAGACCTCGCCGGTCTCCACCCAGACCCGCCGTGACGACGACCTGGAACGCCGCACCGGGACCACCGGCCGGGTCATGCCGCACATCGAGGTCAAGGTCGTCGACCCGGTGACCGGGGTGACGCTGGAGCGCGGCGAGGCGGGCGAACTCTGCACCCGCGGCTACAGCGTGATGCTCGGTTACTGGGAACAGCCCGAACGCACCGCGGAGGCGATCGACGCGGGCCGCTGGATGCACACCGGCGATCTCGCGGTGATGCGGGAGGACGGCTACGTACAGATCGTCGGCCGGATCAAGGACATGATCATCCGGGGCGGCGAGAACATCTATCCGCGGGAGATCGAGGAATTCCTGCACCGCCACCCGAAGATCGCGGACGTGCAGGTGGTGGGGGTTCCCGACGACACCTACGGCGAGGAGGTCCTGGCCTGCGTCATCCCGAAGGACCCGGCGGACCCGCCGACGCTCGACGAGGTGACGGAGTACTGCCGCGAGCAGTTGGCCCACTACAAGATCCCGCGGCGGCTGCAGATCCTGGAGACCTTCCCGATGACGGTCAGCGGGAAGGTCCGGAAGATCGAACTGCGGCAGGGCTACGGCCGGTAGGACCGGACCGGCCCGGGTGCGGTCAGGCGGCCTCGATGATGTCGCCGGTACCGCCCCGGGTCGCGGCCGCCCATTCGAGCAGCAGTACCTCGTAGGCGGCGGACTCCACGGAGGACCAGTCCTGGCCGGCCCGGGCGTCCACGAAGGCCCGTATCGCCTCGTTCGCCTGGGCGGCGGAGCGGGGCTTCGAACGGGTCGCGCGCGGTCTGTCGGTGGATGGGGTATGCCGTGCAGTTAAAACCATGGGCACCATTTTAGGGCCCGCCACCGACACCGGCCGAACATTTGTGGCGCCCTGGCCCGAACGTGACCGATCGCACTCTCTGTCGTCGCCCGGTTCCGGTGTGACGCTACGGGCGTGCGATGTGCGGGATTTCGCGTCGCATGCAGACCCGTGGCCAGCGGTCCAGGCCGTGTTCGGCCTCCTCCGCCCTGATCTTCCGCAGCCCGTCGGTGAGTTCCGCTTCGCCGAGCGTGCGGAAACCGAGCCGGGCGTAGTACGGCGCGTTCCACGGGACGTGCGAGAAGGTCGTCAGGGTGAGCGCGTCCAGCCGCCGGCCGGCCGCCCACCCTTCGAGGTGGGCGATGAGGGCGGCGCCCAGGCCGCGCCGCGCGGCGGACGGATGCACGGAGACCTGCTCGATGTGGGCCGCCCCGTCGACCGGGTCGGCGATCAGATAGCCGACCGGATGGTCGTCGGGGTCCACCGCCACCCAGGCCCGGCCGTCCTGGCGGTATGCGTCCAGCAGGTCGAGGGGCGGCGGGTCGTCGTCCGCGACGGAGGTCATGCCGAGCGTGCGGAACGGCTCGCCGGCGGCGCGCTCGATGTCCTGGAGCAGCGGGAGATCGGAGCGGCGGGCGGTACGGATGCGCATGTGCCCAGTATGTCGCCCCGGGTCGGCCGGCCCGGACGGGAAGGCCCGGGCCCCGGTGCCGAGCAGTTCGTCGGCCGGGCCGTTGACCGGCCGGGGCGTACCCGCCGCGTCCATCGTGAACAACGGCACGCCCAGCCGGTCCGCGTGCGCCCCGGCGTCCGGCGCGTAGCCCGGGACCGAGAACAGCACGCCGGTGGCCGCCGCGTCGAGGGCGTGCAGCCAGAGGCACTCCACGTCGCGCAGGGCGGTCGCGCGGGCCGACACGTCGACCTGGGCCAGCAGCCCGGGGGCCCGCAGGTCGATCCGCGCGGGGGAGGGCCGCGACGCCCGTACGACGTCCCGGTAGCCCAGCCACCGCAGGTACCGGGCCGCGGTGGCGACCGCGTCGTCCGCGTCGTGGACGGCCGCGGGCCGGAACGCCGGCCGGGGCGCCGGTGCCGTGCGCGGCAGCGGGATGTGGGACGGCGGGGCCGCGCCGTCCGGGGGCGCCGCGGGGCGGACCGGGACGCGCAGCACCGCCCCGCAGGGGCAGTACAGCTCCGGTCGCGGCCACTGGTCGTGGCGTCCGCAGCCGGGGCAGCACACCGTCACCCAGTCGTCGTTCCAGGTGCGGTGGGTGACCGGCAGGGCCGGGGCGCCGGGCAGCAGGGTCGGGGCGGTCGGGGTGCCGCACGGGCAGGGGTAGGCCGGGGCGCTGTACGCGTGGTCGCGGCCGCAGGCCGGGCAGCGTACCGGCACCGACTCCACGATGGTCTCCCTCCGGGCTCCGGGCCCGCCCCGCGACGGGCGCCGGGTCGGCGCACCGGAACACACCGGTGCCGGCCGGCGGGCCCACTCCGTTGTCCACCCATGGTTCACCAGGAGCGGGCCGCGGGGGAGGGACTTGACGCATTTCGCGGGCCGGGCCCGGCGCACGGGCCGCCGGATGCGCCGTCCCTTGACGGCCGCCGGGCCGCACCTTAAATTTACTTCCGTATAACAGAATCAATTTTCCGTAATGCGGAATTGGTGCTCTCAGGTGGCGCGACAGAGCCCGAATCCACCAGATCCCGGCAGGAGCACTCAATGCCTCGAATGACCGCCGCCCGAGCGGCAGTTGAGATCCTCAAGCGTGAAGGCGTCAGCAACGCGTTCGGCGTGCCGGGCGCGGCGATCAACCCCTTCTACGCGGCCCTCAAGGCCGCCGGCGGGGTTCACCACACGCTCGCCCGGCACGTCGAGGGCGCCTCCCACATGGCGGAGGGGTACACCCGGGCCCGTCCGGGCAACATCGGCGTCTGCATCGGCACGTCGGGACCGGCCGGCACCGACATGATCACCGGGCTCTACTCGGCCATCGCCGACTCGATCCCGATCCTCTGCATCACCGGCCAGGCCCCCACCGCCGTGCTCCACAAGGAGGACTTCCAGGCGGTCGACATCGCCTCGATCGCGGGGCCCGTCACCAAGGCCGCGACCACCGTCCTGGAGGCCGCCCAGGTTCCCGGCGTCTTCCAGCGGGCCTTCCACCTCATGCGCACCGGCCGGCCCGGGCCCGTCCTCATCGACCTGCCCATCGACGTCCAGCTCACCGAGATCGAGTTCGACCCCGAGCTGTACGAGCCGCTGCCGGTGCACAAGCCCGCCGCGACCCGCAAGCAGATCGAACGCGCGCTGGAACTGCTCGACGCCTCCGAGCGCCCGCTGATCGTCGCGGGCGGCGGCATCATCAACGCCGACGCGTCCGAACTCCTGGTGGAATTCGCCGAACTGACGGGCATTCCGGTCGTCCCGACCCTGATGGGCTGGGGCGCCATCGGCGACGACCACGAGCTGAACGCGGGCATGGTCGGCCTCCAGACCTCGCACCGCTACGGCAACGCCAACTTCCTGGAGTCCGACTTCGTCCTCGGCATCGGCAACCGCTGGGCCAACCGCCACACGGGCAGGCTCGACGTCTACACGGCGGGCCGCACCTTCGTCCACGTGGACATCGAGCCCACCCAGATCGGCAGGATCTTCGCCCCGGACCTCGGCATCGTCTCCGACGCCGGGGCGGCGCTGAAGCTGTTCGTCGAGGTGGCGCGCGAGCTGAAGGCGGCCGGGAGGCTCAAGGACCGCTCGCGGTGGGCCGCCGCCACCCAGGAGCGCCGCGCCACGCTGCAACGCCGTACGCACTTCGACGACGTGCCGCTGAAGCCGCAGCGGGTGTATGAGGAGATGAACCGGGCGTTCGGACCCGAGACCCGGTACGTCACCACGATCGGCCTCTCCCAGATCGCCGGCGCCCAGATGCTGCACGTCCACCGGCCGCGCCACTGGATCAACTGCGGCCAGGCCGGGCCGCTCGGCTGGACCATCCCGGCCGCGCTCGGCGTCGCCACGGCCGACCCGGAGGGCTCCGTCGTCGCGCTCTCGGGCGACTACGACTTCCAGTTCATGCTGGAGGAGCTGGCCGTCGGCGCGCAGCACCGCATCCCGTACGTCCACGTCCTGGTGAACAACTCCTACCTGGGGCTGATCCGCCAGGCGCAGCGCAACTTCGACATCGACTTCCAGGTCAACCTGGAGTTCGAGAACATCAACTCGCCGGAGCTCGGCGGGTACGGCGTCGACCACGTCAAGGTCGTCGAGGGGCTGGGCTGCAGGGCGATCCGCGTCACCGAGCCGGACCGGCTGCTGCCCGCCTTCGAGGAGGCGAAGAAGCTGGCCGCCGAGTTCCGGGTCCCGGTGGTGGTCGAGGCGATCCTGGAGCGCGTGACGAACATCGCGATGAGCGGTACGGACATCGCGTCCGTCAACGAGTTCGAGGACCTCGCCACGGAACCGTCCCACGCACCGACCGCGATCCGCCCGCTCCCGGTGTCCTGAGCGCCCTGCGGCCGGCCGCGGCCCCCGTCCCGAGTCCCGGGGCGGGGGCCGCGGCGCATCCGTTCCACGAGGCGTCGTGCGGGTCCCCCGTACGCGGTCCCGGTCCCTCGCGCGCTGCTCCGGGACCGGCCGTCCGAACGGAGAGGGGGACACGGAAGCGGCCGGGGCGCGGAGCACGGATACGGTTCCGTGCGCCACGCCCCGGCCGGGGAAGTGACGGGGGCCGCGGCGGCGGCGAGCGGGCCGGGCGCCCCCGCCCCCCTCAGGTCGGGGGGCGGGGAGACGCTCCGGCCTCCGCCACCGCACTGGCGTCGCGCCGCCGCGGCCCCGTCCTGCCCGTGCGGTGTGCCACCCCTCATCCGGGTACACGGCACGGGCAGGGTCCGGGGGTCAGTCCTCGCGCAGGGCGCGGACCGCCTCCTCCACGCGCCTGCCGTAGTCGGCGTCGGCGGCGTGGAAGTGGGCGAGGTTCTTCTCGATCACGTCGTCGCGGGTCACTTGGGAGAGCCCGCCCGCGATGTTGGCGACCAGCCGGCCCTTCTCGTCCTCGGACATGAGCCGGTACAGCTCGCCCGCCTGGAAGAAGTCGTCGTCCTTGGTGTGGGCGGGCGCCGCGTGGGTGCCGGTCCAGCCGTGGACCGCGAGCGGGGCGGAGAGCGCCGCGTCGGTCTGGGCGGGGCCCGCGTAGGAGTTGGGCTCGTAGTTCTTGTCGTGGCGCGAGCCGTTGCGGGTGGCGTGCAGGCCGTCGCGGCCGTAGTTGTCGACGACGGCGGTGCGCGGCGCGTTCACCGGGAGCTGGGTGTGGTTGACGCCGAGCCGGTAGCGGTGCGCGTCCGCGTAGGCGAACAGCCGGCCCTGGAGCATCTTGTCCGGGGAGGGGCCGATGCCGGGCACGAAGTTGTTGGGCGAGAAAGCGGCCTGCTCGACCTCGGCGAAGACGTTGTCCGGGTTGCGGTCCAGCACCAGCCGGCCCACCCGCTGGAGCGGGTAGTCGGCGTGCGGCCACACCTTGGTCAGGTCGAACGGGTTGAAGCGGTAGTCCGCGGCCTCGGCGGCCGGCATGACCTGCACGTACAGCGTCCAGGACGGGTGCACCCCGCGCTCGATGGCCTGCAGCAGGTCGGTCTGGTGCGAGTTGGCGTCCTTGCCCACCAGCTCGGCGGCCTGCTCGGCGGAGAGGGAGCGCACGCCCTGGTTCGTCTTGAAGTGGTACTTGACGAAGAACGCCTCGCCCGCGGCGTTCGTCCACTGGTAGGTGTGCGAGCCGTAGCCGTTCATGTGGCGGTACGAGGCGGGGATGCCGCGGTCACCCATCAGCCAGGTGACCTGGTGCGTCGCCTCGGGGGCGTGGGCCCAGAAGTCCCAGACGTTGTCCGGCTCCTGGCGGCCCGTGAACGGGTCGCGCTTCTGGGAGTGGATGAAGTCGGGGAACTTGATCGGGTCCTTGATGAAGAACACCGGGGTGTTGTTGCCGACCAGGTCGTAATTGCCCTCGTCCGTGTAGAACTTGAGGGCGAAGCCGCGCGGGTCGCGCACCGCGTCCGCGCCGCCCAGCGAGTCGGCGACGGTCGAGAAGCGGATGAACGTCTCGGTGCGCCTGCCGACCTCGGAGAGGAAGTCGGCCCGGGTGAAGGCGGTGACGTCGTCGGTCACCTCGAAGTAGCCGTACGCGCCGGAGCCGCGGGCGTGGACCACGCGCTCCGGAATGCGCTCCCGGTTGAAGCGGGCCAGCTTCTCCAGCAGGTGCTGGTCCTGGAGGAGGATCGGGCCACCGACGCCTGCGGTGGCGGAGTTCTGGTTGTCGGCGACCGGGGCGCCTGACTCGGTCGTAAGCACACGCTGCGTCATGGTGTCGGGGCGACCTTCCGTACGGGAGCTGCTGAGTTGCTGAACTGCGACGGCTCAGGGCTCCAGGAGCGTAAGTACGCCCCGAACCCGGCGTCAACAGTTTGTTGAATCTGGCTGTGAGGTGTTCCGGACGGCGCCGGCGCCTGGGCGCGACAGGACAGGTGTCAGCGCCGACGCCGTCCGGAAGTCGAGGGGGACGGGGCGTTTCGCGAGGGGGCGTCCGGGCGGACGGGCTCGCGGCCCCGCCCGGTCAGGACTGGACGGGCTGCCCCGACAGGCGCTCGACCGCCCGCAGCAGCGCCGAGTGGTCCAGGCCGCCGTCGCCCTGCGCGCGCAGCGAGGCGACGAGCTGGGCGACCACGGCGCCGACGGGCAGCGCGGCGCCGACGTTGCGGGCGGCGTCCGTGACGATGCCCATGTCCTTGTGGTGCAGGTCGATCCGGAAGCCCGGTGCGAAGTCCCGCTTGAGGAAGTTGTCCTTCTTGCGGGTCAGGACGGTCGAGCCGGCCAGACCGCCGTTGAGGACGTCCAGCGCGGCGGTGAGGTCCACCCCGGACTTCTCCAGGAAGACGACGGCCTCGGCGCACGCCTGGATGTTGACCGCGACGATCAGCTGGTTGGCGGCCTTCACCGTCTGGCCCGAGCCGTGCGGACCGCACAGCACGATGGTTTTGCCGAGCGCCCGGAGGATCGGTCCGGCCTGCTCGAAGTCGGTCCGCTCGCCGCCGACCATGATCGACAGCACTGCCTCGATCGCACCGGCCTCGCCGCCGGAGACCGGGGCGTCGAGCACCCGGATGCCCTTGGCCTTCGCGTTCCTCGCGAGGTCCACGGAGGTCTGCGGCGTGATCGACGACATGTCGATCAGCAGGGTGCCGGGCCGCGCGTTCTCCAGGATGCCCTCGGGGCCGTAGGCGATGGCCTCGACCTGCGGGGAGGCGGGCACCATCGTGATGACGACGTCGGCGTCCCGGACCGCCTCGGCGACCGAGGCCGCGCCGGTGCCGCCGGCGGCGACCAGCCGGTCGACCTTCGCCCGCTCCAGGGTGTACCCGGTGACGTCGTACCCGGCCCCGATCAGGTTCTCGGACATGGGGGAGCCCATGATGCCGAGCCCGATCCACGCGACCTTGGGGAGATTGCTGCTCATGAGGGTGCCTTCCGAATAAGCGTGTGTACGAGGGGGCGGCCGCCCTCAGCGGGCGGCCCGCGCGGTGGCCGGGAGCCACTCGAAGGACTCGGCGCTCGGCCGGTCGCCCGGCTTGTACTCCAGGCCGACCCAGCCGTCGTAACCGGTCTTCGTCAGCCGGTCGAGGAGCTGCTCCAGCGGGAGCGAGCCGGTGCCGGGCGCGCCGCGCCCCGGGTTGTCGGCGATCTGGACGTGGCCGGTCTTCCCGGCGTACCGCTCGATGGCCTCGACGAGGTCCTCGCCGTTCATCGACAGGTGGTACAGGTCGAGGAGGAACTTCGCGTTGCCGAGGCCGGTCGCCGCGTTGACCCGGTCGACGACCTCGATCCCGGCCGGTGCGCTCACCAGGGGGTAGTGCGGGGACTCCGGCGCGTTGAGGGTCTCGATCAGGAGCACCGCCCCGATCCGGTCGGCCGCGCGGGCGGCGAGGACCAGGTTCTCCAGGGCGAGTTCGTCCTGCGCGGCGGGGTCCACGCCGTCGACCCGGTTGCCGTAGAGCGCGTTGAGCGCCCGGCAGCCGACCGAGGCGGCGAAGTCGGCCGCCACCTCGATGTTGGCGCGGAAGCGCTCCGACTCGGTACCGGGCACGGAGAGCGCACCGCGGTCGGGGCCGGGCAGCCGGCCGGCGTAGAAGTTCAGCCCCACCAGCTGGGTGCCGGCGTCGTCGAGCGCCTTCTTGAGGGCGTCGAGCTCGGCCTGCGGCGGGGTGGGGGTCTCGATCCAGGGCCACCACAGCTCGACCGCCGTGAAGCCGGCCGCGGCGGCGGCCGCGGGGCGCTCCAGGAGCGGGAGCTCGGTGAAGAGGATCGAAAGGTTCACATCGAAGCGCTGGTCCGGGTAGCCCATGAGGGTTCGGCGCTCCTTCCGTATTGCGGAAGTTAGTTTCTACGTGATGGAAGGTTGCCCGGCGGTGTGGAGGCTGTCAAGGGGGTGCCCGGAATTCGGGCCGGCCGTCTTCGAGCGGATCGCGCGGGGCGTGGCGGAATCGGGCCGGTTGCCGAGGGAGTGCGGGGCGGGTCAGGGTGGCCGGTGCGTCCGACGCAACCGACCCCCACGCGAGGTGTCCCGCATGAACCACGCCACCAGCCGCCGCACCGTCCTCGGAGCGCTGATCGGCGGCGCCGCCCTCTCGATGGCCCCCGCCCCGGCCGGCGCCCCGGAGCCCGCGCCGGACCCGGTGCGCGCCGCGCGCCCGCGCACCGCCCCGGGCCTGCTGCTCGGCACGTACACCTCCGCGCCGGGCGGCGGCACGGGCATCGGGACCGCGACCTACGACCCCCGCACCGGGGCGATCACCGCAGGCCCCGTCATCACCGGCGTGGCCGACCCCTCGTACCTGGCCGTGCACCCCTCGGGCGCCACCGTCTACGCGGTCGACGAGCAGGACCCGGGCCGGGTGACGGCCGTGGCCCTCTCGCCCGACGGCGCCCACCGGGTGCTGGGAGCGCGCGACACCGGCGGGGCGGGTCCCACCCACCTCTCCGTCCACCCCGGCGGCAGGTGGCTGCTCACCGCGAACTACACCTCGGGCAGCGTCGCGGTGCACCCCGTCCGGGCCGACGGCTCGCTGGGGGAGCGCACGGACCTGGTCGCCCACGACGCGCCGCCGCCCGGCCCCGGCCAGGACGGGCCGCACGCCCACCAGATCGTCACCACCCCCGACGGCGGCCACGTCCTCGCCGTGGACCTCGGCAACGACACCGTGTACACCTACCGGCTGGACGAGGAACGCGGCACGCTCGCCCGGGTCTCCCACGCGTCGCTGCGCCCCGGATCCGGGCCCCGGCACCTCGCCTTCCACCCCGGCGGCCGCTTCGCCTACCTGGCCTGCGAACTCGACGACACCGCCGTCGTCTGCGGCTACGACCCCGCCACCGGCACCCTGACCCCGGGCGCCCCGCAGTCCACCGGGACCGGCCCCGGCACCAGCTACCCCGCGCAGTTCCTGGTCACCGCCGACGGCCGGTTCGCCTACCTCGCCAACCGGGGGCACAACAGCCTGGCGCGCTACGCGGTCGAGGGCGGCGGGGCCGCGCTGCGGCTGCTCGACACGGTGCCGGTCGGCGGCGACTTCCCCCGGCACACCGCCCTCTCGCCCGACGGCAGGCTGCTCTTCGCGGCCAACCAGAGGTCGAGCACCGTCACGGTCTTCCGGGTCGACGCCCGCACCGGCGGTCTGACCCGCACCGGGGGCGCCTTCGCGGCCCCGGTCGCCGTGTGCGTCCTGCCGTACGGGGGCGGCGCCCCGGGCCGGGGCTGACCGGGGCGGGCCGCCGCCGCCCGGCCCCGGCGCGGGTCCGTTAGGGTCGGGCCCGAACCGCGGGTTCCGCAGCGAAGCGGAGCGCGCACGAGGGAGGCACAGTGCGCTTGAGAGTGGAGTTCACCACCGAGCCCTTCGATCTCGACGAGGCGCCCGCCCACGCGGTCGTGGCCCGCGAGGTCATCCAGACGGCCGATCTGGACGCGGTCGACGTCGGCCCCTTCGGCAACACGGCCGAGGGCGGCGCGGACGAGGTGCTCACGGCGGTGGACACCCTGCTGCGCAGGGCCCTGGCATCGGGTGCCACTCGGGTGTCGCTCCAGGTCAACGTGATCGGGGAGGACGCGAAGTGACCGAACCGGCCGATCACCCGCTCGTCGCCGCGGTCAAGCCGCTCGTCGACGCCATGGGCGCGGAGCTGCTCGTACCGGAGCAGGCCCGCGCCGACGACGTCGTGCTCTCCTGGGAGGGCGAGGACGTCATGGCCGTGCGGCTGCCCCAGCTCTCGGAGTCGCTCGGCCACATCCTGGCCGCCATGGAGCGCCGGCACGGCAAGCCGCTCGCCGAGCTGGACCGCAGGACCAAACAGGAGGCGGTGCGGAGCCTGGAGGCACGCGGTGCCTTCTCGGTGCGGCACGGGGTGGAGACCGTGGCGAGTGCGCTCGGTGTCAGCCGCTTCACCATCTACAACTACCTGAACAGGGAAAATGCCGCCAAAGCCGAGTAGTTGAGGCCGCAGGCGAACAAAGACGGTGCGGGATCGTGCGGGGCCGTCGTCCGGAGGAACGGGCGGCGGCCTTTTGCGTTCGCGTAATTTCAACAAAGTGTTGACGTGGTGTTGCGGAGGGCGTTAGCTATCCGCAGCCCGACCGACGCGGCGCGAAGAAACGCACAGCGAAAACAGCCACGGAGGCTCCCGTGACTTCGAGCTCCACGCCGGGCCCCGCCCGGTTCAACACTCTGGCGGACGACGAGGCCATCGCCACCTTGCACGAGGTGTGCGCCAGTACGGCATGGGGAAGAGCGATCCTCTCCCGACGCCCGTACGCCACCCTGCAGGACCTGCTCTCCGCCAGCGACGCCGCCATGGCCGTGCTGGCCCCGGAGGACCTGGCCGAAGCGATGGCCGGACATCCGCCGATAGGCCGCCCGAAGCCCGGGGACCCGACCTCCTCCCGCGAACAGCGGGGGATGGCCGGAGCCTCCGAGGAACTCAAGGCCGAGATGCTCGAACTGAACCTGGCCTACCAGGAGCGGTTCGGACACGTCTTCCTGATCTGCGCCACCGGGGCCACCGGGGAGCAGATGCGCGACGCGGTGAAGTCCCGGATCGGGAACTCGCCCGAGCAGGAGCGCGAACAGGTGCGCACCGAACTGGGCAAGATCAACCGCATCCGCCTCACCCGTCTCGTCACGGAAGACACGTAACACGGGACGCGTCCCGGAAACACCCCGGACACGTACCGCAGAACGCGCATCAGAAGGAGAGTGAAGGTCTTGAGCACCTCCGCCACCGCATCGGTGTCCACCCACATCCTGGACACCAGCATCGGCCGCCCCGCCGCAGCCGTCGCCGTCACGCTCGCCGCCCGCAGCGGTGCCGACGCGCCGTGGACGGCGCTCGGCGGCTCCGCGACCGACGCGGACGGACGCTGCAAGGACCTGCCGGCACTGCCGGAGGGCACCACCCACGTACGGCTCGAATTCGAGACCGGGACGTACTTCGCCAGCAAGAAGCAAGCCGAGGCGCAGCAGGACGCCCCCCGCGTAAGGGACAGCGGTGTGTTCTTCCCGGAGGTGGCGATCACCTTCGCCGTCACTCCGGGCGAGCACTATCACGTACCGCTGCTGCTCAACCCGTTCGGCTACTCCGTTTACCGAGGGAGCTAGCACCGACATGACAGTCAATCCCCACCAGCCCCGCCCTGTGGTCCTCGGACAGAACCAGTACGGCAAGGCCGAGAACCGCGTCGTCAGGATCACGCGGGACGGCGACACCCACCACATCAAGGACCTGAACGTCTCCGTCGCGCTCTCCGGCGACATGGAGGACGTCCACTACTCCGGCTCCAACGCCCACGTCCTGCCGACCGACACCACCAAGAACACGGTGTACGCGTTCGCCAAGGAACACGGCATCGAGTCGGCCGAGCAGTTCGGCATCCACCTCGCCCGCCACTTCGTGACGTCGCAGGAGCCGATCAGGACCGCCCGGATCCGGATCGAGGAGTACGCCTGGGAGCGCATCGCCACCTCCGACGCCAACTCGCAGTTCATCGGCGCCGACGAGGTCAAGCACTCCTTCGTCCGCAAGGGCCAGGAGACGCGCACCACCCAGATCACCTTCGACGGCGAGAAGTGGCAGGTCGTCTCGGGGCTCAAGGACCTCGTGGTGATGAACTCCACGCACTCCGAGTTCTGGGGCTACGTCAAGGACGAGTACACGACGCTCAAGGAGGCGTACGACCGCATCCTCGCGACCGAGGTGTCCGCCAAGTGGCGGTACAACTGGACCAGCGACGACACGCGGATGCCGAACTGGGAGAAGTCCTACGAGCAGGTGCGCAAGCACATGCTCCATGCCTTCGCCGAGACGTACTCCCTCTCCCTCCAGCAGACCCTGTACCAGATGGGCTCGCGCATCATCAACAGCCGCAGCGAGGTCGACGAGATCCGCTTCTCGCTGCCGAACAAGCACCACTTCCTGGTGGACCTGGAACCGTTCGGGCTCAAGAACGACAACGAGGTCTACTTCGCGGCGGACCGCCCGTACGGCCTGATCGAGGCCACCGTGCTGCGGGACGGCATCGAGCCGCAGATCCCGGTCGACATGACCAACCTCTGACGCGGCGCCGAGCCGGTCCCCGTCCCGAGCGCACCGCCGGACGGGGACCGGCCGGACCGGAGGGAACCCTCATGGCACAGCCTGCACACGGACCGGCGGAAGCAGACGGCCCGTGCCCCACCCCACCGGCGACCTCGGTCCATCCGGTGGACGAAAAGCTCCGTCCCGCGCGGCTCGTCCCCGCCGCGCTCCAGCACATCGCCGCCATGTACGCGGGCGTCGTCACCCCTCCGCTCATCATCGGCCAGGCCGTCGGCCTCGACCCGGCGGGCATGACCCGGCTGATCGCGGCCGGTCTCCTGATCGCCGGCTGTGCCACCCTCCTGCAGACCCTCGGCATCGGCGGCCTCGCCGGGAACCGGCTGCCGTTCGTCAACGCGGCCTCCTCCGCGGGCATCGCCCCGATGCTCGCCATCGCCGAGACCACCGCGCCCGGCCGCCAACTCCCCGCGATCTACGGGGCGGTGATCGTCGCCGGGATCTTCTGCCTGGCCGTCGGACCGTTCTTCGGCCGGCTGCTGCGCTTCTTCCCGCCCCTGGTCACCGGCGTGGTCATCACCCTGATCGGCGTCACCCTGATGCCCGTACCGGTCTCCTGGGCCCAGGGCGGCGACAAGGAGGCCGCCGACTTCGGCGACATGAAGTACCTCGCGATGGCCGCCTTCACCCTCGTCGTCATCCTGCTCATCCAGCGGTTCGGACGCGGCTTCCTCAAGCAGATCGCCCTGCTGATGGGGCTGCTGGTCGGCACACTGGCCGCGATCCCGTTCGGACTCGCCGACTTCAGCGCGCTGAGGTCCGCGCCGGTCGCCGCGCTGCCCGCCCCCTTCGCCTTCGGCGCCCCCGAGTTCCACCCCGCCGCGATCCTCTCGCTCTGCATCGTCATGCTCGTCCTGATGACCGAGTCCAGCGCCGGAATGCTGGCCCTCGGCGAGATCTGCGACCGGCCCACCGACGGCCGGACCATCACCCGCGGACTGCGCACCGACGGCATCGCCACCGTGCTCGGCCCGGTCTTCGGCGGCTTCCCGACGAGCGCCTTCGCCCAGAACGTCGGCGTGGTCTCCCTGACGAAGGTGCGCAGCCGCTACGTCGTCGCGGCCGCGGGCGGCACCCTGCTGGTCCTGGGCGCCTTCCCGGTGCTCGGCGCGGTCGTCTCCCTCGTCCCGATGCCCGTGCTCGGCGGCGCCGGAGTCGTCCTGTTCGGCTCGATCGCGGTGAGCGGCATCCGCACCCTCGCGGAGGCCGGACTCGACGACAGCTCCAACATCATCCTGGTCGCCGTGGCCCTCGGCGCGGGCATCATCCCGCTCGCCGCGCCCGGCTTCTACGCGGGATTCCCCTCCTGGGCACAGACCGTCCTGGGCTCCGGAATCAGCGCCGGAGCGCTCGTCGCGGTCCTGCTCAACCTGTTCTTCCACCATCTCGGCACCCACGGCCGCCCGGCCGTGGCACTCAAATCCTCCTAGGGTCCTGCCGTGCCCGCACCCCCGGAAAGAGAAGGAAGCAGCGCCATGGCAGCAACGCCGACCCCCGAGCACGTGGAACGCGTCGTCATCGAGAACTGTTCGATCGCGACCGTCGACGCCGACGACACCGAGTACGCCTCGGGCCACATCGTCGTCGCCGGCAACCGCATCGAATCCGTCGGCGCCGGCCGGGCACCCGAGGGCCTGGAGAACGTCGTGCGCCGCGTCGACGGCACCGGACACCTGGCCACCCCCGGCCTGGTCAACACGCACCACCACTTCTACCAGTGGATCACCCGCGGCCTGGCCACCGACCACAACCTGTTCGACTGGCTGGTCGCGCTGTACCCGACGTGGGCGCGCATCGACGAACCGATGGTCCGCGCCGCCGCGCAGGGCTCGCTCGCCATGATGGCCCGCGGCGGCGTCACCACCGCCATGGACCACCACTACGTCTACCCGCGCGGCTCCGGCGACCTGTCCGGCGCCATCATCGGGGCCGCCCGTGACATGGGCGTACGGTTCACCCTCGCCCGGGGCTCCATGGACCGCAGCGTGAAGGACGGCGGCCTGCCGCCGGACTTCGCCGTCGAGACGCTCGACGGCGCACTGGCCGGCACCGAGGCTACCATCGACGCGCACCACGACCCCTCCTTCGACGCGATGACCCAGGTCGCCGCCGCACCCTGCTCCCCGTTCTCCATCTCCACCGAACTGCTGCGCCAGGGCGCCGAACTGGCCCGGCGCAAGGGGGTGCGCATGCACACCCACGGCTCGGAGACCGTGGAGGAGGAGAAGTTCTGCCACGAGCTGTTCGGGATGGGTCCGACCGACTACTTCGAGTCGACCGGCTGGCTCGGCGACGACGTGTGGATGGCGCACTGCGTCCACATGAACGACTCCGACATCGCCGCGTTCGCCCGTACCGGAACGGGCGTCGCGCACTGCCCCTCGTCCAACGCCCGGCTGGCCGCGGGCATCGCCAGGGTCCCCGACATGCTCGCGGCCGGCGTCCCGGTCGGCCTCGGCGTCGACGGCACCGCCTCCAACGAGGCCGGCGAACTCCACACCGAGCTGCGCAACGCCCTCCTCATCAACCGCCTCGGCGCCCACCGGGAGAAGGCCCTGAACGCCCGGCAGGCCCTGCGCCTGGGAACGTACGGCGGCGCCCAGGTCCTGGGCCGTGCCGAGCAGATCGGCTCCCTGGAGCCGGGCAAGCTCGCCGACCTGGTGCTCTGGAAGCTGGACACCCTCGCCCACGCCTCCATCGCCGACCCGGTGACCGCGCTCGTGTTCGGCGCCGCCGCCCCCGTCACCCTCTCCCTCGTCGACGGCAGGCCCGTCGTCGAGGACAACCACCTGATCACCGCGGACGAGGAAGCCATCGCCCGCGCCACCCGCGACGAGGCCCGCCGCCTCGCGCAGGTCGCCGCCGGGGCCTGACGCCCCGGAACCCCCCGTACCGGCCGGTCGAGGGGGACGGCCCTCGACCGGCCGCCGCGGACCCCGAAGGGGTCCACGGCAAACCGGTGCGGTGGAGCGTGCTCGCGCACGCGCCGCCGCACCGGCGACCCAAGCTGCCCGCACCAGCTGCACGTCACGTTCCACCTGCATCAACGCCCCACTTGCACCACCTCCCTGACACCCACGCCGCCCCAGGCGTGTAACCGACCGGAGGAACCGCCGTGGCAGCTAAGCCCAGGTTTCACAACGACGCAGTCGCAGCACCCGACACCGGCCCCGCCCCCGGGCCGTCCTCGGCGGACCGGAAACATCCGGTCGACGAGACGCTCCCCCCGCTGAAGATGTTCACCAGCGGCCTCCAGCACGTGGCCGCGATGTACGCGGGCGTGGTCGCCCCGCCGATGATCGTGGGGCCCGCCGTCGGCCTCACGGCCAAGGAGACCGCCTTCCTGATGGGGGCGAGCCTGTTCACCGCGGGCATCGCCACCCTGCTCCAGACCCTCGGCTTCTGGCGCATCGGCGCCCGGCTGCCGTTCGTCAACGGCGTCTCGTTCGCCGGGGTCACCCCGATGGTGGCGATCGGGAAGGACCGGGGGCACGACGGCATCGCCGTCATCTTCGGTGCGATCATCGTCGCCAGCCTGCTCGGCTTCCTGCTGGCTCCGTACTTCTGCAAACTGGTCCGCTTCTTCCCGCCCGTCGTCACCGGCACCGTGATCACCCTGATCGGCGTGTCACTGCTGCCGGTCGCCTTCAACTGGTCCCAGGGCGGCAACGCCAAGGCCGCGGACTACGGCTCCACGACCAACATCACCATGGCCGCCGTCACCCTGGTGATCGTCCTGGCGCTGCGGAAACTGCTGCGCGGCTTCCTCCAGCAGATCTCCATCCTGCTGGGCCTGGTCATCGGCACGCTGATCGCGATACCGGTCGGCATCACCGACTTCGGCGCCCTCGGGGACGCCGACCCGATCGGCTTCCCCACCCCGTTCCACTTCGGGGCGCCGCAGTTCGAGATCGCCGCGATCGTCTCCATGAGCATCGTGATGCTGGTCTGCATGACCGAGTCCACCGCCGACATGCTCGCGCTCGGCAAGATCGTCGACCGGCCGGCGGACGAGCGGACCATCGAGGGCGGTCTGCGCGCCGACACGCTCGGCAGTGCCATCAGCCCGCTCTTCAACGGCTTCATGTGCAGCGCCTTCGCCCAGAACATCGGCCTCGTCGCGATGACCAAGGTGCGCAGCCGCTTCGTGGTGGCGGCCGGCGGCGGCATCCTGATCGTCCTCGGGCTGGTCCCGGTCGCCGCCTCGGTCATCGCGCTCGTCCCGCTGCCGGTCCTCGGCGGCGCGGGCATCGTGCTGTTCGGCTCGGTCGCCGCGAGCGGGATACAGACCCTGGCGGCCGCCGCGCTGGAGAAGGGCGAGAACGCGCTGATCGTGGCCGCGGCCGTGGGCGTCGGCCTCATCCCGATCGCCGCACCGGAGTTCTACCACGCGTTCCCCGAGGACCTGCTCGTCGTGCTCGACTCCGGGATCTCGACCGGCTGCGTGGTGGCGATCGTGCTCAACCTGGCCTTCAACCACCTCGGCCGGAAGCCGGACCCGGAGGTGCCCGAGCAGGACGGGGACCGGCCGGTGGCGGCCCCGGCGGGCGCGCACTGACTCCGTACGGACCGGTGGGACGCGATGGTGGGTACGGCGGCACCTCCGGGTGCCGCCGTACCCACCACGGTCATGGGGTCCGGACGCGTCAGCCGATGTGGAAGCTGTCCCCGTACACCTTCCAGTCGAGCGGCGGGTCGAGGTTCAGGTTGCGCTTCTTCAGGAAGACCCGCTGGGCGGTGTCCACCCGGCTGGTGTCCTCGTGGGCCTCCTCCTGCTTCATCGCCCAGACCCGGGCGTCCAGGAAGGCGTTGAGGTACGTGACCTCGTCACCGCCCTGGGACGGCGGCTTCGCCTTCGAGAGGGCGCGCTTGCGGATGGAGCTGAAGCCGGTGCTGTCGCCGCCGTCGCCGTGCATGACGATGGCGTCGTAGTACGCGAACTGGCCGAGCGTGCCGATGCCGTCGGCCTTGCCCTGCTTGACGGCCGGGTTGAAGTACACCCGGTCGCGCTCGTCGTCCTGTGCCTTCCGGAACGCCGAGTCGGACGCGGCCTTCACCCAGTCCTTGGTGAAGTTCGGGTCGAGACCCTCGTGCGAGGGGGTGCCGTCGACCTTCCGCAGCGCGGGGAGGTACTTCGCGAGGACGTTGTCGGGCTTGCGCTCGGTGTACAGCTCGACGAGGTCGAGCATGTCCCCGGTACCGGAGCAGAAACCGATGATGCCCGCGGTGTACCCGCGGTCGTCGTCGATGTCCTCGATGTACTTGTACTGGGCCTTCCAGTCGAGGGAGGAGTTCTCGGCGCTGGAGACCAGTTGCATGGCGATCTCCTTCTTCGCCGGGTCGTCCAGACCGGTCGCCGCGGCGACGGTCGCGGCCGGCCGGACCGCCGCCGAGGACTGCTGTGTCGCCTGGTGCGTGGGGGCACCGGCATGGGCTGCGACGGGGATCGCCGTGAGGGAAAGCCCGAGCGCGACGACCGCGATGCGCACGGGGCGGGCGTTGCGACGTGCGGCGCGCTTATGGGGAGCGTGCACCAGAGTCCTCCAAAGGGAGTTCTTCGTTCCGTCGGTCTGTTAGGAAGCTTTCCTATCAGGAGGGAGTGAGGGTCGTACACCCCCTCGGCAGGGGGAAGTTGAGAACTTCCCCGGAACGCGGAACGGCCCCGCACCGCGCGAAGGGCGCGATACGGGGCCGGGGCGAGCCGGAATCCGGGCCTGGTACGGGGCTGGGGCACGGACCGGGGCGCGCCGGTCTCAGCAGTCGAGGTAACCGGCGTGGATCCAGACGCCGGTGGTGCCGCCCCACAGGTCACCCATGACCCAGCTGCCTTCCTGGCCGCGGGCGTTGAGCTTCTGACCCCGGTTCACCTGACCCAGGACCGGGTAGCTGGAGCCGGGCCCGCCGCGGAAGTTCACCCCGTTGTCGTTGACGGTGCAGACCACTGCGGCGGCCTTCGCGGCCTGCGCCGTGACGGGGCCCTGCACGGCCTGGGCGGCGGGGCTCAGGGCGAACCCGAGACCGGCCGCCAGGACCGTCGCGGCCAGCATCATCTTCTTCACCATGCGGTTCTCTCCTCCGTGTTCCGGCTCGCGTCCGCGCGAGCCGTCCGTCGACCCCAACGCGGCCGCGGACCGTCCGGTCACGGGCCGGATGCTCCGTTCGGGCAGCAGTGAAAGTGCAGTTCACACGATGTGCGCACCGGCGTGCGCGGGGGGCGGGCGGACGCTTCTGGCGCCCGTCGGCCGGGGGTTTGGACGCGGGGACCCGGGCCCCGGCGATGCCGTGGTGATCAAACCGTTGCCGCACCGCGTACAACCACCTCCGGCCCTCTCCTGTCCCACAGTCAGCCGCGGGGACGAACCTCCGGCCGGGACGCCTGCGCGTCCGGACCAAGGTCGTAGAGGAAAGGGCGAGCACGAGGATGGCGAGAACGATGTGGAAAGCGGTGGTGGCCGGTGGTGCGGCGGCGGTGTTCAGCGGGACGGCGGCGGTGCCGGCCGGGGCGGCGGAGGGCGGGGTCTCCTTCAGCCGGGTCTCGGTGAACGGCGGGAAGCCGATCGTGATCGGGGTCAAGGAGGAGGTCGAGGTGCACGCGACCTTCCGGATGACGACCACACTCAGACACGACCCCGGGCCGACGGTGTTCCCCTACCGGGGGAAGCCCGACACCGGGGACACCCTGCACAGCGCCGTCATCACCAGCGACTGCAAGGTCGTGGACCGGGCGAAGGGGATCTGCGACTTCGAGGAGTGGCTGTACATCGACCCGCGGAACCTCGACTTCGGGAACGAGGACGCCGGCACCTGGCGGACCGCTGCTCGGGTCTTTCTCGCCGGTGACGCCCACGACACCGACGACAAGGACCTTCCGTTGCAGGTCAAGCGGGCCACCCGCGTCACGGTCAACGCCTCGCCGGAGCCGGTTGCCAAAGGGCGGACGATCACCGTGACCGGGCGGGTCACCCGCGCGAACTGGGACACCCACACGTACCAGGGCTACGCGGGCCGCACGGTCAGCCTGCAGTTCAAGGCGGCGGGCGCCTCCTCGTACACGACGGTCAAGAAGGCGACGTCGAGCGGAACCGGGGCGCTCAGAACCACGGTGAAGGCCACCGGGCCGGGAACATGGCGGTGGACGTACTACGGGAACTCCACCTCCGGGGCGAAGTCGTCGACCGGGGATTACGTCGCCGTGCGATAGGCGACCTGCGCGGACCGCTTCCCCTTCCGCGAGCGCCATCGTCCGGACCGGGGTGCCTCGTCCCCCGTCGGACACGTCCCGGTCCACGGCGTCCGCCGCGGCCTCCCGGTGCCATGCCGGTACTGCCTTCCCCGCCGAAGGCAGTACCGGCCGGCCGGACCGGTGAAAGGACGACTCGGCAGGGCACCGGTCGGTGTCCCGGTCACGACCACCGGAACCCGGCACCGGCATCGATGTCGGTGCCGGGTGCCATGATCCGTCGCATGGACCTCGAACAGTTCTTCGCCGACGTCGACGCGCAGCCCTGGGCGGAGTTGCAGCACGCCTACGGAGCCGCCGCCGACGTTCCCGGGCACCTGCGGGCGCTCGCGGGCGACGACGAGGAGGCCGCGGGCGAGGCGGTCTCCGAGCTGTACTCCGCGATCCTGCACCAGGGTTCGGTCTACGGGGCGACGGCCCACGCCGTCCCGTACCTCGCGCGGCTCGCCGGGGCCGGGTACCGCACGGAGGACCTGCTGGTGCTCCTCGGCGGGGTGGCGGAGGGCGGCGCGGACGACGGGGACACGGACGAGGCCGCCTGCCGGGCGGCCGTCGTGGACCAGTTGCCGCTGATCCTGTCGTCGGCCGACGCCGAGGAGCCGGGGCTCCGGTGCGCCGCGGTGTGGGCCGCCGCGATGACCGGTGCGGCCGATCGGGTGCTGCCGGTGCTCCGGCGGCGCCGGGAGACGGAGGAGCACCCGAGGGTGCGGGCCGAGCTGATCGGGGCCATGGCGCGTCTGGACCCGTCGGGCACCGCCGCGGGGGCGGGCGCGGTCATCGACGGGCCGGAGCCGGACGAGGTGCGCATCGCGGCCCTGCTGGCCTGCGTGGACGGCGGCCTGCCCTGGGGACCCGAGCACCACGGGGCGATGCTGTCCCTGCTGCCCGCGGACGGACTGGTCGTGGACCACCTCGACCAGGAGCGGAACGAGCCCCTGCAGTACGTCGTCGAGGCACTGCTGCTCCGCGACACCGACGCGGACCGGGACGCGGCGTACGCGCTGCTGGCCGCCGCCCTGCGCAGCCCGGTTCCCGAGGCGCGCACGGAGGCGCTGTGGGCGGCCGAGCAGGCATGTCTGCTGTCGCGCAGCGCCCCGCAGCGGCTCGCGGACGCCGTGCCGGCGCTGGCCGCCGATCCGGACGCCCTGCCCGCGGCGTACTCGCTGCTCCAGAAGCTGGGCCCGCACGCCGCCGCGGCCGCCCCGGAGCTGGCCCGGATCGCCGGGGGCGAGGGCGATCCGGCGGACTGTGCCCTGGAGACGCTCGTCCTCGTGGCCCCCGGCCTGGCGGCGCCGCTCCTCGCCCGTGACCTGGGACGGCGCCCGCGAGCGCTCCGCGCGGCGGGCGGCTCCCTGTTCGGGGTGGTGGTCGGCATCCGGCGCCTGCCGTGCGACGAGGCGCTGCTGGCCGCGGTCCGTGCCCGGCTGGTCGCCGAGGACGTCGGGGGCGACGAGCCCGTCCACCTGCTGTCCCTGCTCGGTTCCTGGGGGAGCGGGGCGGCGGCCGCCCTGCCCGAGCTGCGGTCCCTGCTGCCGCGTTTCCCGGTGGCCGTGCCGAGGACGCTGGTCGCGGTCTGCCCGCCGGAACACCGTACGCGGACGGCCCGGCTGCTGACCGCCGCCGCCGCTTCCGGGCCGGAGAACGGCCGGCTCGCCGCCGCGAAGGCGGTGCGCGAACTGACGGGGGAGACCGGGCCGCTGAAGGAAGCCGTCGCCGCATGCCTCGCCGACGGCGACGACGTGCAGGAGGCCGCGGAACTCGCCGCCGGGCTGGGCGCGGAGGCGTCGGAGCTGGTACCGGCCCTGCGGGCCGCGCTCGGCGACCCCGGCAGCGACCGCGTCACCCCGCAGATGGACCGCGACATCGCGGTCGCGTCGGCCCTGTGGCGGATCACGGGCGACGCCGCGGAGGCGGTGCCGGTGCTGGCCGGTGTGCTGGCGGAGACCGGGAACATATGGATGCGCTGGACGTTCCGCCGGGCCGCGCGGGCGGCCGCGGCGATGGGCGGGGCGGCCCTGCCGCTGGTGCCCGCGCTGGAGGGGCTGCTGACCGACCGGGCACACGTTCCGGCGGCGGTGCTCGCCCTGCGCGCGATCGCCCCCGAAACCCTCGACGGACCGCGCACGGCCGGTCTGCTCCTGGACTCGGCGGAGGCGGACGAGGACCCGGAACTCGCGCTGGAGGCCCTGGTCCTCCTCGGCCCCGCCGCCCTCACCGAGGACCACCGGCGCAGGCTGACGGCCCTGGCCGAACAGGACCTCCGGGTACGGGCCTCGGGCGTGGAGCCGGCGATATGCCCGGCTGACGAACAGCTGCGGGAACAGGCCCGCGAGGCGGCGCGCAGCCTGGGCCGACCCGCTGACCCGCCAACCCGCTGACTGGCGCGCCGTCGCCGTCACCGGCCCGCGACCGGGCCGGACCACGCCCCGGGCCGGGGCACGGCTCCGCCCGGGGCGGCGTGGTTCAGGCGCCCGGCCGCCAGTCCGGGCGACGGCCGCTCATGGCGACGGTCTGCTCGAGCAGGGACGCGTCGGCCGGCACCGGAACCGGGGGACCGAAGATGGCCGGGCGGGGAGCGTCGTCGTCAGGGGTCAGCAGGGCCAGCGAGACGCGCAGGCTCGCCTCGTCCGGCTCGTACTCCTGACCGGTCGCACGGGCCAGGTCCCAGCCGTGGATCACCAGCTCGTCCAGCGCGATCACCACCGCCACCTCGGCCGGCAGATCCACCCCGCCCGCCCTGGTCATCCCCTGCCGGGCGGCGGGGGCGCGCCAGGCCGCCACCAGCTCGTCCAGCAGCGGCGGCAGCGTCTCGCGCCAGTCGTCGGGGAGCACCGGCAGGCTGTCGGTCGGTGGAGTGTCGGTCGTCGGCCCGAGGTCCTTGCGCGCCGCGTCGCGAAAGGCCGTGCTCAGCCCGACCACATGGCCGAGCAGCTCGCGCACCGTGTAGTCGGGGCAGGGCGTCGGACCGGTCAGATGCTGTTCGTCGACGCCGTCGAGCAGGGCGGCGAGTCGGCGCGCGGCGGGCTCCAGGTCGATCGTGGGGATCGTCTCGGTATGCGTGTCCATACAGTGCAGACCTCTCCCGCGCCCCGAACTCATCGCTCATCGCACGACGCGTCCACGGAGCACGATCCGGCTCGGGTGGTTCAGCACGGCAGGGTCCTCGGTCGGGTCGGTGGCGTATGCGACGAGGTCGGCGGGCGCGCCGTCCACGAGGCCCGGCAGTCCGAGCCAGGCCCGTGCCGTCCAGGACGCGGCACCGAGTGCCGCGTGGGCCGGCAGACCGGCCCGTACCAGCCATTCCATCTCGCCCGCGACGGTCCCGCAAGGGAAGGAGTCCGTCCCCGCCAGCACCGTCACACCGGCCTCGTGGGCCGCGCGCACATTGTCGAGCATGGTGTCCCACCCGGCCAGCCACAGATCGCGGCGCACGCTCGGCTCCCGGGCCCGCATCCGGTCCGCTCCGGCGGCGAAGACGCTCAGCGTCGGCACGAACGCCGTGCCCCGTGCGGCCATCCGGTCCAGCAGCGCCGGATCGAGGTGCATGCCGTGCTCCAGGCTGTCGGCGCCCGCCAGTACGGCGTTGCGGGTGCCCTCGGCGGTCTGGCAGTGCACCGCCACCTTGCCGCCGGCCGCGTGCACCGCCTCCACCACCGAGGTCAACAGCGCCAGCGGTACGGCGGGTTCGTCGGCGGCCCAGTCCCCGACGACCTTGCACCACCCGGACGAGGCGGTCGCCTCCTCCACGGCCGCCCGCACCAACTCCGCCTCGCTCACGTCGCGTCCGAAGCCGGGGATGAACCGGCCGGGCGTGGCCAGCCACCGCCCCGCCGAGGTCACGCGCGGCAGCTCCGGGTCGTCCGTCACCCAGCCGGGCATCCGCCGCGCCGTGCCCGGGGTGCGCACCGCGAGCACCCCGGAGTCCCGGTGCTCCACCAACTGCCGCCGCAGCAGCCCCTCGTCGAAGGGCACGCCGGGGTCCGTCGTGCCGGGGTGCGTGTGCACGTCGACGAGGCCGGGCAGCAGCCAGCCGCCGTCCACGACCATCTCCACGTCCCGGCCCGAGAGGCCGCCCGGCGGGCCGCCCGCGCGGAGCACCTCGCCGTCGATCAGGAAGACGCGCTCCTCGCGCTCCGGCAGCACGATCCCTCGTATGCACAGCATCGGACGACCGTACGACACGAGGGCGCTCCGCCGGTGGAGCGTCACCGTCCCGCCCCGCGGGACGCACGGTCACACCGGCACATTGCGGAACGTTCCGATCCGTCCTCTTGTCGACGACCCCCACGCCGTGCGATACAGGTCTGGACCATTGCCCCCGGCTGGAAGGCGCAACCGTGCAACGCCCCCACGCAACCGCCGCGTTGGCCTGCTCCGTCGTCCTGCTCGCCGCACTGACCGCCTGCGAATCCGCCCCCGGCGCCGACACCGAGCGGCCGACGGTGCCGGGTCATGTGACGGCGCAGGCCGGCAGTGCCACCTCCGTGCACGTCATGTGGGAGCGGTCCTCCGACAACAGGGCGGTCGTCGGCTACGAGGTCTACCGGGAGGGGAAGCGGGTGAAGTCGGTCCCGGCGGCCAAGCTGATGATCGACGTCGACGGGCTGACCGCGTCGACCGCCCACGCCTTCACCGTCCGGGCCCGCGACGCCGCCGGGAACCTCTCCGCGCCCGGTGCCGCCGCGCGCGTCACCACGCCCGCCGCCACCCGCGCCGACCGGGAGGCGCCGACCCGCCCGGTGAAGCTGCGCGGCACGGTGGACGGCAGCCGGGCGGTGAACCTCTCCTGGGGCGGCTCGACGGACGATGTCGGCGTCACCTCGTACGACATCTACCAGGAGGACTCCCGGATCCACAGCGTGCCCGGCGACCGGACCACCGCGCACCTGACCGGACTGCGCCCCGGCACCGTCTACACCTTCACCGTCCGGGCCCGCGACGCCGCCGACACCTCCTCGCCGGACAGCAACGCCGTCGACCTCACGACCGAGTCCGCCCCGGGCGCCCCGGCCGCCACCGCCCCCACCGACCTGCGGGTCGACAACCGCGTCCAGGGCGGGGAGTACGCCATCGACCTGGACTGGGAGCAGCCGGAGACCGGCGGGGAGATTCCCGCGTACCAGCTGTTCATGAACGGCCGGCTGACCACCACGATCGTGTGGGGCGGGGCCCCGCCCGAGGGGCGGGCGAAGTACCGGCTCACCGTGAGCGACCCGCGCGGCACCCGCTACTCGCTGAAGATCCGCGCGAAGCTGCCCGACGGGAAGTGGGGTGACTTCTCCGCCCAGCGCACGGTCGTCCTCGGCGAGTGAGGCAAGGGAGGGGAGTGGGGCGGCCGGGTCGGGCGGGGTGACCGCGACCGCCTGGGCGGGCGGAGGCTTTACCCGTGATTGGTCTGTACCTATTGACGAGTTGGTCCAGACCTTTTAGTTTCCCCTGTGCTCCATGGCACCAAGGAATCCGGCTCCCCCTCAGGACCGCCTCACCGGTCCCTGCCTCATGGGAGAACACCATGTTCGAGCACATGACCCTCGGACGGAGGACGGCGACCGCGCTCGTCGCCGTCCTCGGGCTGCTCCTCGCGCTGCTCTCGCTCCAGGCCGCCCCCGCGCACGCGGCGGGCAAGCTGACGGCGACTTTCACCTCGGCCGACAACGGCTCCTGGTGGAAGGGCACCTACGTCCTGCACAACGACACCGACACCGCCGTGACCGGCTGGGAACTCGAATTCGACCTGCCCGCCGGGGTCACGATCGACACCTCCTACAACGGCACCGTCACCACCCGGGGCAGCCACGTCACCGCGGCCAACGCCCACTACAACGGCACGATCGCCGCACACGGCACCAGCGAGCCGTACAGCTTCTGGTTCGTCGCCAAGGGGCCCGTCACCGCGCCCACCGGCTGCCGGGTCAACGGCGACAAGTGCGACGGCTCCGCCGACGTGCCGCCGGGCGCGCCCGGCGGGCTGAAGCGGACCGACGTCACCGCCCGCACCGCGTCCCTGTCCTGGACGGCGGCCGCGGCGGGCGACTTCCCCGTGGCCTCGTACGACGTCCTGGCCGGCGGCGAGGTGGTGGGGTCCGCCACCGCGACCACCTCCACCACGGTCACCGGACTGACCCCGGCCACCGCCTACTCGTTCACCGTCCGCGCCAAGGACACCCGCGGCAACACCTCGGCCGAGAGCGCGCCGCTGACCGTCACCACCGTCGACCCGGCCACCGACACATCCCCGCCCACCGCACCCGGATCGCTGCGCTCCACGGCCGCCGACTCCTCGTCCGTCACCCTGGCCTGGAACGCGGCCACGGACGACCAGCGGGTCGCCGCGTACGACGTCTACCGGGGCGGCCGGCTCGCCACCACGGTCTCCGGCACGACGACCACCGCCACCATCGGCGGACTCTCGCCCGCGACCCCGTACACCTTCACCGTCAAGGCCCGCGACGCCGCCGACAACGAGTCCCCGGCGAGCGCCGCGCTCACGGTGAAGACCGACGACATCGTCGGCGCGGGCGACTACGCCAAGGTCGGCTACTTCGTCCAGTGGGGCATCTACGGCCGCCAGTACTTCGTCAAGAACCTCCAGGACTCCGGGGCCGCGGGCAAGCTCGACATCATCAACTACGCCTTCGCCAACATCGACCCCAACAACCTCACCTGCCTGAACGGCGTCACGAAGGGCACCACCGCCGACCCCCAGGACCCCGAACAGGGCACCGGTGCCGGGGACGCCGACGCCGACTACGCCCGCCCGTTCGCCGCGGCCCAGTCCGTCGACGGCGTCGCGGACGACGGCTGGGCCAAACTGCGCGGGAACTTCAACCAGTTGAAGAAGCTGAAGAAGCTCAATCCGAATCTGAAGATCGTGGTCTCGCTCGGCGGCTGGACGTACTCGAAGTACTTCTCCGACGTGGCGGCCACCGACGCCGCCCGCAAGAAGTTCGTCTCCTCCTGCGTCGACATGTACATCAAGGGCAACCTGCCCGAATACAACGGCGCGGGCGGCCCGGGGGTCGCCGCGGGCATCTTCGACGGCTTCGACATCGACTGGGAGTGGCCGGGCACCGGCACCGGGCACCCCGGCAACCACTACTCGCCCGACGACAAGGACAACCTGACCCTGCTCCTCGCCGAGTTCCGCAGGCAGCTGGACGCCCTAGGCGGCGAGCACCGGCTCCTCACCGCCTTCACCCCCGCCGACCCGCAGAAGATCGGCGACGGCTGGGACCTGGCCAAGGTCTTCGACTCGCTCGACGTGGCCAACGTCCAGGGCTACGACTTCCACGGCTCGGGCAGCGACAACTCCTGGGAACCCGACCGCACCGGCCATCAGGCCAACCTCTACCCGGACGACCAGGACCCCTACGCGACCCGCTTCAGCGCCGACACCGCCATCAAGGCGTACACCGACGCGGGCGTCGAACCCCGCAAGCTGACCCTCGGCATACCGTTCTACGGCCGGGGCTGGCAGAACGTCACCGACGGCGGGGCCGCGGGGGAGTGGCAGGGCGCGGGCGGCGCCGCCCCCGGGCAGTTCGCCGAGGAGGCCGGCAACCGCGGCTACTCCAACCTCATCGGCGCATACCCGACGATGACGGTCCACCACGACGAGCAGTCGGTCTCCACGTACGGCTACACCGGCAACCAGTGGTGGTCCTTCGACGACACCTGGTCCCTCGGCAGGAAGACCGCCTACGTGAAGTCCAAGGGGCTGCTGGGGGTGATGATCTGGGAGATGTCGGGTGACACCCCGCAGGGCACCCTGATGAACGCCCTGGACACCGGCCTGAAGTAGCCGGGCGGGGAGCAGGCCGGTCCGCGGGGCTCCGCCGGCCCCCGCGGACCGGCCGTACGGCGACCCGGGATCAGACGCTCCCGAGCGCGCCCTCCGCCGAGGTCAGACAGCGTTCGGCCAGCGCCGCGGGCCCCTCGGGACCCGTCGCGGGGGCGTCGCCGGCCGCCCAGGTCTCCACCGCGGCCCGCACCGCGGCGCCCGCGACCCCGGCCGTCAGCCGGATCTCCAGCGAGTCCGCCCCGTCCGGCAGCCCGGTGCGCGCCGCGAGCACCGCCGCCAGCGTGGCGTCCGCGTCGTGGCACGCGTCGTTCCACACCGACTGGAGGGCCGGGCTGTCCGCCGCCATCCTCAGCAGCGACCGCACCCACTCCAGGGACTCCGAGGCCGTCGTGTCGCCGGGGGCCGGGGCCAGCGTGCGCCCCGCCGCGTGCCGCAACGCGTCCGGCACCGACAGGGTGTCCGGCGCGTCCCGCACCGCCTCCACCCACTGCCGGGCGCCGACGGCGAGCAGCGGGGTGATGGCCTCCTCCTTGGTCGCGAAATAGCGGTAGAAGGTGCGCGGGGCGACGCCCGCGGCACGGGCGATGTCCTCGGCGCGCGTGCTCCGCAGGCCGTGCTCCACGAAGAGCGCCGCCGCCGTACGGGCGATGTCCAGCCGGGTCGCGGCCTTGCGCCGCTCCGTCAACGAGCCACCTTGCATGGGGGCCAGGTTATGCCCTGGAGGCACCGCAGTCGTCAGGCGTCAACTGCCCATGTGGCAGAATCTGCCACGAATGCATGTGGTGAACCAGCAAGAGGTGGCAAGAGCGGTGCGTCGGCGGCAGTTCCTTCTTCAGACGGCCGGCCTCGCCGGCGCCACGGCGGCGTTCGGGCTCACCGGCTGCGAGACGCGCAAGGACGTGAAGCTGAACCTCCTCGTGGCCAGCTACGACAAGAGCGTGGGCGCCTCGATCGGCGACCGGTGGGACGAGGTCGTCTCCGCTTTCGAGAAGCAGCACGACGGCATCGGGATCAACCTGGAGCGGGTCCCCTACGACAAGATCGACCGGACGCTCGCCCGCCGGGTCGAGGAGGGCCGGGCGCCCGACATCGCGCAGTCGAACATCTTCGCGCCCTATGCCGAGGACGGTCTGCTCCACGACATGACCAAGCTGTTCGACATCGTCACCCAGGCCGACTTCATCCGGTCCTTCACCGAGGCGGGCACGGTCGACAGCGCCACCTACGGCATCCCCTTCCTGGCCAGCACGCCCCGGCTCTTCTACAACAAGGAACTCTTCCGGCGGGCGCGCCTGGGCGGCGCCCCCACGTCGTGGGACGAGCTCCGGAAGGCCGCCCGGGCACTGAAGTCGATCGGCGTGAAGACGCCGTACGGGCTCCAGTTCGGCCCCGAGGCGGCCGATGACGAGGCGCTGTCCTGGCTGCTCTCGGCCGGCGGCGGCTACACGGGGGACGCCGCCCAGTACGAGTTCGCGACGCCCGCCAACACCGAGGCCCTGACCTGGCTGCGGGACGAGCTGGTCGGGGAGGGACTGGCCGGGGCCGCCCCCGCGGAGCTCAACCGGACCGACGCGTACGCGCAGTTCCTGCGGGGCGAGACCGGGATGCTGATCGCCCACCCCGTGCTGATGGGCGCGGCCGATCAGGCCAAGGTCCCCTACGCGCACGCCCCGTTCCCCGGGAAGGACGGCGGGGCCGCCGTTCCGCTGGGGCTGAGCGACTGGCTGATGGCGTTCCGGCGGGGCGGCCGCCGCGAGGAGTGCGGCATGTTCCTCTCGTTCCTCTACGGCGGGAAGTCCGCCATGACCTACGGCGGCAGCCAGTCCGCGCTCCCCGTGACGTACTCGGCGTCCGACGCGGCGACCGGAAACCCCTCCGAGCAGCCGCTGTCGGCGTTCGTCGAGCAGCTGTCGGACGCGCAGTTCGCCCCGGTCAACATGCGGTCCTGGCCCGCCGTCAGGGAGGCGATCCGCGCCGATGTGGGCCGGGCGGTGCTGAGGGGCGGCGACCCCGGGGCCGTACTCGCCGCGCTGGACAGGTCGGCCGCCGAGGCCGAGGTGAGGGCGGCGGCCTCCTGAGGCCGGCCCGGGCCCGGCACACGGCTTTGCCCCCGGCACCGCGCGGTGCCGGGGGCAAAGCCGCGGGTCAGCCCAGCTGCTCGTACGCGGGCAGGGTCAGGAAGTCCGCGTAGTCCTGGTCCAGGGAGACCGTCAGCAGCAGGTCGTGGGCCTGCTGCCACTTGCCGGCGGCGAATGCCTCGTCGCCGATCTCGGCGCGGATCGCGGCGAGTTCCTCGGCCGCGACCCGGCGGGCCAGGTCGGCGGTGGCGTGCTCGCCGTTCTCGAAGACCACGTCCGCGTTGATCCACTGCCAGATCTGCGAACGGGAGATCTCCGCGGTGGCGGCGTCCTCCATCAGGTTGAAGATGGCGACCGCGCCCAGGCCGCGCAGCCATGCCTCGATGTAGCGGATGCCGACCGCGACGGCGTTGCGCAGACCCTCGTACGTGGGACTGGCGTCCAGGCTGTCGACGGCGATCAGGTCCCCGGCGGCCACCGAGACGTCCTCGCGCAGGCGCTCCTTCTGGTTCGGCTTCTCGCCGAGGACCGCGTCGAAGGAGGCCATGGCGATCGGCACCAGGTCCGGGTGGGCGACCCAGGAGCCGTCGAAGCCGTCGTGGGCCTCGCGGTCCTTGTCGGCCTTGACCTTCTCGAAGGCGACCTTGTTGACCTCGGCGTCGCGGCGGGACGGGATGAAGGCCGCCATGCCGCCGATGGCGTGCGCGCCGCGCTTGTGGCAGGTGCGGACGAGGAGTTCGGTGTACGCGCGCATGAACGGGGCGGTCATCGTCACCGCGTTGCGGTCCGGGAGGACGAACTTGGCGCCGCCGTCGCGGAAGTTCTTGACGATGGAGAAGAGGTAGTCCCAACGGCCCGCGTTCAGCCCGGAGGCGTGGTCGCGGAGTTCGTAGAGGATCTCCTCCATCTCGTACGCGGCGGTGATCGTCTCGATGAGGACGGTCGCGCGGACCGTGCCCTGCGGGATGCCGACGTAGTCCTGGGCGAAGACGAAGATGTCGTTCCAGAGGCGGGCCTCCAGGTGGGACTCCGTCTTCGGGAGGTAGAAGTACGGCCCCTTGCCGAGGTCGATGAGGCGCTGGGCGTTGTGGAAGAAGTAGAGGCCGAAGTCGACCAGCGCGCCCGGCACCGGGACGCCGTCCAGCTGGAGGTGGCGCTCGTTCAGGTGCCAGCCGCGCGGCCGGGTGACGACCGTGGCGAGCTCCTCGGCGGGCTTCAGGGCGTACGACTTGCCGGACCTCGGGTCCGTGAAGTCGATGGTGCGGGTGTAGGCGTCGATCAGATTGAGCTGGCCGAGGACGACGTTCTCCCACGTGGGGGCGGACGCGTCCTCGAAGTCGGCGAGCCAGACCCGGGCGCCCGAGTTCAGGGCGTTGATGGTCATCTTGCGGTCGGTCGGACCGGTGATCTCCACCCGGCGGTCGTTCAGCGCGGCCGGGGCCGGTGCGACGCGCCAGGAGTCGTCCGCGCGGATCGCCGCCGTCTCGGGCAGGAAGTCCAGCGTGGAGGCGCGGGCGATCTCGGCGCGGCGTTCGCCCCGGCGGGCGAGCAGTTCGTCACGGCGGGGCGTGAACCGCCGGTGCAGCTCGGCCACGAACGCGAGGGCCGCTTCGGTCAGGACCTCGTCCTGCCTGGGCAGGGGCTCGGCATCGACGATGGCCAGCGGGGACGGCGCTGGTGCGGACATGAGCGGTCACTCCTTCAGCGGGCGGTGCGGGCGGCGCCCCGTGACCGCCGGGTCGCCTGGGGCGGCACGGCGTGCCAAGGCTCCGGGATACGGGTGGGGGCGCCGTCTGAGGTGCAGAGGGCTTCTGATCAGTGGATAGTAGTTTCCTCATGGTGGAAGTTCAATGGTTTGTTGATGTCGAGATTCTCCGGATCGACAGAAGCGGGGAGGCGGCGGCGCGGCGTGCCACTCCGTTCACTCCAGGTGCCCGAGGTCCTCCGCCGTGTCGATGTCGTACGCCTGGGCCACATCGGAACACTCGACGAGCGTGATCGCATCGCGGTGTGCCCGCAGATAGGCGCGGGCCCCCCGGTCGCCCACCGCGTCCGCCGCCACCTCCGCCCACCGGCCGGCCCCGAACAGCACCGGATGGCCGCGCTCCCCGTCGTACGCGGCCGCCGCCAGGCTCCTTCGGGAGCGGTACGCCGAACGCACCCGGTCCACCGCCCGTGCGCCGATGCCCGGCTGGTCCACCAGGAGGACCAGAGCCGCGTCCGCCCCCGCGCCGGTGAGCGCCCCCAGCCCGGCCCGCAACGACGAGCCCATGCCCTGCGCCCATTCGGGGTTGACGGTCACGACGCAGCCGGAGAGGTCGGCGCGGGCCAGCACCTCGTCGGCGGCGGCGCCCAGCACCACGTGGACGGGGTCGCAACCGCCGTCCCGCAGCACCCGCACCGCGTGCTCGACCAGGGGCCGGCCGCGGTGTTCGAGCAGTGCCTTGGGCCGTCCGCCGAGCCGTCGTCCGCCGCCCGCGGCGAGCAGCAGTCCGGCGACCGCGGGGGTCCGTTCGGTGGGCCGTGTCGTCCGAGTCATGCGGACTGGATACCCCACCGCCTCCCGGACGCGCACCCTTCGCTGAAGCAAGCGACGGGGGATGCGAGGGGGAACACCGTCCACCGGACGACACGGAGATCACCCTTACGGGACCCCCCGAATTCTGTCCGCGGAGTGGCGCTCGACACCTTTCATGGCGTTAACTTGCGCGCACGCCCGGATACTTGACCGCGGTGCGCGGACCAGGCGGAACACTGGCACAAGCTTGTGCGAGGGGGAGTGTTTTGTTGCGAAGCGTGGGGCAGACGCGGGTGACCAGCAGTGGCGAGGACCCGAGGGTGACGGAGCTGCGCACGGCGGTCTCACGGCTCCGCCGCGAACTGGCCGGGCACCCCGCGGAGTTCCCGGACCGGGGCATCGCCGAGGACGAACTGGCCGCGCTCGACGCGATGGCGCTCAGCGGTGTGCCGGAGATCCCGCGCCTGCGCCGTTCGCTACTGCTGATCGCGGGTGCGATCGGCTCGGTCAGCGCCCTGGCCTCCGCGCTCAGGGACGTACGGGTCGCCGTCGACCTCTTCGGGGAATCGCCGCGCCACTGAACGACGTGAGGGGGCGGCGGGTCAGCGGCGGATCAGCCGGCGCGCCGTCGCCGCCGCGACCGCCGAGGTGCGGGAGTCCACGCCCAGCTTGGCGTAGATGTGCACCAGATGGGACTTCACCGTCGCCTGGCTGAGGAACAGCTTCTTGCTGATCTGCTGGTTCGACAGCCCCTCGCCGACCAGCTGGAGGACCTCCAGCTCGCGTTTGGTCAGTGCCTGGGCGGGGGTCCGCATCCGGTCCATCAGCCGGTGGGCGACGGAGGGCGCGAGCGCCGACCGGCCGTCCGCCGCCGTGCGCACCGCCGCCGCCAGCTCCTCCGGCGGGGCGTCCTTCAGCAGATAACCGGCCGCCCCCGCCTCGACCGCGGCCAGGATGTCGGCGTCCGAGTCGTACGTGGTGAGGATCAGGACGCGGGGGGCGTCCGGCTCCGCCGTGATGGCCGCGGTGGCCTGCGAACCGTGCATGCCCGTGCCGAACTGCAGGTCCATGAGGACGACGTCGATCCCGCCGTCCGCCGCGAGCGCGACGGCCCGCTCGGCGGTGGCCGCCTCGGCCACCACCCGGAACCCGGGCTCGGAGTCCAGGACGGCGCGCAGCCCCGCCCGTACCACCGGGTGGTCGTCGGCGAGCAGCAGCCTGATGGGATCGGGTGTGGGCGAGGTCATGCGGCGTCCTGTCCTGGCCGGCCGTCGGGGAGCGGGAGGGGAAGGGTGAGGGCGACGGCGGTGCCCTGACCGGGCGCCGACTCGACGCTGAGCGTGCCGCCCAGCGAACGGGCCCGCGCCCGCATCGCGGGCAGCCCGAAACCACCGGTGCCGGTGTCCGCGGCGGCCGGTGCCTCGCCGGGGGTGAAGCCGCGGCCGTCGTCGACCACGTCCAGCGACACCGAGGTGTCCATGAAACTGAGGGTGATCTCCGCCCGCCGGGCCGCGGCGTGCCGCACCGTGTTGGCGAGCGCCGACTGCGCGGTGCGCAGCAACGCCACCTCGTACGGGGTCGGCAGCTCCACCGGGGCGCCGCTCACCGCGAACTGCACCGTCAGACCGGGGGCCGTCGTCCGGGCCGAGAGGCGCTCCAGCGCCGCCGCCAGCGAACCGTTCTCCAGGTCGGGCGGGGAGAGGGCGCGCACGAAACGGCGGGCCTCGGCGAGGTTGTCCTGGGCGGCCTCGCGGGCCCGGCGGACGTGCGCGGTGGCGGGGGCGTCGTCGGGCAGGGTGCGCTCGGCGGCGCGCAGCAGCAGCTGGATGCTGGACAGGCCCTGCGCCAGGGTGTCGTGGATCTCGCGCGCCAGCCGTTCGCGTTCGGCGAGGGTGCCCGCGGTGTGCTCCGCCTCGGCCAGCTCCGCCCGGGTGGACACCAGCTCCTCGATGAGCTCCCGGCGCCGTTCGCTCTCCCGGAACAGCGCCTGGTACCCCAGCACCGTGGCGACCGCGACCGCCGCGCCGAGCAGCGGGCCGATGAAGGCACCCGGCGTGACGGCCTGGCCGTGCAGGGTGAAACCGGCGACGGCGGCGAGCGCGGTGGCCGCGACGACCGGCAGGGACCAGTGCGTCGGCAGCAGGTGCAGCTGGAGGAAGTACAGCGGGAAGGCCACCCACAGCGCGTCGGGCGACAGGCCGAGCAGCACCAGCCACCCGACGCCCAGCACCGCCAGCCACAGGGCGGCCGCCCGGGTGCGCGGCTGCACGGCGGGGGCGAGCGCGCCCGCCGCGTACACCGCGGTCATCAGGGCGCACACCACGACGGCGGCGACGGCGTGCGGCGCGCGGTCGCCGACGGCCCGCAGCGCCGCGAGGGCGAGCAGTCCGACCAGCAGGGCGTGCAGACACAGCCGCAGCGCGGCGGCGACCGGGGGATGGGCACGGGAATCCATGATTCGTCCAGCGTAGACAAGGAGCGCCCGGCGCCGGTCAATCGAAAGTTTGATGTCGGGCCCCACCGTCGGGCGATGCCGCCGAAGGCTCCGGAGGCCGAGGCTGGGAGCATGTTCGTCGCATGGAGAGATCTCCGGTTCGCCAAGGGCCGGTTCGCGCTCATGGGCACGGTCGTGGTGCTGATCACGCTGCTCGTGGGCCTGTTGTCCGGGCTCACGGCCGGCCTCGCCCGGGAGAACACCTCGGCCGTCACCGGGCTGGCCGCCGACCACCTGGCGTTCGCCGCCCCGCCCGACGGCCGGTCGGTGTCCTTCACCGACTCCGTCGTCGCGGAGAGCGCCTGGCGCAGCTGGGCGGCCCGGCCCGGTGTGCGCGCCGCGCAGCCGCTCGGCATCCGCACCCTGAACGCCGCCGCCGACGAGGGGCGGCGCACGGCGGCGGTGTCGGCGTTCGGTGTGGAACCGGACGGTGGCCTCGCGCCCGACGGCGCGCGGGTCGGCGCGGGCGAGGTGGTGCTGTCCGAGTCGGCCGCCGCCGATCTGGGCGCCGCGCCCGGCGACCGGCTGCGGATCGGCGGCACCGAGGTCGCCGTCGCGTCGGTCGCCGGGGACGCCTCGTACAGCCACACCCCCGTCGTGTGGACCTCGCTCGACGACTGGCAGCGCTTCGGGGAGGACGGCGCGGGCGGGGAGCGGCACGCCACGGTGATCGCGCTGACCACCGACGACGGCGTCGACCTCGCCGCGGGCGACCGGGCCGCCCGCACCAGCACCCTCGCCCTGGCGGACTCCCTCACCGCGATCGGCTCCTACCAGGCGGAGAACGGTTCGCTCCAGCTCATGCGCGGTTTCCTCTTCGTCATCTCCGCCCTCGTCATCGGCGCCTTCTTCACCGTCTGGACGATTCAGCGCAGCGGTGACGTCGCCGTGCTCAAGGCGCTCGGCGCCTCCACCCCGTACTTGCTGCGCGACGCGCTCGGGCAGGCCGTCGTGATGCTCGTCGCCGGTACGGGCACGGGCGCCGCGCTCGCCTCCGGCATCGGCGCGCTGATCGGCGGCGGGACGGTGCCGTTCGTCCTCGACCCGGCGACCGTGCTGGTTCCGGCCGCCGTCATGATCGTCCTCGGTGCGCTCGGGGCGGCCCTGTCCATCCGGCGGATCACCGCCGTCGACCCGCTCACCGCACTCGGGAGTGCCCGATGACCCTCACCCTCGCCGACGTCACCCTCACCTACCCCGACGGCGACGACCGGCTCACCGCCCTGGACCGGGTCTCGCTGGAGGTGCCCGCGGGCACGCTCACCGCGGTCGTCGGACCGTCCGGCTCCGGCAAGTCCAGCCTGCTCGCCGTGGCCGCGACCCTGGTCACACCGGACTCCGGCCGGGTCGTCGTCGACGGGGCGGACGCCGGGAGCCTGGACCGGGCGCAGAAGGCGGCGCTGCGCCGCGAGCGCATCGGCATCGTCTTCCAGCAGCCCAATCTGCTGCCGTCCCTCACCGCCGTCGAACAGCTCCAGGTCATGACCCATCTGTCGGGCAGAGCGGCCCGCGGGGCCCGCGGCCGGGCGCTGGAACTGCTGGACGCGGTCGGCCTCGCGGACCGGGCGGGCCGCAGGCCGCACCAGCTGTCGGGCGGTCAGCGCCAGCGGATCAACATCGCGCGGGCCCTGATGAACGACCCGGCGGTGCTGCTCGTCGACGAGCCGACCAGCGCGCTCGACCACGAACGGGGCGCGGCGGTGCTGGACCTGCTGGTCACCCTGACCCGGGAGCGGTCGACGGCGACGGTGATGGTCACGCACGACCGGGCCCATCTGCACCGGACGGACCGCACGGTCACGATGGACGACGGCCGTCTCACGGTGCCCGAACGGGTCTGAGACGGGGGAACGGAAAGAGGAAGGGGGGCGGTCTCGCGGGCCGCCCCCCTTCCCCTCGTGCGCCGGTCGGTTTCCCCGCGCCTCAGCCGGCGGAGCCGCTGCTCGCCAGGGCGTCGGAGAGTTCCTTCGCGGCCTGCTGGAGGATCGGCACGATCCGCTCCGTCGCCGCCTCCGTCACCCGGCCCGCCGGACCGGAGATCGAGATCGCGGCCGAGGTGGGGGAGTCGGGGACGGAGACCGCCAGGCAGCGGACCCCGATCTCCTGCTCGTTGTCGTCCACCGCGTAGCCGGCCCTGCGCACCTGCTCCAGCGCTTCGAGGAAGCCGTCCGGGGTGGTGATCGTCTTCTCGGTGGCGGCGGGCATCCCGGTACGAGCGAGCAGGGCCCGCACCTCGTCCGGCGGCGTGTTCGCCAGCAGCGCCTTGCCGACCCCGGTGGAGTGGGGCAGGACGCGACGGCCCACCTCGGTGAACATGCGCATCGAGTGCTTGGACGGCACCTGCGCCACGTAGACGATCTCGTCGCCGTCGAGCAGTGCCATGTTCGCGGTCTCGCCGGTCTCCTCGACCAGCCGCGCGAGGTACGGGCGGGCCCAGGTGCCGAGCAGCCGGGACGCGGACTCGCCGAGCCGGATCAGGCGCGGGCCGAGCGCGTAGCGCCGGTTGGGCTGCTGGCGCACGTATCCGCAGAGCACCAGTGTCCGCATCAGACGGTGGATGGTCGGCAGGGGGAGGCCGCTGCTCGCGGAGAGTTCGCTCAGACCGACCTCGCCCCCGGCGTCGGCCATCCGCTCCAGCAGATCGAAGGCACGCTCAAGGGACTGCACACCACCGCCGGAAGCGGCGGGCTTGGAGTCGGATGTGCTGGCGTGGGACGGCGGCACGTCAACGGTCCTTTCGAGGCGGAAGGGCGGGCGCCCCGCCCGGCGAGGCACCCAGCAGCCTACCGGGCGGTTCCCGATCGGCCCACCGCCCCGGGCGAGGCGTCCTGGCCGGTCAGAGCCCGTTTGTCCCGGTGTCGGCGCTCGGCGGAGCAGTTCCCCGGGGTCGCGCTGGTCCCATGTTACGTTCCGCTCTCCGAAATTATCCTTTTACTTTGTGGAAATATCCAAGTTCGAGTGCGAGGGGTCCGGCCGGGGGCCGGGCGCGGTGGACGGGGTCTTGACGGGCCCCGGTCCCGAGTGAAGACTCCTTCAACAGTTCGTTGAATCTGCCGGTGGCGGAAGCCGCGGCGGAGAGTCGAAGTGAGGAGCACGGGTGTCCGGTGCTGACGTGAATCTGGTGCTGCGCTCGACGCGGGTCGTCACCCCGGACGGGACGCGGCCCGCGACGGTCGCCGTCGCCGACGGGCGGATCGACGCCGTCCTGCCGTACGACGCCGAGGTGCCGGCCGGCGCCCGGCTGGAGGACTTCGGCGAGGACGTCCTGCTGCCCGGCCTCGTCGACACGCACGTCCATGTGAACGACCCCGGCCGCACCGAGTGGGAGGGCTTCCACACCGCCACCCGCGCGGCGGCGGCGGGCGGCATCACCACCCTGCTCGACATGCCGCTCAACTCCCTCCCGCCGACCACCACCGTCGAACACCTGCGCACCAAGCAGCGGGTGGCCGCAGCCAAGGCGCACATCGACACCGGGTTCTGGGGCGGCGCGGTCCCGTCCAACATCAAGGACCTGCGCCCCCTGCACGAGGCCGGGGTGTTCGGCTTCAAGTGCTTCCTCTCGCCCTCCGGCGTCGAGGAGTTCCCGGAGCTCGACCAGGAGCAGCTGGCCCGCTCCATGGCCGAGATCGCCGGCTTCGGCGGCCTGCTGATCGTGCACGCCGAGGACCCGCGCCACCTGGCCTCCGCCCCGCAGCGCAGCGGCCCCGCGTACGCCGACTTCCTCGCCTCCCGGCCGCGCGACGCCGAGAACACCGCGATCGAGGGCCTGATCGCGCACGCCAGGCGGCTGAACGCCCGCGTCCACGTCCTGCACCTCTCCTCCGGCGACGCGCTGCCGATGATCGCCGCCGCCAGGCGCGAGGGCGTACGGATCACGGTGGAGTCCTGCCCGCACTTCCTCACCCTCACCGCCGAGGAGGTCCCCGACGGCGCGACGGAGTTCAAGTGCTGCCCGCCGATCCGGGAGGCCGCCAACCAGGACGTGCTGTGGGCGGGACTCGCCGACGGGACGATCGACTGCATCGTCTCCGACCACTCGCCGTGCACCACCGACCTGAAGACGCCGGACTTCGCCTCCGCCTGGGGCGGGATCTCCTCCCTCCAGCTGGGCCTGCCCGCCATCTGGACCGAGGCCCGCAGGCGCGGCCACTCGCTCGACGACGTCGCCCGCTGGATGTCGGCCGCCCCCGCCGAACTCGCCGGGCTGACCTGCAAGGGCGCCATCGCGGCGGGCCGCGACGCCGACTTCGCGGTGCTCGCCCCCGACGACACGTTCATCGTCGACCCCGCCGAACTCCTCCACCGCAACCGGGTCACCGCGTACGCGGGCCGGACCCTGTACGGCGTGGTGCGCTCCACCTGGCTGCGCGGGGTACGGATCGCGGCCGACGGCACCGTCGCCGGACCCACCGGCCACCTCCTCGAAAGGAACCACTGACCATGACGGCGACAGCCCGCTTCACCGGTGACGCGAACCCGTACGGCGGCGGCGACCCGTACGCCGACTACCGCACCGACGACTTCCCCTTCACCGACCTCGTCGACCTCGCCGACCGGCGGCTCGGCGCCGGGGTGATCGCGGCCAACGACGAGTTCTTCGCCGAGCGGGAGAACCTGCTGAAGCCGGAGCCCGCCGAGTTCGACCCCGAGCGCTTCGGCCACAAGGGCAAGGTCATGGACGGCTGGGAGACCCGCCGCCGCCGGGGCACGGGCGCGGACGCGCCGCACCCGGCCGACGAGGACCACGACTGGGCGCTGGTACGGCTCGGCGCGCCCGGGGTCGTGCGCGGCATCGTCGTCGACACCGCCCACTTCCGCGGCAACTACCCGCAGGCCGTCTCCGTCGAGGCGACCTGCCTCCCCGGCTCCCCGTCGCCGGAGGAGCTCCTGGCGCCCGACGTGAAGTGGACGACGCTCGTGCCCCGCACGGCCGTCGGGGGGCACGCGGCCAACGGCTTCGCCGTCGACGCCGAACGGTGCTTCACCCACCTGCGGCTCAACCAGCACCCCGACGGCGGGGTGGCCCGCCTGCGGGTGTACGGCGAGGTCGTCCCCGACCCGGCGTGGCTGGCCGCCCTCGGCACCTTCGACCTGGTCGCCCTGGAGAACGGCGGCACGGTGGAGGACGCCTCCGACCGCTTCTACTCCCCGGCGACCAACACCATCCAGCCGGGCAGGTCCCGCAAGATGGACGACGGCTGGGAGACCCGTCGCCGCCGCGACCGGGGCAACGACTGGATCCGCTACCGGCTCGTCGAGCAGGCCCTGATCGGCGCGGTCGAGATCGACACCGCGTATCTGAAGGGCAACTCGGCGGGGTGGGCGAGCCTCTCGGTCCGGGACGGCGGGAGCGGCGACTGGACCGAGGTGCTGCCCCGGACCCGGCTGCAGCCCGACACCGATCACCGCTTCGTGCTGCCGGAGGCGGTCCGGGCCACGCACGTCCGCATCGACATCTTCCCGGACGGCGGGATCTCCCGGCTGCGGCTGTTCGGCACCCCGACCGAGGAGGGCGCCGCACGACTGGTCGCCCGCCACCGCGAACTGGGCGGCTGAGCGACTGCCGGGCGGCCCCGGGCCGGGGCCGCCCGCCGGACTCCGATCGCGGGCCCCGGGCCCCGGACGCGTGGTCCGGTCAGGCCGCGTGGCCCCCGTCCACCGCCACCTCCGTACCGGTGATGTACCCGGCCTCGTCACCGGCCAGGTAGGCGATCAGGGACGCCACCTCGTCCGTCGTGCCGAACCGGCCCAGGGCGGTCGCCGCGCGCTGGCCCTCGGCGAACGGGCCGTCGGCCGGGTTGAGATCCGTGTCGACCGGGCCCGGCTGGACCAGGTTGACGGTGATGCCGCGCGGACCGAACTCGCGGGCGAGCGGCTTGGTGAGCCCGGCCAGCGCCGACTTGCTCATCGTGTAGAGAGTGGAGCCGGGGCCGCCCGCGTACCGGCTCAGGGCCGTGCCGACGCAGATGATCCGGCCGCCCGGCCCCATCAGCTCCGCCGCCGCGCGGCAGGCCAGGAACACCGCCCGTACGTTGACGGCCAGCACCCGGTCCACATCGGCGGTGCTCAGGGTGCCGATCGGGCCGAGGACGCCGATGCCCGCGTTGTTGACCAGGACGTCGAGCCGGCCGAGTGCGTCCGCGGCCCCGGCCACCGCCGCCGGGACCGCCTCGGGGTCGGCGGCGTCCACCCGCAGGGCCGTGCCGCGCCGGCCGTACGAGCGGATCTTCTCCACCACCTCCTGCGCTCCGGTCTCGTCCGCCACATAGGTCAGTGCCACATCGGCGCCGTCCCGGGCGAGCCGCAGGGCGGTCGCGGCGCCGATGCCGCGGCTGCCGCCGGTGACGAGTGCGGTGCGGGGCGCGCCGGTGCCGGCGATGGTGCTGGTCATGGTGGTTCCTCGCGGGTCGGGGCGGAGTCCGGCCGGATGGCCGGCGCTTCGCCGCGGGTTTCGCCGCGGCTCCTGCCGTGGCTTCGACATGGACAAGGAAAGTCCTTCCGCCCGGCGGTCACCGGCGGGAATCGGACGCCTGGGCAAAGCCGCACGACGGCCGGTACGGGGGACGTGCGACGGCCGGTACGGATGCGCGGAGGGCCCGTCCGGGCGGCGGAGCGATGAGTTGCGGCCGGCGCCGGAGTCGGAAGAGTGGAGGACGGACGACCGAGGCACCGGGAGAAGAACCATGGCGAAGCTGACCCTCACCACCTTCCTGTCGCTCGACGGCGTCATGCAGGCACCGGGTGGCCCCGACGAGGACACCGACGGCGGGTTCGAGTACGGCGGCTGGACGGTGCCGTTCGCGGACGAGGACATGATCGACTTCATGAACGGGGTGATGGGGCGGTCCGCGGCCTTCCTGCTGGGCCGCCGCACCTACGACATCTTCGCCGGGTACTGGCCGAAGGTGACCGATCCCGACGACCCGATCGCGGGCCCGCTCAACACGCGCCCCAAGTACGTCGTCTCGACCACCCTGAGCGACCCCGAATGGCAGAACACGACCGTCGTGTCCACGGACGTCGCCGAGGAGGTCGCCCGCGTCAAGGAGCGCACCGAGGGGGGCGAGCTCCAGGTCCACGGCAGCGGCGGGCTGGCCCGGTTCCTGATGGCGCACGGGCTGATCGACGAGTACAACGTCCTCACCTACCCGGTCGTACTGGGCCGGGGCCGCCGGCTCTTCCCCGAGGGCGGACGGCCGACCGCCTTCGAACGGATCGGGGCGCGGGAGACCCCGAGCGGCATCTCGATCCACACCTACCGGCCCACCGGCCCGGCGCGGTTCGGTTCCTTCGACCTCGACGGGTGAGGTCCGGCGCCCTCCGCACCCCCTTCCGGGCCGGAACCGGCGTGCCGGACGAGGGGTGGGACGGGGATTCCGGAGCGGGGCACCGCCGGGTAGCGTGATCGTTCCGTGTGCGAGCCGCCGACGTCTCCACCGTGTTTCCCACCGTGGAGAACCAGGAGAACCGCCAGGTGTCCTCGATCGCCGTGCCCGCCGTCGCCCCCTCGCGCCGTGCCTGGCTCACCGACCTGCCCGTCCTGCTCGTCGCGGTCGTCTGGGGAGCCAGCTACCTCACGGCCAAGGGCATCACCACGGCGCAGACCGTCCTCGCCGTCCTCGTGCTGCGCTTCGCCGTCGTGCTGCCCGTGCTGGTGGTGGCCGGCCGGCGCAGGCTGCGGGCGCTGGGCGCCGCGCAGTGGCGGGGCGCCGGTCTGCTGGGGCTCGTCCTCGGCGCGATCTTCCTGGTGGAGACGTACGGCGTCGTGCACACCTCGGCGACCAACGCCGGGCTCATCATCAGCCTCACCATGATCTTCACCCCGCTCGCCGAGGCCGCCGTGACCCGGGTCCGGCCGTCCGGGGCCTTTCTCGCCGCCGCCGGACTCTCGGTGACCGGTGTGGTGCTGCTGACCCAGGGCGGCGGATTCACCGCCCCGTCGACGGGCGACCTGCTGATGCTGGTGGCCGCGCTCCTCCGTACCGTCCACGTCCTGCTGATGGCCCGCACCAAGTCGGTGCGGGGGGCGGACTCGCTGTCGCTCACCACGGTCCAGCTCGGCGGCGCGGTCGTCGTCTTCGCCCTGCTCGCGGCCGTGCCCGGCACCGGGGAGGCGCCGTGGACGGTGGCCGCCGGGTTCGGCGTCCGGGAGTGGGGCGGGCTGCTCTTCCTCTCCGTCCTCTGCACGCTCTTCGCCTTCTTCGTGCAGATGTGGTCGGTACGCCGCACCTCGCCGTCCCGGGTCAGCCTGCTGCTCGGCACGGAGCCGCTGTGGGCCGCCGCCGCGGGCATCGCGATCGGCGGCGAGCGCCTCGGTGCCCTCGGCGCGGCGGGTGCGGTACTGGTCCTGGCCGGCACGGCCTGGGGCCGCCGGGCGGTGACCCCGGCCGCCCCCTGAACGGCCCCTCCGGCTACCCCTTCTGCTCCTCGATCCGGTCGGCCGCCACCATCATCGCGACCCCCGCCACGATCAGCACGATGTTGACGAAGATCGCGTACGGGCCGATGAAGTCCAGCCGCCGCACCACCGCCAGGAACCGGAACCGGTCGAACCATTCGTTCAGGAGTCCGGCGATCCCCAGGACGCAGAAGAGGAAGCCGACCGTCTCGCAGAGTTTCTTCATGCCGGAGAGCCTCGCGGGTGCGGCCCGGACCCCGCGTCGGCCGACGGGCTGCGCGATGCCGCCGAAAGTCTCGGGTTCCACGACTTTGGTCGCCCGCCGGTCCCGTACCCCCGAAACACCCGCCCGACCTGGGTAGTTTTGCCGTATGACACGTACGGAGTACCGCTGGCTGCTGCCCTCGGCGATGGCCGACCCCGAGCTGCCGAGCGACCGGGGCGGCCGTTCGCGACGCACCGTGCGGGACTGGGCCGTCGACCTGACCGCCTTCCTCTGCGCGGCCCTGATCGGCATGCTCGCGGCGGCGACGGTCGACGCCGACCGCACCACCCCCGACGTCGTCGTCCTCATCGACTGCGTGGTCGGGGCGGCCGCCTGCTGCGCCCTGTGGGTGCGGCGCAGGTGGCCGGTCGGCGTCGCGGTGGCCCTGGTCCTGGTCTCCGCCGTCGAACCGGTCGCCTCGGGGGCCGCGCTCGTCGCCCTGTTCAGCGTGGCGGTGCACCGCCCGTTCCGGCCGGTGGCGGCCATCGGGGCGCTCACCGTGATCACCGGTCCGGTGCAGCCGTACCTGCGCCCGGAGCCGGACACCTCGTTCGCCGAGTCCGTGATCATCGGCACCCTGCTGTCCCTGCTGGTGCTCAGCCTGGGCATGGTCGTACGGTCCAGGCGCCAGCTCGTCCTCAGCCTGCGCGAACGGGCCCACCGGGCCGAGGCGGAGGCCGGGCTCCGGGCCGAACAGGCGCAACGGCTGGCCCGCGAGGCCATCGCCCGGGAGATGCACGACGTCCTGGCCCACCGGCTGACCCTCCTCAGCGTCCACGCCGGCGCCCTCGAATTCCGCCCCGACGCCCCGACCGCCGAGGTGGCGCGGGCCGCCGGCGTCATCCGGGACAGCGCGCACGAGGCGCTCCAGGACCTCCGCGAGATCATCGGGGTGCTGCGCAGCCCCGGCGAGAGCGACGGCGACCGGCCGCAGCCCACCCTCGCCACCCTGGACCCGTTGATCGCCGAGTCCCGGCTGGCCGGCATGAAGGTCACCCTCGACAACCGCGTCGCCGACCCCGCCGCGGCCCCCGCCGCCACCGGCCGCACCGTCTACCGCATCGCCCAGGAGGCCCTGACCAACGCCCGCAAGCACGCGCCCGGCGCCGAGGTCACCGTCACGGTCACCGGCGGTCCGGGGGAAGGACTCACCATCGAGGTGCGCAACCCGGCACCCACCGAACCCTTCGCGCAGGTGCCCGGCTCCGGACAGGGGCTCATCGGCCTCACGGAACGCGCCGTGCTGGCCGGGGGCCACCTCGACCACGGCCCCGAACCGGACGGCGGCTTCCGCGTCCGGGCCGCGCTGCCGTGGCCCGCGTGAGCACGGGGCGGAACGTTCCCGCCGCCGTACCAACGGCCCCGGGTACGGACGGTGTTCGGGCCTGGCTACGGTGGTCGTCATGACCACCCCATCTCCGGAGAACCACCCGGCACCGCCCGTCCGGATCGCCGTCGTCGACGACGACCCGCTCGTACGGGCCGGGCTCGCCCTCATGCTCGGGGGCGCGGACGACATCCGCATCGTGGGGGAGGCGGCCGACGGCGCCGACGTCGCGGACCTCGTCGACCGGGTCCGCCCCGACGTGGTGCTGATGGACATCCGGATGCCGGTCGTGGACGGGCTGACCGCGACCGAGGCCCTGCGCGCCCGCCCCGACGCGCCGGAGGTCATCGTCCTGACGACGTTCCACGCCGACGAACAGGTGCTGCGCGCCATCCGCGCCGGGGCTGCCGGATTCGTCCTGAAGGACACCCCTCCGGCGCAGATCGTCGAATCGGTGCGGCGGGTGGCGGCCGGCGATCCGGTGCTGTCGCCCGCGGTGACACGCCAGTTGATGGCCCGCGCCGCCGGGACCGGACCCCGGGGCGGCCGGAACGACCGCGTGGACCGCGCCGACCGGGCGCGCCTGCGGATCGCCGCCCTCGGCGAGCGGGAACGCGAGGTCGCGATCGCCGTCGCCCGCGGCCGTTCCAACGCCGAGATCGCCGCGGCGCTCTACCTCAGCGTGGCGACCGTGAAGACCCAGGTGTCCCGGATCCTGACCAGGTTCGACTTCAACAACCGTGTCCAGATCGCGCTGTTGGTGCACGACTCGGGTCTGCTCGACGACGATGCCGCGGAGGACGGCGACGTAGGCTGAACCGGTCGATCCGAAGCGATCGGGGACGATCGGCCCGGACGATCGAACCGATCAGACCGGGAGGGACGGTCCCATGTCCGAAGCCAGTGACCCCGCCGCCGACGCCCGAGCCGAGGCCGGCCCCGACGTCGATGCCGATCTGCGCGGGGCGAAGGACTTCACGGCGAACCCGTATCCGTACTACGAGAAACTGCGCGCCGCGGGTCCCGTGCACACCGTCCGTACCGACGAGTTCGATCGGGTCTGGCTCGTGGTGGGGTACGACGAGGCCCGCGCGGTCCTGGCCGACCAGCGGTTCGCCAAGGACTGGCGGGGCCTGCCGGGGGCGCCCGGCGAGAGCGACCCGATCTTCCGCAACATGCTGGAGCTGGACGCACCCCACCACACCCGGCTGCGCAAGCTCGTCGCCCGGGAGTTCACCGCCCGCAGGGTCGAGGCGCTGCGCCCGCGGGTCCAGGAGATCACCGACGGACTCCTCGACGTGATGCTGCCCGCCGGGCGCGCCGACCTCGTCGACGCCCTGGCCTTCCCGCTGCCGATGACCGTCATCTGCGAACTGATCGGCGTCCCCGACCTGGACCGCAACGCCTTCCGCCGGCTGTCGAACGAGATCATCACCCCCGCCTCGCCGGAGCAGGAGCAGGAAGCGGTGCGCGCCATGAACGCGTACCTCGGCGAACTCATCGGGGAGAAGCGGCGCTCGCCCGGCGACGACCTGATGAGCGCGCTGGTCAGGGCGCGCGACGAGGAGGGGGACGGGCTGTCGCCCGACGAACTCGTGGGCATGGCCTTCCTGTTGCTCGTCGCCGGGCACGAGACCACGGTCAACCTGATCGCCAACGGGGTACGGGCGCTGCTCGACCACCCCGACCAACTCGCCGCCCTGCGCGCCGACCCGGGCCTGCTCGACGGCGCGGTCGAGGAGATGCTGCGCTACGACGGGCCGGTGGAGACCGCGACGTTCCGTTACCCCCGCGAGCAGGTCGAGATCGGATCGCGGACCGTCCCGGCCGGCGATCCGGTGCTGGTGTCGCTGGCCGGCGCCGACCGCGACCACGCCCGCTACCCGGCGCCGGACACCTTCGACATCCGCCGTGACACCCAGGGGCACCTGGCCTTCGGGCACGGGGTGCACTTCTGCATGGGCGCGCCGCTGGCCAGGATGGAGGGCCGGATCGCGATCCGTACGCTGCTGGAGCGGTGCCCGGACCTCGCACCGGACGCGGAGACGGGGGAGTACGACTGGATTCCCGGCCTGCTGATGCGGGGCCGACGGGGGCTGCCGGTCCGCTGGTGAGACGGGAAGCACGACGGGGCGGGAGTTCGGTGGGAGAGATCCGGTGGGCGGGAAAACCGGTGAGCGGAGCAACCCGGTGAGGTAGGAAGTCGTCATGACCGGACTCGATCTGCCCATGGCCCAGAAGGTTCTCGACAGCCAGCCGTTCAGCGGCCTCGTCGGGGCACGGATCACCGCCTTCGGGGGCGGTGCGGCCACCCTCGAAGTGGACATACGCCAGGAACTCCAGCAACAGAACGGCTTTCTGCACGGCGGGGTACTGGCCTACGCCGCCGACAACTCGATCACCTTCGCCGCCGGTACGACGCTCGGCCCGGCCGTGCTGACCGGCGGTTTCTCCATCCAGTACGTCCGGCCCGCCACCGGACGCACGCTCGTGGCCAGGGCCGAGGTCGTGCACACCGGCCGCCGCCAGGCCGTGGTGCGCTGCGAGCTGTTCGCCGCGGGGGAGGACGGGGCGGAGACGCTCTGCGCGGTCGCGCAGGGAACCGTGCTGTCGGCCGGCGCCCCGTCCTCCTGACCACGCCCCGGCCCGGGCCGCCCCCGCACGAGGGGCGGTGCGGGCCCGTCGGTCACCCGGCGGCCTTCGCGACCTCCGCGACCGTCACGGGGCGCCGCTCCCGGCGGGACACCTCGCACGCCTCCGCGACCAGCAGCGCGTACCACGCCTCCCGGCCGTCGCACGGATTGGGCAGCTCGCCCCGCACCACCCGTACGAACGCGTCCAGTTCGGCCTCGTACGCCGGGGCGAACCGCTCCAGGAAACCGGGCCAGGGACGGGCGGGGGCGGCGGGCCCCAGCGGCTCGGCGGAGGTGACCGGCGTGCGGTCGTCCAGGCCGACCGTGATCTGGTCCAGCTCGCCCGCCAGCTCCATCCGCACGTCGTAACCGGCGCCGTTGCAACGGGTGGCCGTCGCCGTGGCCAGGGTGCCGTCGTCGAGGGTCAGCAGCGCCGCCGCCGTGTCGACGTCGCCCGCCGCCCGGAACATCGCGGGCCCGGCGTCCGACCCGGTGGCGTACACCTCGGTCACCTCACGGCCCGTCACCCACCGCAGGATGTCGAAGTCATGGACCAGGCAGTCCCGGAACAGCCCCCCGGAGAGCGGCAGATACGCGGCGGGCGGCGGCGCCGGATCCATCGTCGCCGCCCGTACGGTGTGCAGCCTGCCGAGCGTCCCGGCCCGGACGGCGGCGCGGGCCGCCCCGTAACCGGCGTCGAACCTGCGCATGAAGCCCAGCTGGAGCACGCTGCCGGCCTCGTCGACCTCCCGCAGCGCGCCCAGCGTCCCCGGCAGGTCCAGCGCGATCGGCTTCTCGCAGAATGCCGGGAGCCCGGCGCGCGCGGCCCGGCCGATCAGCTCGGCGTGGGCCGCGGTGGCCGAGGCGATCACCACGGCGTCCACCCCGGCGCCGAACACCTCGGCCGTGCTCCCCACGGCCGACGCGCCCACGCGGCGCGCGACCCCGGCCGCCCGGCCCCCGTCGGTGTCCGTCACCACCAGGGCGTCCACCTCGGGGTGGCGGGCCAGCACACCCGCGTGGAAGGAACCGATCCGGCCGGTGCCGATGAGTCCGATACGCATGGACCCAACGTGCCGCCCTCCGGCTGCCCTGTCAACCATATGTCCTTACAAGGTGTGAATTGTTCGTTCGTCATGACATCCCGGCATCACAACACCCGTACTGCCGGGCGCCGTTGACGTCCCGTGCGACCGCCGCTAGAAAACGTCCAGCCGCACTCCGGCGGCCGTGGAGAGAAGGCGGACCCCACCATGCGCACCTCCCGCAGGGCAGCGGCCCTGATCACCGTCACGGCCCTCGGCATCGGCCTCGCCGTCTCCGGATGCAGCGGCTCCGGCGGCAAGGACGCCGAGGAGAGGCCCGCGGCGGGAAGCGGCGGCGGGAAGGCGGCCGACACCCCCCGGATGAAGATCGCGATGGTCACGCACTCGGGGGAGGGCGACACCTTCTGGGACATCGTGCAGAACGGCGCGAAGCAGGCGGCGGCCAAGGACAACGTCGAGTTCCTCTACTCCGCGAACAAGGAGGGCAGGGAACAGGCCCAGCTCGTCCAGGCCGCCATCGACCAGAAGGTCGACGGCATCGTCGTCACCCTCGCCAAACCGGAGGCGCTCAAAACGGTCGTCACCAAGGCGGTGAAGGCCGGCATACCCGTGGTGACCATCAACGCGGGCGCACGGTTCTCCGCGGAGTTCGGCGCGCTCGGGCACATCGGCCAGGACGAGGCCGTCGCCGGCGAGGCGGTCGGCGAGGAGCTCGCCGCGCGCGGGCGCAAGAGGGTCCTCTGCGTCATCCACGAGCAGGGCAACGTATCGCTGGAGGAGCGCTGTGCCGGGGTGCGGAAGACCTTCGGGGGCCACGTCGAGAACCTGAACGTCGAGGGCACCAACATGCCGGCCGCCACCTCCTCGATCGAGGCGAAGCTCCAGGCCGACAAGGGCATCGACGCCGTCGTCACCCTCGGCGCCCCCTTCGCCGCCGCCTCCGTCAAGGCCAAGGACGGCTCCGGCAGCGGGGCCGAGATCGACACCTTCGACCTGAACGCCGAGGTCGTCGGACGACTGAAGGCCGGGGAGGTCGGCTTCGCCGTCGACCAGCAGCCCTACCTCCAGGGCTACCTCGCCGTCGACGGACTGTGGCTGCACCGGACCAACGGCAACGTCGTCGGCGGCGGGAAACCGGTGCTCACCGGCCCGGCGATCGTCACCGCCGACGACGTGCCACAGCTGGAGAAGTACACCGCGCGCGGTACCCGGTGAACCCTCCGCGCCCCGCCGCGCGCACCCGGCCCCGACACACGCCCTCCGCCCCTGCCGGGCCGCGCCGCGGACGCCTCGGGGATACTTGGCCAGCCGGTCGGGGCGCGAACCGCCCCCGGCCGCTCCAGGCGGTACAGCGAGCAGCACAAGAAGGGCACGGCGTCGTGGCAAGGGTTCGGACAGGGGTACGTGCGATGGGCGCCGTGCTTGCGGCGGTGCTCGGGGCCTCCCTCGTGGGATGCAGCAGCACCGGCGGCAAGCGGGCGGAGGAGCGCGCGGCCCGGGCCGCCGCCGAGGGCCGGGCCGCGGTGGACACACCCCGCTGGACCTTCGCCATGGTCACCCACTCGGGCGATGGCGACACCTTCTGGGACATCGTCCAGCGCGGTGCCGAGCAGGCGGCCGTCAAGGACAACATCAAGTTCCTGTACTCGCACAACGACGAGGCGCAGCAGCAGGCCCAGCTGGTGCAGGCCGCCATCGACCAGAAGGTCGACGGGCTGATCGTCACCCTCGCCAAGCCCGACGCGATGAAGGACGTCGTCACCAAGGCGGTGAAGGCCGGAATCCCGGTGATCACGGTGAACTCGGGCTCCGCGGAGTCCAAGCGGTTCGGCGCGCTCACCCACATCGGCCAGGACGAGTCCATCGCGGGCGAGGCCGTTGGCGAGGAGCTCAACGCGCGCGGCCGCAAGAAGGCCCTGTGCATCCTGCACGAGCAGGGCAACGTCGGCCACGAGCAGCGCTGCGCCGGAGCGAAGAAGTCCTTCGACGGACAGCTGCAGAACCTGTACGTGGAGGGCACCAACATGCCCGACGTCCAGGCGTCCATCGAGGCCAAGCTCCAGGCCGACAAGGGCATCGACGCGGTCGTCACCCTCGGCGCGCCCTTCGCGGACGCCGCCGTCAAGGCGAAGAGGACCGCGCGCAGCAGGGCCGAGATCGACACCTTCGACCTGAACGCCAAGGTCGCCACGGCCCTCCAGGACGAGACCCTCGGCTTCGCCGTCGACCAGCAGCCCTACCTCCAGGGCTACGAGGCGGTCGACCTGCTCTGGCTCAACCGCTACAACGGCAACGTGCTCGGCGGCGGACGCCCGGTCCTCACCGGGCCGCAGATCATCACCGCGAAGGACGCCGCCGAACTGGCCCAGTACACGAAGCGGGGGACCCGATGAGCGCGATCGCCGGACCGTCCGCCCCGGCGGGGAAGGACGAGCGGCTGCTGCACACCTCACCGCTGCGCAGGCTCCTCGGCCGCCCCGAGCTCGGCTCGGTGGTCGGCGCCGCGGCCGTCTTCGTCTTCTTCTCGATCGTCGCCGACAGCTTCCTGCGCGCCTCCAGCCTCGGCACGGTGCTCTACGCGGCCTCGACGATCGGGATCATGGCCGCGCCGGTGGCGCTGCTGATGATCGGCGGCGAGTTCGACCTCTCCGCCGGGGTGCTGGTCACCAGCTCCGCGCTGATCTCGTCGATGTTCAGCTACCAGATGACGGCCAACGTCTGGGTCGGCGTCCTCGTGTCGCTGCTGGTCACCCTGGCCTTCGGCGCGTTCAACGGCTTCATGCTGACCCGTACGAAACTGCCGAGCTTCATCATCACGCTCGGCACGTTCCTGATGCTGACCGGCCTCAACCTGGGGTTCACCAAGCTGATCAGCGGCACCGTCTCGACGAAGGCCATCGGCGACATGGAGGGCTTCGACTCGGCCCGCAAGGTGTTCGCCTCGCAGTGGACCATCGGCGGCGTCGAGCTCAAGGTCACCATCCTGTGGTGGGCCGTCCTCGTCGCGATCGCCACCTGGATCCTGCTCCGCACCCGCTTCGGCAACTGGATCTTCGCGGTCGGCGGCGAGGCCGACGCGGCCCGCGCGGTCGGCGTCCCGGTGATCCGCACCAAGATCGGGCTCTACCTCGGCGTCGCCTTCGCCGCCTGGGTCTCCGGCCAGCACCTGCTGTTCTCGTACGACGTCGTCCAGTCCGGCGAGGGCGTCGGCAACGAGCTGATCTACATCATCGCGGCCGTCATCGGCGGCTGTCTGATCACCGGCGGCTACGGCTCCGCGATCGGCTCCGCGGTCGGTGCCTTCATCTTCGGCATGACCAGCAAGGGCATCGTGTACGCGGAGTGGAACCCGGACTGGTTCAAGTTCTTCCTCGGAGCCATGCTGCTCCTGGCCACCCTGCTCAACGCATGGGTACGCAAGCGCGCGGAGGCGACGAAATGACGGCCCCCCAGGCACCGGCCGCCCCGGAGACGCCCCGCCGGGCGCTCGTCGAGCTGGACCACGTCAGCAAGTACTACGGCAACATCAGGGCGCTCGACGACGTCTCGCTGGAGGTCCACGCGGGGGAGATCTCCTGCGTGCTCGGCGACAACGGCGCCGGCAAGTCCACCCTGATCAAGATCATCGCGGGGCTGCACCGGCACGACGCCGGGACCTTCCTCGTCGACGGCGAGGAGACCACCCTCGTCAATCCGCGCGACGCCCTGGACCGGGGCATCGCCACGGTCTACCAGGACCTGGCCGTCGTCCCCCTCATGCCGGTCTGGCGCAACTTCTTCCTCGGCTCGGAGCCGACCACGGGCTCGGGCCCCTTCAAACGCCTCGACGTGCGCCTGATGCGCGAGACGACCCGCTCCGCACTGCTGCGCATGGGCATCGACCTGCGCGACGTCGACCAGCCGATCGGCACCCTGTCCGGCGGCGAGCGCCAGTGCGTCGCCATCGCGCGGGCCGTCCACTTCGGCGCCAAGGTGCTCGTGCTGGACGAGCCCACCGCCGCGCTCGGGGTCAAGCAGTCCGGGGTCGTGCTCAAGTACGTCGCGGCCGCCCGCGACGCGGGTCTCGGCGTGGTCCTCATCACGCACAACCCTCACCACGCGTATCTGGTCGGTGACCGGTTCGTCCTGCTCAAGCGGGGCGCCATGGCCGGCAGCCACACCAAGGGGAGCGTCACGCTGGACGAGCTGACCCGCCAGATGGCGGGCGGCAGCGAGCTGGAGGAGCTCAGCCACGAGCTGGAACGGGCCACCGGCCCGGCCCGGCCCCCCGCCCGCCCGGACGCCGACGGCCCCGCGTAGCCCCGGCGGTTACCGGCCCCGCCCGCACCGGCCGCCGCCCCCGGCCCCCCGGCAGTGGCAGAATCGAGCCCGACGGGCGCAGTCCGCCGCCGGGGGCACCACTCCCGGCTCCCCGACCCCGCAGGGACGATGAGCACGTACCGCGACCTCACACACCGCGGCTCCGCCCGCGCCACCGTCCTGCGGACCGTGGGCACCCGGGAGCGGCGCTCCCACCTCACGGCGCCCCGGGTCCCCACCGTCGGCATCGACATCGGCGGCACGAAGGTGATGGCCGGCGTCGTCGACGCCGACGGCAACATCCTGGAGCAGCTGCGCACCGAGACGCCGGACAAGTCCAAGAGCCCCAAGGTCGTCGAGGACACCATCGTCGAACTGGTCCTGGACCTCTCCGACCGGCACGACGTGCACGCCGTCGGCATCGGGGCGGCCGGCTGGGTCGACGCGGACCGCTCCCGGGTGCTGTTCGCCCCGCACCTCGCCTGGCGCGACGAACCGCTGCGCGACGCCCTCGCCTCCCGGCTCGTCGTCCCCGTCATGGTCGACAACGACGCCAACACCGCCGCCTGGGCGGAATGGCGCTTCGGCGCGGGCCGCGGCGAGGACCACCTCGTCATGATCACGCTCGGCACCGGCATCGGCGGCGCGATCCTGGAGGACGGCCAGGTCAAGCGCGGCAAGTACGGGGTAGCCGGTGAGTTCGGCCACATGCAGGTGGTGCCCGGCGGACACCGCTGCCCCTGCGGGAACCGCGGCTGCTGGGAGCAGTACAGCTCCGGCAACGCCCTGGTCCGCGAGGCCAGGGAGCTGGCCGCGGCCGACTCCCCGGTCGCGCACGGCATCATCGAGCGGGTCAAGGGCAACATCCCCGACATCACCGGCCCCCTCATCACCGAACTGGCCCGCGAGGGCGACGCCATGTGCGTCGAACTCCTCCAGGACATCGGCCAGTGGCTCGGCGTCGGCATCGCCAACCTGGCCGCCGCGCTCGACCCCTCCTGCTTCGTCATCGGCGGTGGCGTCAGCGCCGCCGACGACCTGCTCATCGGCCCCGCCAGGGACGCCTTCAAGCGCCACCTCACCGGCCGCGGCTACCGCCCCGAGGCCCGGATCGCGAAGGCCCAGCTCGGCCCGGAGGCGGGTATGGTCGGCGCCGCGGACCTGGCCCGGCTGGTGGCCCGCAGGTTCCGCCGCACCAACCGCCGCCGCGTCGAACGGTACGAGCGGTACGCCCAGATCTACGACCAGGCCGCGAGCACCATCCGCAACACGCGAAACACCCGCACCTCCTAGGGACCCGCAGACACATGACCGCAGCCGAGCACCCCGTCCTGCCGCGCCAGTCCCCGCCGCCCGACGACGAACGGCCGCCGCGGGACCGGCGCCGGATGATCCGCCGTCGTCTGATCACGGCGACCATCATCGTGCTGCTCATCGGCATCCCGGCCGGCTACCTGCTGATCTCCGCCGGCCAGAGCCGCCGCGCCGGCCAGAACAAGGAGGCCGAGGCGGCCGCCCAGGGGCTCCGGGAGGGCTGGCCGTCCCGGATGCAGCGCCGGATCTTCGAGCTCCCGATGCCCGGCAACTCCCTGGACGTGCAGTACTACGAGACCAACAACTGGAAGGCCAGCCGGCTGTACGTGGAGTTCCGCACCACGTCCGCCGGGCTGGACCGGTTCCTCAGCCGGCTCGGCAGCGGGCGGGGCGACCTGCGGCCCGACGAGGTGACCATCGGCGCCCGCGACCGGGAGGTCTCGGGCTGGTCCTTCGACCCCGGGACCGACTGGGCGGGCACCACGCACACCAACAAGGACCCCCGGCCCACCCAGAACATCATGGTGAACATGACCGACCCGATGAACCCGGTCGTCTACGTGGTCTCCGCGGCGACCCCCTGACGGAAAAGGGCGGTGCTCCGACGGAGCGCCGCGGGCCCGCCCCCCCCGGTCCGACAGCCCTCAGCGGGTGCCCGGGGCGGGACCGAGGGCCGGGGCTACGAGGTCGAACGCCTCGTCCAGGAGAGCCACCGGGTCCGGGGCCGTGTCGCTCTCGCTCCAGCGCCGCAGGACCACGTGGAAGGCGGCCAGGGCCGTCCCGGCGGCCAGGCGCGGGTAGAGGTCGCTCCCGACGTCGCGGCCGACCCGGCGGGCGAGCTCCTCGGCGAGTTCGTCGCGCCACCGGTCCTGCCGCTCCAGGAACCGGGCGAGCAGCGCGGGGGTGCGCAGGATCAGCCGCACCACGCGCAGGGCCCGTTCCGAGTGGGCGGCACACGTGGTCACCGGAACCCGCACGGCGTGCCGAAGCGCCTCGGCCGGCGGCTCCTCGGCGGGCCGGTCCGCCAGCGCGGCCCGCATGTCCGCCCCCATGTCGGCCAGGAACTGGACGACGACGTCCTCCTTGGACGCGAAGTAGCGGAAGAACGTCCGCTTGGAGACGCCCGCGGCCGCCACGATCTCGTCGACGGTGACGGCGTCGAAGCCCTTGAGGGCCAGCAGCTGCAGGGCCGCCTCGGTCAGTTCGTCCGAGACGAGCCGACGTTTGCGCTCGGCCAGGCTCAGATCGGATCGCGTACTCACCCTCGCATGGTACATGCCGTGCCGAATACGGCACTCGGTATCTCCTTGACACCAAGTGCCAGTACAGTCAGTCTGTGCCGCATGAAACAGGAACGCTGGAACGCCGGGCTGATCCCCGACCAGACCGGCCGGGTGTTCGTCGTCACCGGGGCCGGAAGCGGACTGGGTCTCGCGACCGCTCACGCACTCGCCCGGCGGGGAGCACGGGTGGTCCTCGCGGTGCGGGACACGGAGAAGGGCCGACGGGCCGCCGCCACGATCACCGCCGACACCCCCGACGCCCGGTTGGAGGTGCGCCACGTCGACCTGGCCGACCTCGGGTCGGTGCGCGCCTTCGCCGACGCGCTGCGCGCGGACCACTCGCACGTCGATGTGCTGGTCAACAACGCCGGGATCATGGCACCGCCCCGCACCCTGAGCCCGCAGGGCCACGAGCTGCAGTTCGCCACCAACCATCTGGGCCACTTCGCGCTCACCGGCCTGCTGCTCGACCTGCTGGCCGAGGGCGTCGACCCCCGCGTGGTCACCGTGAGTTCGCCCAACTACCGGCAGGGCCGGATCGCCTTCGACGACGTGGACGGGGAGCGTGCGTACTCCCCGATGGGCCACTACAACCAGTCCAAACTGGCCAACGCCGTCTTCGGGCATCAGCTGCACCTGCGCCTGGCCGGGGCCGACAGCCCGGTACGGAGCGTGCTCGCCCATCCGGGGTACACCGCCACCGGGCTCCAGAAGGGCACGCCGGTCGGAACGGTGCGACTGCTGTACGGCCGCCTGCTGTCCCCGCTGGCCCAGAAGCCGGCCGACGGCGCGCTCTCCCAGCTGTACGCGGCGATCGAACCGGGCGTGCGCGGCGGCGAGTTCATCGGGCCCGGCGGCGCGGGAGAACTGCGCGGGGCGCCGACGCGGGTGACCCTCGCGCCCCGCGCGAAGGACGCCGCCACCGGGCGCCGGCTGTGGGAGCTGTCGGAACGGCTGACCGGAGTGCGCTTCCCGTCCCTGACGGCCGGGTGAGCACCGCACGGGCACAACCGCGGCACGCCGCAGGGGACCTCGTCCGGTCCCGGCCGCCGGTCGCCGACCGACCCGGGGCCGATCGGCCCTAGTGGCCACGGGCTGCCGATGGGTTCACTGCGATGCGTCGCACGCCGCAGGTGCGCGCGGGAGGGAATCATGGTGATCGCAGTCGTCGGGCACAGGGACCTCGGCAAACCGACCCTGGAGCTGGTGGAAGCCGAACTGAGGGCGAGGCTGGACCGGTTGGCGGAGGGGGCCGCCGCGCTGGTGCGGGCCGGTTCGGGGCTGCCGGTGGTCTTCGGGCGGGCCGCCCGGGAGGCGGGCCGGAAGCTGACGGTGCTGCTGCCGGCCCGGGGCGCGGTGCCCGCCCCCCTGCCCGAGCCGGACCGCTCGGCCGCGGGCGAACTGCTGGTCCTGGCCGAACACGTACGGCTGCTGGCCTTCGACCCGGCCGACCGGGACGCGTGCGTCGGTGCCGACGAACGGCTGGTGGAGACCTGCCGGACGGTGCTCGCGGTGTGGGACGGATCGCCGTCGGACGGCCGGGACGCCACCGCCCACCTGGTCGCCTTCGCGCGTGCGCGGGGCATCGAGGTGGAGGTCGTCTGGCCGGACGGCTCGGTGCGGGGGCGGGCATGAAACCGTCGGAACACGTCGTGGAGGACGACGGGGACGCCGACGGCGGAGGGCGGAACGGGACCGGCCACGCCCCGGAGCGCACCGGAGCGGGGCGGGGACCGGCCTGGCTGCTGGTCGTCACCGCCGCGCTCGGGCTGCTCGGTTCGTTCGTCATCACGGTCGATAAGATCGAACTGCTCGTCGACCCCGGCTTCGTGCCCGCCTGCTCGCTCAGCCCCGTGGTGTCCTGCACGAGCGTGATGACCAGCGACCAGGCGTCGGTGTTCGGCTTCCCCAACCCGCTCATCGGGCTGATCGGCTTCGCGGTGGTGCTGTGCACCGGCGCGGGCCTGCTCGCCGGTGCGCGCTACCGGCGCTGGTACTGGCTGGGGCTGAACCTCGGCATGCTGTTCGGCGTCGGCTTCTGCATGTGGCTGATGACCCAGGCCCTGTACGAGATCGGCGCCCTGTGCCTGTGGTGCATGCTGGTGTGGGCGGTCACGATCTTCATGTTCTGGCGCGTCACGGTGCACAACCTGCGCCACGGCGTGCTGCCTGCGCCGCGCGCGCTGGTCGCGGCGGCGCTGGAGTTCCCGCTGGTGGTGCCGGTGACCTGGTGCCTGGCCGTCGTCATGCTGATAGCAGTCCGCTTCTGGCCGTACTGGCGGACATTCCTGTGACCGTTCCCATGCCGGTGGTGTCGAGATGAATGTGCGCGTCCGGTATCCCGGCGGCGGCCAGCCGGGCGGCGACGGCCTGCTCCGTCCCGGCCGCGGTGGTCTCGGGGGAGAGGGCCACGAAGGCGTGCTGCCGGGCGAGGGCCCGCGCCCCGAGGTCCCCGAAGGAGGCCCCCGCGGCGTCCGACGTGACGACGGTCAGCCAGGGCCGGGTGCGCCGCAGCACCTCCAGGCACGCCGCGTCGTACATCTCCTCGCCCGCCGCCTCCCCCGGACCGGCGGGTCCCAGCAGCAGCCGCACCCGGTGCACACCGGAGCGGTCCGCGTCGATCCGCTGGAGCAGCGCCTTCATCGGAGCCCAGCCCGTGCCCGAGGCGAGCAGCAGCAGGTCCGCGGAGAGCAGGTGGTCCGGCAGGGCCAGCGCACCGCGCGGCGCGCCCAGACGGACGGTGCCGCCCTCCCGCGTACCGTGCACCAGCGCGTCGCTCACCCCGCCGGCACCCCGGGCCCGTACGTGGAACTCCAGCTCGCCGTCCGGGTGCGGCGCGCGGGCCAGGTAGTAGGGGCGCCATGCCTGCTCCAGCAGCGGCGACTCCAGGGACGCGTACTGGCCGGCCTCGAAGGCGTAGGGCTGGTGCGGGCGGATCCGCAGCACCGCCAGGCCGGGGGCGCGCAGCTCGTGCGAGGTCACCGTCGCCTCCCAGCTGGGCGGTTCGGCGATCGCCTCGTCCGCGCCCCGGACCATCGCCGAGACCGCCAGGTCCAGCATCCGCAGCCAGGCGTCCTCCAGCGCACCGGTCCACCGGCCCCCGGCACGCAGCCGCAGCGCCTCGACGAGGGCCGCCTCGAAGGCCGCGAACTGCGCCGGACGGACCCCGAGTTTGCGATGGTCGCGCCCCAACTGGCCGAAGACCCTGATCAGTTCGTCCGTGCGGTGCAGATTGCCGATCAAGTAGTGGAAGATCGACGCGAGATGGTCCTGCTGGAACGCCATCGACTCGGGGAACAGCGCCCGGAGGTACGGGTGTCGTTCGAACAGGACCCGGTACAGCTCGGCGATCAGCTCCTCCATCGGGGCCACCAGCGCCAGCGAGTCGCTGATCAGCAACTGGTCGGCCGTGCCGTCGTAGGCCCGGGGGACCTCGGCGCCCCACCGGTCCGTACGGCTGTCGGCCGGCGCCAGGATGCGTCGTCGCAGCCGCATGGCGTCGTGCCGTGCGAGTAGTGCGTGGTAGTCCTCGCTGGAGGTGTTCATGGGCCGGGGGCTCCTTGATGCAGCGCAGTGGGGGTGGCCGGAAGGGAGATGTCCGTGGCGCCCGGACGATCTTGGCGGCGTCAGTATGGCACCGGACCCCGCCCGCTGACCGGCCCCCGGCAACAGGGACTTTCGGCCCTGTTCAGACGCCGTTCACCATGCCGTGACACCCCGCCACAAGCACCTCCGGAGCCGGGCACATACTGTTCCCGGCCCTCTCCCCGAACCGATAGAGCCTGATGTGAGTGAGTTCGTGAACACCCCACCGAGCACGACCCCGCCGAGCACGGACCCCCTGGGCGCGACCCCGCCGGACGCGGACCCGTCGCGGCCCGCGGCCCCCGTGCGCGTCTTCATCCTCGACGACCACGAGGTCGTACGGCGCGGGGTGCGCGACCTGTTGGAGGCCGAGGGCGACATCGAGGTGGTCGGCGAGGCGTCCACGGCCCGGGAGGCGCTGGTGCGCGTACCGGCCACCAGGCCGCAGGTCGCGGTGCTGGACGTACGCCTCGGCGACGACCGGGGCGGCGACCACGCCGGGATCGAGGTGTGCCGGGAACTGCGCGCCCTGATGCCCGGACTCGCCTGCCTGATGCTGACGTCGTTCGACGACGACGAGGCGCTGTTCGACGCCATCATGGCGGGGGCCGCGGGCTATGTGCTCAAGCAGATCAACGGCGCCGACCTGATCACCGCCGTGCGCCGGGTCGCCTCGGGCAGCTCGATGCTCGACCCGCGGACCACCGCCCGGGTGATGGAACGGCTGCGGGGCACCGAACAGCCCCCGGCCGAACCGTCCGAGGCGTCGGAACTGGACGGCCTCACGCCCCGGGAGAGGCAGATCCTGGACCTCATCGGCGAAGGGCTCACCAACCGGGAGATCGCCGAACGCCTCTTCCTGGCCGAGAAGACCGTCAAGAACCGCATCTCGTCGATCCTCGCCAAACTGGGCGTGGGCCGCCGCATCCAGGCCGCGATGCTCGTCGGCCGGGTCAAGGACCGCAGGGGCTGAGGACCCGCGCTGCGGGGCCCGCCGGGCGGCCCGGCGACCGGACGGGCCCTCAGTCGTGCAGCGGCGCGCGCCAGACGATCCGGGTGCCGCCGTCCACCGGCCGCTCGACGGCCAGCGAACCGCCGCACAGCTCTGCCCGCGTACGCATGTTGGCCAGCCCCCCGGGGCGGCCGGCCGCCGGTTCGCCGGCCGCCGGGGCCGCCCCGGAGGCGGCCACGACGCCGTCCCGGATGCCGACGCCGTTGTCGGTGACGGCCAGCGTCACCACCTCGTCGGCCGACAGCTCGATGCCGATGAGGGTGGCACGGGCGTGGCGGGAGGCGTTGGACACCGCCTCGGCGGCCACCGCCACCAGGTGCTCGGCCAGTTCGTCCGGCACCGTGGTGTCCACCGGCCCGTCGATCCGCAGCGAGGGCTGGAACCCCAGGGCGTGCGCCGCCGTACGGGCGGTCTCCGCCATCCGGTGCCGCAGCCCGCCGCGGCCCGCCCGCTCCGCGGTCCGCAGATCGAAGATGGTGGACCGGATGATCCGGATCGTGGTGTCCAGATCGTCCACCGCCCGGCTGACCCGTTCGGCCGCGTCCGGCCGGTCCGCGATGGCACGCGTGGTGCTCTGGAGCGTCATCCCGGTCGCGAAGAGCCGCTGGATCGCCAGGTCGTGCAGATCGCGGGCGATCCGGTCCCGGTCGTGCATGACGGCCAGCTCCTCGGACTCGGCCCGCCTGCGGGCCAGTTCCAGGGCGATGGCCGCCTGGTCGGCGAAGCCCGAGACGAGCGCGATCTCGGTGTCGTCGAACGGCGGACGGTCCACCGGCCGCCCCAGCCGCAGCGCGCCGCTCGCCCCCGTGTCGACCCGCAGCGGCACCGTCACCACCGGCCCGAGCCCCTCCTCGGCGCCGTCGCCGAACGGATGGGCCCGGGGGTCGGTCCGTACGTCGGCGCAGTGCACCGGCGTCCCGGTACGGGCCGCGAGCCCGGCCAGCGACCCCCGTGCCGGGACGGACAGCCCCGTGACGCGTCCGGCGTCCTTGCCGTGGGCCACCGCGACGGTCAGCCGCGCGTCGGCCGCGTCCGCGGACCCGGTGGCGGGCGGCGTCGGCAGCAGGATCGCGGCCCGGTCCGCCCCCGCCACCTCCATCGCCCGCTCCGCGATCAGATGCAGCACCTCGTCGGCGTCCGTCCCCGACAGCAGGGTGCGGGTGATCTCGCCGAGCGCCTCCAGACGCCGCTCCCGGCGACGGCTCTCGTCGTACATGCGGGCGTTGTCGATGGCCACCCCGGCCGCGATCGACAAGGTGGTCAGCACCGCCTCGTCGTCGGCGTCGAAGTCCGCCCCGCCCCGCTTCTCGGTGAGGTAGAGATTGCCGAACACCTCGTCCCGGACCCGCACCGGCACCCCGAGGAAGGTGCGCATCGGCGGATGGTGGGGCGGGAAGCCGAAGCTGCGCGGATGGCTGCTGAGATCGGTGAGCCGCAGCGGTTGCGGCCGGTGGATCAGCTCACCGAGGATGCCGCGCCCGCACGGCGTCTGGCCGATCTCGGCGGCCATCTGCTCCGATATGCCGACCGGCAGGAACTCCAGCAGCTTCTGTCCGTCCCCGACGATGCCGAGCGCCCCGTACTCCGCGTCGGTCAGGGTCACCGCGGCCTCCACGATGCCGCGCAGCACCTCGGGCAGTTCCAGGCCCCGCCCCAGACTCATCACGGCGTCCAGCAGGCTGCGCATCCGGTCCGGCCGGCTCGGCTGCGGCCAGGCCGCCGGACGGGGGCAGTGGGCCCCGGCCGGGGCGGGGGAGCCGGAAGAAGGGGTCTCACGGGGGAGGCCGGGCACCGTGGGTGCTGTCTCTGTCATCGGGGTGCCGCTCTCAGGTTCCGTGTGCCGTATGCCGGGAAATCGCTCACCGGATCACCGCGGGGCTGGGACCGGTCCACGGCCCGTCAGCCTACGGCAGCCGCCGGAGCCGGCGGCCGGACGGTGGGGCCGGTCGGCCACCCGCGGGGCCGGCGAGTAGGGCCGGTCGTCCCGGCCGACGGTGCCCGTCGGTCCCTGGAGGGCCCCGGAGGGCGCGGCCACCATGGTGCGGCCGGGAAGGTCCGGCCCGTCCCCTCGTGATCCACCGGACCTTCCCGGCCGCTCCCCGCCGCCCTCCCCGCGGCCGGGGAGCGCTCGTGGAACGCAAGAGCTGGAGGACACGGTCCGGTGGACGCAATGGAAAAGCAGGGCAATCGAGCCGCCCCCGCGCAGGGGCCCCTGCCCCCCGGCCCCGGCCGGCCGGAACGTGCCTCCCGCGGGCGGATCGTCGTCTCGTGGCTCACCACGACCGACCACAAGCAGATCGGCACGCTGTACCTCGTCACCGCGTTCGTGTTCTTCCTCGTCGGCGGCGCGATGGCGCTCGTGATGCGCGCCGAACTGGCCCGTCCCGGCACGCAGATCATGTCCAACGAGCAGTTCAACCAGGCGTTCACCATGCACGGGTCGGTGATGCTGCTGCTGTTCGCGATGCCGCTGTTCACCGGATTCGCCAACTGGCTCATGCCGCTCCAGATAGGCGCGCCCGACGTGGCGTTCCCGCGGCTGAACATGCTGGCGTACTGGCTGTTCCTCTTCGGCTCGCTGATCGCCGCCGGGGGTTTCCTCACCCCGCAGGGCGCCGCCGACTTCGGCTGGTTCGCCTACGCCCCGCTGTCCGACGCCACGCACTCGCCGGGAATCGGCGCCGACATGTGGATCATGGGCGTGGCGCTCTCCGGCTTCGGGTCCATCCTCGGCGCGGTCAACTTCATCACCACCATCATCTGCATGCGCGCCCCGGGAATGACCATGTTCCGGATGTCGATCTTCACCTGGAACGTGCTGCTGACCGCCGTCCTCATCCTCCTGGTCTTCCCGGTCCTGGCCGCGGCGCTCTTCGCACTGGAGATGGACCGGAAATTCGGCTCGCACATCTTCGACCCCGCCAACGGCGGCGCGCTGCTGTGGCAGCACCTCTTCTGGTTCTTCGGCCACCCCGAGGTCTACGTACTGGCCCTGCCGTTCTTCGGGATCGTCTCCGAGATCGTCCCGGTCTTCTCCCGCAAGCCGATGTTCGGCTACATCGGCCTGGTCTCCGCGACGATCGCCATCGCCGGACTCTCCGTCACCGTCTGGGCCCACCACATGTACGTGACCGGTGGGGTGCTGCTCCCCTTCTTCTCCTTCATGACCTTCCTGATCGCCGTCCCGACCGGGGTGAAGTTCTTCAACTGGATCGGCACGATGTGGAAGGGCTCGCTGTCCTTCGAGACACCGATGCTGTGGACCACCGGATTCCTGATCACCTTCGTCTTCGGCGGACTGACCGGGGTCATCCTGGCGTCGCCGCCGCTCGACTTCCACGTCTCGGACTCGTACTTCGTCGTCGCGCACTTCCACTACACGCTCTTCGGCACGGTCGTGTACGCGATGTTCGCCGGATTCCACTTCTGGTGGCCGAAGTTCACCGGGAAGATGCTCGACGAGCGGCTCGGGAAGATCACGTTCTGGACGCTGACGGTCGGCTTCCACCTCACCTTCCTCGTCCAGCACTGGCTGGGGGCCGAGGGAATGCCGCGCCGGTACGCGGACTACCTCGCCGCCGACGGGTTCACCGCCCTCAACACGCTCTCCAGCATCGGATCGTTCCTGCTCGGACTGTCGTTCCTGCCCTTCTTCCACAACATCTGGAAGACCAGCCAGTACGGCACGAAGGTCACCGTCGACGACCCCTGGGGCTACGGCCGCTCCCTGGAATGGGCCACCTCCTGCCCGCCGCCCCGGCACAACTTCACCTCCCTGCCCCGCATCCGCAGCGAATCCCCGGCCTTCGACCTGCACCACCCGGAGATCACCGCACTCGAAGCCACCGCGTCGCACTGACCCGCCCGCCCCGCGAGCCGTTTCCCGAGGAGCGCCGCCGATGTCCCACGGAGTACTGGCAGCAGGAGTCGTCGCGCTCCTCGCCGCCGGCAACGTCTGGTACCTGCCCGCCTGCGTCGACCTGCGGGCGGGCCAGGACCGGCCGCGCTCCCGGCGGCCCGCCGCGGCCGCCGTACTGACCGGGTGGGGAACGGTCACCCTCACCCTGTTCCTGCTGCTCCTGCCCGTGGCGCCGGGTCTGGCCGTGCTCCCGGCGGTGGCCGGTGTCACCGCCGTGGCGTGTCTGGCCGTCCGGTCCCGGCTGCTGCGGGCCCGGGAGCGGCGCGAGGGGGAGGAGTGCTGGTCCGCCCTCTTCCCGGCGCGGGCTGCCGGGCGGCGGGAGGCCGAGTAGCGGAACGCGGGACCGGATGTGGAGGATCTTCGTCCGGCACCGCACGCATGCGGAGGTCCGGCGAGCGTCCCGACCCCTCTCCCACCGGAAACGTGAGATATGGGAGCGTGGGCGGGTGAGTGAGACGACGACTGAAACCCTGCAGTACCGCTTCGACGGGCCCGAGGACGCGCCGATCCTGGTCCTGGGACCCTCCCTCGGCACCTCCCTGCACATGTGGGACCGCCAGGTGCCGGAGCTCACCCGGCACTGGAGGGTCTTCCGCTACGACCTCCCGGGCCACGGCGGCGCCCCCGCGCACCCCGCCACCGCCATCGGCGAGCTCTCCGACCGGCTGGTCGCCACCCTCGACGGCCTCGGCGTCCGGCGCTTCGGGTACGCGGGCTGCTCCATCGGCGGCGCGATCGGTGCCGACCTCGCGCTGCGCCACCCGCACCGGATCGCCTCGCTGGCCCTGGTCGCCGCCTCGGCCCGGTTCGGCAGCGCCGACGAGTTCCGCCAGCGCGGGGTGGTCGTCCGCACCAACGGTCTGGAGCCGATGGCGCGCAGCGCGCCGGAGCGCTGGTTCACCCCCGGGTTCGCCGCCGCACAGGCGGCCATCGTCGACTGGGCCGTCCAGATGGTCCGCACCACCGACCCCGGCTGCTACATCGCCGCCTGCGAGGCCCTCGCCGCCTTCGACATCCGCGGCGAGCTCGGCCGCATCACCGTCCCGACCCTCGCCCTGGTCGGCTCCGAGGACCGGGTCACCGGACCGGGCGACGCCCGCATCCTGGTCGCGGGCATACCGGACGCCCGGCTCGCCCTCGTCCCCGGCGCCTCCCACCTCGCGCCGGTCGAGCAGCCCGGAGCCGTCACCGACCTGCTCCTCACCCACTTCTCCACGGCCTGGCAGGACACCCTCGCGGGCATCCCCGTCCCGTCGGCCGTCCCGCAGCTCTCCGCCCCCGTGCTGCCCGTCGCGGAGATCACCGCGGCCGTCCCGCAGCCGCAGCCCGACACGGCCGGACGCCCCGACCCGTACGACGCCGGGATGAAGGTGCGTCGCGAGGTGCTGGGCGACGGCCACGTGGACGCGACCGCGGCCGCCGCCGACGACTTCACCGGCGACTTCCAGGAACTGGTCACGCGCTACGCCTGGGGGGAGGTGTGGACCAGGGAGGGGCTGGACCGCCGCACCCGCAGCTGTGTCACGCTCACCGCGCTGATCGCCTCCGGTCGCATGGAGAGCCTGGCCGCCCACGTCAGGGCCGCCCTGCGCAACGGGCTCACCCCGGCCGAGATCAAGGAGGTGCTGATGCAGACCGCCGTCTACTGCGGCGTGCCCGCGGCGAACGCGGCCTTCACCATCGCCCAGGGCGTCATCCGGGAAGAAACGACGCCCCGTCCGTAGCAGGATGGGGCCCATGAACGCCGAGAACCCCGCACACCTGACCCTGACCAAGAAGACGCACTCCTGCATCCGCCTGGAGAAGGACGGGCGGACGCTCGTCATCGACCCGGGCGGCTTCTCGGAGCAGGACGCCGCCGTCGGCGCCCACGCGATCCTGGTGACGCACGAGCACGCCGACCACTTCGACGAGGGACGGCTGCGGGCCGGACTGGAGGCCGATCCGGCCGTCGAGGTCTGGACCCTGCGCAGCGTCGCCGAGCGGCTCTCCGCCGCCTTCCCCGGCCGCGTCCACACCGTCGGCCACGGCGACGCCTTCACCGCGGCGGGCTTCGACGTCCAGGTGCACGGCGAGCTGCACGCGGTGATCCACCCGGACATCCCCCGGATCACCAACATCGGCTTCCTGGTGGACGGTTCGGTGTTCCACCCGGGCGACGCGCTCACCGTCCCGGACCGGCCGGTCGACACCCTGATGCTCCCGGTGATGGCCCCCTGGAACAAGATCTCCGAGGTCATCGACTACGTGCGCGAGGTCGGGCCGCGGCGCGCCATCGACATCCACGACGCGCTGCTCACCGATCTCGCCCGCCCGATCTACGACCACCAGATCGGTGGCCTCGGCGGCGCCGACCACGGCCGGCTGGCCCCGGGGGACTCGACCGGCCTGTGACCGCCGCCGGACCGGCGGCTGTCGGTGGCAGCCGCTAGGTTTAGCCCCATGCGCATCGCCACCTGGAACGTCAATTCGATCACCGCCCGGCTCCCGAGGCTGCTGGCCTGGCTGGAGAGCACCGGCACGGACGTGCTGTGCATCCAGGAGACCAAGTGCGCCGCCGAACAGTTCCCGGCGGACGCGCTCCGCGAGCTCGGCTACGAGTCCGCGGTCAACGCCACCGGGCGGTGGAACGGCGTGGCACTGGTCTCCCGCGTCGGCCTGTCCGACGTCGTCACGGGCCTGCCGGACGGACCCGACTACGAGGGCGCGCAGGAGCCGAGGGCGGTCTCGGCGACCTGCGGCCCGGTCCGCCTCTGGTCGGTGTACGTGCCCAACGGCCGCGAGGTCGAGCACGCGCACTACGCGTACAAGCTGCGCTGGTTCGAGGCGCTGCAGAAGGCCGTCGCGGCGGACGCCGCGGGCTCGCAGCCGTTCGCCGTGCTGGGCGACTTCAACGTGGCCCCCACCGACGAGGACGTCTGGGACCCGGCGCTCTTCGAGGGCGCCACCCATGTCACCCCGGCCGAGCGCGCCGCCCTCGCGGCCCTGCGCGAGGAGGGGCTGTCGGACGTCGTGCCGCGCCCCCTCAAGTACGACCGCCCGTACACCTTCTGGGACTACCGGGAGCTGCGCTTCCCGAAGAACAAGGGCATGCGCATCGACCTGGTCTACGGCAACGAGCCCTTCGTCGCGGCGGTTCGGGACAGTTACGTGGACCGCGAGGAGCGCAAGGGCAAGGGTGCCTCCGACCACGCCCCGGTGGTGGTGGACCTCGGCCTCTGACGGCCCCGCCGCCCCGGTGGAGCGCCCCCGCCCGGCGGGCGGGGGCACGGCTTTCGGACGGCGTTGTCAGTGGTCGCCGCTAGCGTGGTTCCTGTCCTTATCCCGCTTGCTGGCTGCTTGCAGAGAACAGGACGGCCCCGCCCGTTCAGCGCCGGGCGGGGCCACGAACCGCCCGTCAGAGCACGGCGACCCCGTCCCGGCCGTGTCCGGCGACCCGCCGGATGCCCGGCGCCGCGGCAGTGCCCAGCGCCAGGACCATCAGCAGCGCGCTGACCCACAGCGGGGACCGGAAGCCGAACCCCGCGTCGATCGCCAGCCCGCCGAACCACGGCCCGAGCGCGGCTCCCACGTTGAACGCGGCCGTCGCGAACGAACCGGACAGGGTCGGCGCGTCGGCCGCCAGCCGGAACACCCACGAGATCAGCGCCGTCCCGGTGCCGAACGCGAGCGCCCCCTGGACGAGGACGAGCACGACCGCGGCGAGCGGGCTGCCCGCGGTCAGCGCGAACCCGGCCCAGCCGACGGTCAGCGCCACCAGCCCGGCGGCGGTCCAGACGACCGGCCGCGCGTCGACGTACCGGCCGGTGGCGGTGACCCCGAGGAACGAACCCAGCCCGAACAGCGCCAGCAGCACCGGCACCCAGGCGTCCCCGAGCCCGGTGACCCGGGTGGCCAGCGGTTCGAGGTAGGAGAACGCGCAGAACGTCGCCCCCTGCACCAGGGCGCTCGTCAGCAGGGTCAGCAGCAGGGGCCGCCCGGTCAGGACCCGCAGCTCGGCACCGGCCCGGACGGGGACCGGCTCCGGCCGCCCCGCCGGGATCGCCCCGGCGATGACGACGGCGGCCGGCACGCAGACCAGGGCCACGGCCCAGAACGCGGACCGCCACCCCCAGTGGCCGCCCAGCGCCGCACCGGCCGGCACCCCGACCACGCAGGCGAGGGTGACGCCCCCGACCACCACCGAGGTGGCGCGGGCGCGGGCCCCGGGCCCGGCCAGGGAGACCGCGGTCACCAGGGCCACGGCCCAGAAGCCCGCGTTGGCCAGCGCCCCGACGACCCGGGTCGCCAGGAGCACCCCGTAGTCGGGGGTGAGCGCGCCGACCACATGGGCGGCGCCGAAGAGGCAGAGGAAGAACAGCAGCGCCCGACGTCGAGGCCAGGAGCGGCTGAAGAGCGCCATCAACGGCGCCCCGACGATCATCCCGATCGCGAAGGCTGAGGTCAGCAGGCCCGCGGCCGGGATGGACACCTGCAGATCGGAGGCGATGTCCGAGACCAGACCGGACAACATGAATTCGGAGGTGCCCTGGGCGAAGACGGCGAGCCCGAGGGCGTATACGGCAAATGGCATGAAGGAACCCCATGGACGGCTGATGGATGGACCGGGCAGGGGGTGCGGGCCCGCGCCCGCCCGTCGTGACGGGCGGCGACACGGAAGAACGTCCGGGAGCGTCCGGGACGTGATCCGGCAGGGCGGCGGAGGCCGGAGCCGGGGAACGCGCGCGTCGTCGTGTCGCGTACGGACGCGATCACGGGCGCATCGGGAGAGCGCAGCCCCGCACCGTGGCGGTCCTGCGGCGGCAGCCGGACGCAGACGATCCGGGACCGGTATGGGGCCCCAGGGGATCGATTCGACGACGGATCGGCCACCGGCGGACCGGTGGCTAGCCTCTGTCGGACTCGGGGCTGGACATGGACGCGAAACTACCAGCCGGGGCGTCCGGCCTCCACCTCTTTCGGCCGGGAGCCCGGAACGCCCGCGCGCGGACGGGCACCGGGGCCGGTCGGGTACTCGGGAGCCGAGCCGCGCGCCCTGTGGTGCGCGACATACCGGGGATGCGACCCTGAGCGGTATGAACATCCCTTTCTTGGACAACTGGCGTAAGCGTCACGACGGCACGCGGGGGACGGGGCTCGCCTCCGTGGTCGCCACCGATCCCGAGGGCGTGGCCGAGCTTCTCGCCGAGTGCGAGCTGCTGCGTGTCCGGGTGGGGGAGCGCGGGCTCCGACTCGACGACACCCCGGCCTCGTTGGCGGCCCTCGACCAGTTGCCGCCGCGCTGGCGCGACGACCCCGAGGAACTGCCCTGGCTGGGCAACGACGCGGGCCTGTACCTGGGGACGGTGCTGGTGCGGAACGTCTCCGGCGCGGCCTGGAGCATCAGGCCCAGCGGGCAGCCCGTCGTGCGGCTCGCCTCGGGGCGGGAGATCGACGTGGTCGAGGCGGGTCTGGACTGGGCGATCTCCGGCAGCCCCGAGCTTTCGCAGGTGTACTCGGAGTCGGCCGAGGGATAGAGATTTCCCTACAACCGGACAAGAAGCCTTATGCACCATTTGTGCGTGTCGATGATGAAGTCCCTTTTCGGGCTGGTTAGTTTGCGCTGACCTCGGCACAGCGAAAAGTGGGTAGGGCAGCGTATGGCCGTCGATCCGTTGATCGAGCTGCGGGACGTCAACAAGTTCTACGGACAGTTGCACGTACTGCAGGACATCAGTCTCACCGTCGGCCGCGGGGAGGTGGTGGTGGTCATCGGACCCTCCGGCTCCGGCAAGTCGACGCTCTGCAGGACCATCAACCGACTTGAGACCATCGAGTCGGGACGCATCACGATCGACGGCAGACCCCTCCCCGAGGAGGGCAAGGGACTGGCCGACCTCCGGGCCGAAGTGGGCATGGTCTTCCAGTCGTTCAACCTCTTCGCGCACAAGACCGTGCTGGCCAACGTCTCGCTCGCCCAGCTCAAGGTCCGCGGGCGGAAGAAGGACGAGGCGGACCGGCGCTCGCGCGAACTGCTGGAGCGGGTCGGGCTGGCCGCGCACGCCGACAAGTACCCCGCCCAGCTCTCCGGCGGCCAGCAGCAGCGCGTGGCCATCGCCCGCGCCCTCGCCATGGACCCCAAGGCACTGCTCTTCGACGAGCCGACCTCCGCGCTCGACCCGGAGATGATCAACGAGGTGCTGGAGGTCATGCAGCAGCTCGCCCGGGACGGCATGACGATGGTCGTCGTCACGCACGAGATGGGCTTCGCCCGTTCCGCGGCCAACCGCGTGGTCTTCATGGCCGACGGGCGCATCGTCGAGGACCGCAGCCCCGAGGAGTTCTTCACCGCTCCGGAGAGCGACCGCGCCAAGGACTTCCTGTCCAAGATCCTCAAGCACTGACGGGGGCTCCGTGTTGCGTACGAGAAGAGTTCTGGGAGCCCTGGCCGGCCTCCTGCTGGCCGCCCTCGCCGCCGCCGGCTGCGGCAAGGAGGGCAGCCCGCCGGTGAAGGGGCCCGAACCCGAACAACTGCCGGTGTACAAGGTCGACACCGGCTTCCGGCTGCCCGGCTCACCGACCTGGACGAAGGCGAAGAAGCGCGGATACCTCCGGGTCGGGGCCAAGGAGGACCAGCCCTACCTGGGCGAGAAGGACCCCGCCACCGGCGTCTACTCGGGCTTCGACATCGAGATCGCCAGGATGATGTCGGCCTCGCTCGGCTTCGACCCGAAGACGATCCGCTTCCGGACCATCGCCTCCGCCAACCGCGAGACGGCGCTGCAGAACGGACAGATCGACTACTACGTGGGCACCTACACCATCAACGACATGCGCAAGAAGCTCGTCGGCTTCGCCGGGCCGTACTTCATGGCCGGGCAGAGCCTCCTCGTCCGCACCGACGAGAACGACATCCACGGCCCGCAGGACCTGGCCGGGAAGACGGTCTGCTCGGCCGCGGGATCGACCCCGTACCAGCGCATCGCCGCCGACTACCCGAAGGCGACCCTGGTCTCCTACGACACGTACTCGATCTGCGTGGACAACCTGCTGACCTACCAGGTCGACGCCGTCACCACCGACGACGCCATCCTGCTGGGCTTCGCGGCCAAGGCGCCCGACGAGATGAAGGTGGTCGGCAAGCCGTTCTCCGAGGAGCCGTACGGCATCGGGGTCCCGCGCAGCGACAACGCGTTGCGGTTCGCGCTCGACGACGCCCTGGAGGCCAACGAGAAGAACGGCAACTGGAAGAAGGCGTTCGAGGCCACGCTCGGCCTGTCCGGGGTCCCCGCGCCGACCCCGCCGCCCATCGACCGCTACCCGGCGACCTGAGAGGGCGGACCACGACCATGGACGTACTCACCGAGAACTTCTCGCTCTACGGCAAGGGCTTCCTGGGCACGGTCGAACTGACCGTCTACTCCTCGATCCTGGCCCTGCTCCTCGGCTTCTTCATGGCCTCCTGCCGGGTGGCCCCCGTCGGCTCGCTCCGGGTGCTCGGCACGGTCTGGGTGACGGTGCTGCGCAACACCCCGCTGACGCTGCTCTTCTTCGCCGTCCTGCTCGGACTGCCCCGCTTCGGCCTGGTGCTCCCCTTCCAGGTCTTTGCGGTCCTCGCACTCGGCTGCTACACCTCCGCGTTCATCTGCGAGGTGCTGCGCTCGGGCATCAACACCGTGCCGAGGGGTCAGGGCGAGGCGGCACGCAGCCTCGGGATGACGTTCGGCCAGACGCTGAACGCCGTGGTGCTGCCGCAGGCGTTCCGGTCGGTGATCCCGCCGGTCGGCTCGACACTGATCGCCCTCGCCAAGAACTCCGCGATCGCCGGCGCGTTCAGCGTCACCGAACTGCTCGGCACCTACAAGACCCTCAACGAGCTGGGCTACAGCATCATCTGGTCCTTCGTCTGGATCGCCGTCGGCTACCTGATCATCACCCTGTCCATCAGTGCGCTCTTCAACGTGCTGGAGAAGCGCTGGGGAGTCGCCCGATGACCACCCGCACCGCACCGTCCGCCACCGCGCTCTACGACATCCCGGGCCCCATGGCCCGCAGACGGCACAGGGCCTACGGAATCGTCTCGACGGCGCTGATCCTCGCCCTGCTCGGCTGGATCGTCTACCTGCTCTTCGACACCGGCCAGTTCACCGCCGCCAAGTGGACCCCCTTCACGTACAAGGGCATCCAGGAACTGCTGCTGCGCGGACTGGGCAACACCCTCAAGGCGTTCGCGTACGCCGCGGTGCTCTCCCTGCTGCTCGGCGCGGTGCTCGCCATCGGGCGGCTCTCCGAGCACCGGGCCGTGCGATGGGTCGCGGCGGTGTTCGTCGAGTTCTTCCGGGCCATGCCCGTACTGGTGATGATCTTCTTCATCTTCGTGGCGCTGAAGGTGCAGCCGCTGCCCGCGCTGGTCACCGGGCTGACCCTGTACAACGGCTCGGTGCTCGCCGAGGTGTTCCGCACCGGGATCAACTCGGTGGAGCGCGGCCAGCGCGAGGCCGCGTACGCCCTGGGGATGCGCAAGACGCACGTCATGACCTACGTACTGGCCCCGCAGGCGGTGCGGGCCATGCTGCCCACCATCATCAGCCAGCTGGTCGTGGCGCTGAAGGACACCTCGCTCGGCTACCTGATCACCTACGAGGAGTTCCTCCACGCGGGCAAGCTCATCGCGTCCAACCTCGACTACGATCTTCCCTTCATCCCCGTGGTGATGGTGATCTCGCCGATCTACATCGGGATGTGCATGCTGCTCTCCTGGTTCGCGACCTGGGTGGCCGAGCGGGAGCGGCGCAATCCGAAGATGAAGGCCGTGGAGGTCGCACCGGCCGAACCAGGAACGCTGCTGCCGGGAGTGCAGTAGCGGGGGCCCGCCGTGAGGCGGTCCCCGAGGAGCAGTGCCCCGTCGGCAGCAGCCGGTGATCACTTCTCGCGCGGGACGACGGATCCGTGCGACGGCCCTTTCCGGGCGAGAAGAAGGTCAGCTGCGTGCCGGCCGGGCCGCGCTCGACGTACGGCGGCCGACGGCGCCGCCCGCCCCGGGGCGGCCCCTCGGGGCGTACGTCGGCGGGCGTCCGCGCCGGCTCCGCGCTCCCGCCGGGCCGCGGGCCGCCGGGAGTCGCTCCCGACGGCCCGCGGCCCCGCAAGGGGCCCGTTCCTCCCGTTACAGCGCGCTCTTCGCCCGCCAGTCGGCCCACGACACGTTCCACGCCCCGTAGCCGTTGCCCTCCGCGACCGTGCCCTTGGCGTCCGCGCCGGTGATCTCGAACGGGTCGCCGGGCCGCACCTGCCCGTACAGCGCACCGGCATCGGCGTCGCTCATCCCGATGCAGCCCGAACTGCGGTTCGCCGAGCCGAAGTACGCGGCGTTCCACGGCGCCGCGTGGGCGTACATCCCCGACCAGGTCAGCCGCATCGACGAGTCGACCATCTTGTCGTAGGCGTTGCCGAGGCCGACCGTCTCGGAACGCATGTTGATCGTGCCCTCCTTGGACATCAGCACGGCCGTGCCGCGCCAGGACGCCTTCTCGCCACCGGGGGTACCGGCCGACATGGGCACGTCCAGGACGGTCTTCCCGCCCCGCTGCAACGCGAGCCGGTGCCGGTCCAGATCGACCTTCACCACCTGCTCGTCGCCGATCGTGAAGGTGGTCCGGTAGTCACGGACGAACCAGCCGCCGGACGGGCCCGAGTCGACGCCGTTGAGATCGGCTTCGAGCGTGACCTTCGTACCGGACTTCCAGTACTTCTCGGGCCGCCAGTCGACCCGGTCCTTGCCGGAGTAGTCCTGCAGCCAGCCCCAGGAACCCTCGGTGTCGTTCGAGGTGGTGACCTTCAGGGCCCTCTCGACCGCGGCCCGGTCCTTCACCGGGTTGTCGAAGACGACCGACAGCGGCTGGGCGATGCCGACCGTGGTGTTCCTGCCCGGGGCCAGCGTCAGCTTGTTGACCTTGTCGGCGGCCGAGGTGGTGAAGGCGGCCTTGCCGCTGCCGCCCTCGGTGTTCCTCGCCTCGACGCGGTACGCGGTGCCGGGCGCGGCCACCCGGTCCGACGTCCAGGTCCGGCCGTCGGCGGATATCCGGCCGGTGAGCGCGTCCCCTCCGTCCGCGCTCACCGCGACCGACTTCAGCTTTCCGCTGCCGAGCGTCACCTTCACCGGCTTCCCCGGAGCGGCGGCGTCGCCCCGGAGGTTCACCGAGATCTCGGCCCCGCGCGCCGCCCCGGCCGAACCGCCCGCGGCCGCGTCCGACGCGGCGGCCCCGGAACAGGCGGTGAGCGTGAGACCGAGCACCGCGGTCCCGGCGGTCAGGACGAACCGGACCGGGCGGCCGGGAGCGGCGGCGGGGCGTACGGGCCGACGTGCAGCGAACAACGGAAAAACCTCCAAGGCAGTGCTTCTCGCCGGGGGAGAGGCGATCTCGGAGGGGACAGGTTCCACGAAATAGCAGAAAATCGGGAAATCCCGGTGTGAGATGGACCGCAGTACGACGGGCCGTCCACGGCCGCCCCACCGCCGTACCGGCGGGCACGGACGCGCGGGGTACCCTCCATCCCTGATCCGGACGCCCGCCCGGTCGCTCCGCCGCACGGAGCGGTGCCGGCGACCGGGCCGTCAAGACGCTCGGGGAACGGGAGACCGCGGTGGGCGGAGCCATGGACCACACCTCGTACCGCACGCCCCGGGCGTCCCGGGCCGTACGGGGACGCCGATGACGACCGTCCCGCAGACACCCGCCGAACGGACCGAGGAGCGCCGCTCCGGCTCGGTGCTGCGCAGCGGCGCCGTCATGGCCGCCGGGTCCGTCGTCTCCCGCGCCACCGGCTTCATACGCTCGGCGGTCGTCGTCGCCGCGCTCGGCATCGGGCTCCAGGCCGACGGATACAACGTCGCCAACACCGTGCCCAACATCCTCTACACCCTGCTCATCGGCGGCGCGCTCAACGCCGTCTTCGTCCCCGAGCTGGTGCGCGCCGCGCGCAGCCACCCCGACGGCGGAGCCGCGTACACCGACCGGCTGCTCACCGTCTGCACCGTCGCCCTGCTCGCCCTCACCGGCCTCACGGTCGTCGGGGCCCCGTGGATCGTCGAGGTCTACGCCCCCGGCTACCACGGCGCCCAGGCGGAACTGACCGTGGCCCTGGCCCGCTACTGCCTGCCGCAGATCCTCTTCTACGGACTGTTCACCCTGCTCGGCCAAGTGCTCAACGCCCGCGACCGGTTCGGCGCGATGATGTGGACCCCGGTCCTCAACAACCTGGTGATCATCGCGGTGTTCGGGATCTTCCTGGGCGTCGCCACCGGTTCCGGCGGCACACTGACCCCGGCCCAGGTCCAATGGCTCGGCTGGGGCACGACCGCGGGCATCGCCGTCCAGACCCTCGCCCTGGTGCCCGCGCTGCGCGCCGCCGAGTTCCGCTGGCGGCCCCGGTTCGACTGGCGGGGCAGCGGCCTCACCCGGCCGCTGCGCGCGGCCGGATGGCTCGTCATGCTCGTACTGACCAACCAGATCGCGTACTGGGTGGTCACCCGGCTCTCCACCACCGTCGGGCAGAGCGCCGCGGACCGGGAGATGGCGGGCGTCGGCTACACCGCGTACAGCTACGCCCATCAGCTGTGGGTGGTGCCGCACGGCATCGTGACCGTCTCGCTCGTCACCGCGCTGATGCCCCGGATGAGCCGCGCCGCGGCCGACCACGACCTGGCGGGGGTGCGGCGCGACGCCTCGTACGCCCTGCGCACCTCGGCGGCGGCCGTGGTGCCCGCGGCGGCCCTGCTGTTCGCGCTGGCACCATGGGTGATGGGCGCCGTGTACGGGTACGGGCGCACGGACGACGCGGACGTCACCGTGATGGCGGGCATGCTGATGGCGTTCGCGCCCGGACTGATCGCCTACTCGGGCCAGTACGTGCTCTCCCGCGCGTTCTACGCGATGGGCGACACCCGGACCCCGTTCCTCCTCAACCTGGTGATCGCCGCGCTCAACGCCGGTCTCTCGGTCGCCGCCCACCTGCTGCTGCCGATCCGCTGGGCCGTGACCGGGATGGCCGGGGCCTACTCGGTGGCACTGTTCGTGGGCTTCGGGATCACCGCGTACGTGCTGCGCCGGAGGATCCCGGACCGCGCCGGGCCCGGGGCGCCGCAGGCACAGGCCCGACTGGTGGTGGCGGCCGTGCCCGCCGGACTGCTGGGGTACGCGGCGGCCCGCGCCTGCGCGTCCTGTGGGGACTTCGCCGCCCTGGGCGCGGGAACCTGCGCCCTGTTGCTCACGGTGGCCCTGCTGGCCCGGCCGCTGCGGCTGCGGGAGGTCGAGGCCGCGCTCGCGGCGGGACGGAGGCGGCTGCGACGGTCCGGGTGACACGGGCCGCGCCGTTCAGCCCGTCGCCCGGTGGGAGTTGCGCGGTGCCGGGGCGGGGGCCTGTGCGGCGCGGGTCACGTCCGCGACGAGTTCCACCACGTCGGGGCCGTACGCCTGCGAGTTGACGACCTTCAGCAGCAGACAGAAGGTGTTGTCGCCGTGCTTGCGGAACAGCTTCTCGTGGTTGCGGGCCAGATAGCGGGAGGCCGCCTGGTTGGTGATCGCCTGCTGGCCGCAGAACAGGAAGACGGGACGGGCGTCCTGACCGACCGTCAGCCGGGCCAGCAGTACGTGCTCGGCGACCCCCTTCTCGGCCCGGTAGCGCTCCGTACCGATCTGGAAGGCCCCCCGGTCGGGGCCGGGCTCGGGGCTGGTGTTCACCTTCACACCGGGCAGCAGGGAATGGAGGTGGGCGGCCATCCGGCGGTTCGAGACCGGCCCGCCGACGCAGAATTCGGTGCGTTCGCCGAAGCCCTGCTGCGCGGTGTCGTGGGACACGATCTGCGCGTGGGCGGAGCAGTCCTTGATGAGCGCGGAGAGTTCGAGCAGGGCGAAGACGTCGTGGCGGTGGACGGAGCCGTCGCCGCCCGCGTCGCGGTTGACGACGAGCAGGCACTCGGAATTGCCCGGGAGTCCGAAGAAGGTCTGTTTGCGGCGGAGTTTGCGGCGCCAGAGGTAGGTCCGGGCGATCCAGCCCAGCGCGGCGCTGATGCCGGCGGCTATCACGCCCAGCAGGATGTTGCGTACGTCGTCGGTCATGGGCGGGCATGTTAGCGGGCATTCGGCACCGGTTTCACGGTGGTCCTGACGGGGCGGGCGGAGCGGCGTTACCCTGCGCGGACGTTCACGTACTGGAGGTGCGCATGAGACGTTCCGTCGCGCGGAATGTGTCGTTGTCGGCTGTTCTGGCAGCTGTGGTCACGGTTGGGGCGGCCGGTCCTTCCTCGTCCGTACCGACCTCCGAGCCACCACCCAAATCGCCCGTAGCGGTGGGGTACGGAGGCGCGGTGTCCAGCGTCGACCCGGACGCGTCGGCCGCGGGCATCGAGGTGCTCCGCAAGGGCGGCAACGCTGTGGACGCCGCCGTGGCGACCGCGGCGGCGCTCGGTGTGACCGAGCCCTACTCGGCGGGCATCGGCGGGGGCGGCTACTTCGTCTACTACGACGCCCGGAAGCACACGGTCCGGACGATCGACGGCCGGGAGACCGCGCCGCGCAGCGCGGACTCCTCGCTGTTCCTGGAGAACGGCAAGCCGATCCCCTTCGAGGACGCCGTCACCAGCGGACTGGGCGTGGGCACCCCGGGCACCCCGGCCACCTGGGACGCCGCGCTCGACGCCTGGGGCAGCAGGTCGCTGCGGAAGGTGCTCGAACCGGCCGAGCGGCTCGCCCGGGACGGCTTCGTCGTCGACGAGACGTTCCGCGCGCAGACCAGGAACAACCAGGCCAGGTTCTCCGACTTCCCGGCGACCCGGGAACTCTTCCTGCCGGGCGGCCAACTCCCGGTGGTCGGTTCCGTCTTCAAAAACCCGGACCTGGCGCGCACCTACGAGCGGATGGGCCGCAAGGGCGTCGAGGAGCTGTACCGGGGCGAGGTGGCCGAGGACATCGTGCGCACCGTCCGCAAGCCGCCCGTCGACCCGGCTGCCACCCGTGTGGTGCGACCCGGCGACCTCACCGCGAAGGACCTGAAGTCCTACCGGGTGCTGCGGCAGGCCCCGACGAAGGTCGACTACCGCGGCCTCGACGTGTACGGCATGGCGCCGTCCTCGTCCGGCGGCACGAGCGTCGGCGAGGCGCTCAACATCCTGGAGTCCACGGACCTCTCGAAGGCGAGCGAGGCGGAATACCTGCACCGCTACATCGAGGCGAGCCGGATCGCCTTCGCCGACCGGGGGCGCTGGGTGGGCGACCCGGCGTTCGAGGACGTGCCGACGCGGGAACTGCTCAGCCAGCGGTTCGCCGACTCGCGCGAGTGCCTGATCAAGGACGACGCGGTGCTGACCAGCCCGCTCGCACCGGCCGACCCGCGCCACCCGACCGACTGCACGGCCGGTGGCACGGCCGCCCCGACGACGTACGAGGGGGAGAACACCACGCACCTGACGACGGCCGACAAGTGGGGCAACGTCGTCGCGTACACCCTGACCATCGAGCAGACCGGCGGCAGCGGCATCACCGTGCCGGGCCGCGGCTTCCTGCTCAACAACGAGCTGACGGACTTCTCGTTCGCGCCCGCCAACCCCGCGGTCCACGACCCGAACCTGCCCGGTCCGGGCAAGCGTCCGCGCTCGTCCATCTCACCGACGATCGTGCTGAAGCACGGCGAACCGGTGCTGGCCCTGGGGTCGCCCGGTGGTTCCACGATCATCACGACCGTGCTGCAGTCGCTCATCGGCACCGTCGACCGGGGCCTCCCGCTGGTCGACGCCATCGCGGCGCCGCGCGCCAGCCAGCGCAACTCGGCGACGACGGAGCTCGAACCGGAGTTGTTGGACAGCCCGGTGCGAGCCGAGCTGGAGTCCCTGGGGCACTCCTTCAAGCTGTCCGCGGAGCTCGGGGCGGCGACCGGGGTGCAGCGGCTGCCGGACGGGCGGTGGCTGGCCGCCGCCGAGAAGGAACGCCGCGGCGGCGGCTCGGCGATGGTCGTGAGGCCGGCCGGACGTCCGTGACCGCCACGGCGCCGCCGTCCGCCGGACGTGCCGGGGACAATTGATGTGACGCTACGTCGATATCCCTGTGACAGGGGCTGCTTACCCGCGAGGAACACCGCGGGGAAGCAGCCCCGCGGTCTTGACGGGGCACCGGGGCAGGAGCATGTTGAGTGCGCCTCCGTCGGCCGGGCGGTCAGCGGCGTCGCAGCGACGGGTCGAGCAGCGCGGGCGGGGTGTCGTTCTTCTCGTGCGCGGCGAGGTCGGTGCCGGGGGCGACGATCGCGTCGATCGCGTCGAGCACATCGGCGGAGAGCACCGTGTCCGCGGCGGCGAGCTGCGAGCGCAGGTGATCCGGGGTGCGGGGGCCGATGATCGCGCAGCTCACGGCGGGGTGCGCGGTCACGAATCCGAGCGCGAGCCGAATCATGGTCAGACCGGCCTCCTCGGCGACCCCGGCCAGCCGCTCCACCGCGTCGAGTCTGGCCCGGTTGGCGGGCACGGTGAGGTCGAAGCGCTGCGGCATGAACGTCGAGCGGTTGGTGGTGATCTCCCGCCCCTCGCGGATCGCCCCCGACAGCCAGCCCGAGGCCAGCGGGCTCCACGCCAGCACACCGAGCCCGTACTGCTCGGTCACGGGCAGGACGTGGGCCTCCGCGCCGCGTTGCAGGATCGAGTAGCTGGGCTGCTCGGTGACGTAACGGCTCAGGCGGTTCTCCCGGGCGGCCCACTGGGCCTGCACGAGGCGGTGGGCCGGGAAGGTGGATGAGCCGAAGTAGCGGATCTTTCCGGCACGTTGAAGGTCCGTCAGGGCCGAGAGCGTCTCCTCGTCGTCGGTGGCCGGGTCCCAACGGTGCAGCTGATAGAGATCGATGTGGTCGACGCCGAGACGGCGCAGGCTGTCGTCCAGCGCGGTGACCAGCCAACGGCGCGAGCCGCCGCGGTGGTTGGGGCCCCCGCCCATGGGCATGCCCGCCTTCGTGGCCAGCACGATGTCGTCGCGGCGGCCGGCGATGGCCTTGCCGACCATCTCCTCCGACTCGCCGCCGCCGTACATGTCGGCGGTGTCGATGAGGTTGATGCCGCCCTCGACGGCGGCGTCGACGAGGGCGGTGACCTCGTCCTGGGTGGTCCTCCCGATCCTGCCGAAGTTCATCGCGCCGAGCGCGAGGGAGCCGACCTGCACACCGGTACGGCCCAAGGTGCGGTACTGCATGGCTGCGTTCCTCCGTGACGGGTGGGGTGTGATGACGGTGCACGGCTTGGTCGCCGAGCTGCCGCTCTGGCATCATGACCAAAGCGGAACCATGTTCCGGTAACGATACGGAACACTGTTCCGTTTTTGCAAGGCCGGTGTTCGGAGGAAAAGGCGTGGTGAACCACAAAGGTGAGAGGCCGGGTACCTCGGCCCGGTCCGGGCGGACCGACGCCCGGCGCAACAAGGAGTCCCTGCTCGACGCGGCCGCCGCGATCTTCGTGACCTCGGGCGTGGAGGCGCCGGTGCGCGACATCGCGGCCGAGGCGGGCGTCGGGGTGGGCACGATCTACCGCCACTTCCCGACCCGGGCGGACCTCATCATCGCCGTCTACCGGCACCAGATCGAGGCATGCGCCGAGGCCGGACCGGCCCTGCTGGAGGGCGGTGCGTCCCCGTACGCGGCGCTGGGAAGCTGGATCGACCTCTTCGTCGACTTCCTGGTCACCAAGCACGGGCTCGCCGCCGTGCTGCGGTCCGACGACGCCGGGTTCGAGGCGCTGCACGCTCACTTCCTGGACCGGCTCGTGCCCGTCTGCGCCCGGCTGCTCGACGCCGCGGCCGATTCCGGCGAGATCCGCTCCGCCCCGGGCGCCTACGAGCTCATGCGCGGCGTCGGGAACCTCTGCATCGGCGCGGAGAACGATCCCCGCTACGACGCGCGCCGGCTGGTCGGACTCCTCGTCGCGGGCCTGCGCGACCCGCGCTGACCCCGCCCGGCCCGGTCGCCGCCCCGGTGCGGCCGGCCGGTGCCGGGCGCGCACGGAGGGCGGCGGCGCCGGTCACGGGGCGGTCAGGATCCGCGGTCCGTCGTTCGTGATCGCCACCGTGTGCTCGGCGTGCGCCGCCCGGCTGCCGTCGGACGTGCGCAGCGTCCAGCCGTCCCGGTCCGCGTGGAAGGCGTCCTTGCCGCTGCCGATCAGCATCGGTTCGATCGCCAGCACCATTCCGTGCCGCAACGGCATGCCGCGACCGGGACGCCCCTCGTTGGGGACGCCCGGATCCTCGTGCATCGACCGGCCGATGCCGTGGCCGCCGAACCCTTCCGGGATGCCGTACCCGGCCGTGCGGCAGACCGTGCCGATCGCGTGCGCGATGTCGCCGATCCGGTTGCCGACGACGGCCGCCGCGATGCCCGCCTCCAGCGCCTCGAAGGCCGTCTCCACGAGCCTGGTGTCCGCGGGCCGGGCGCTTCCGACGGTGAAGCTGATCGCCGAGTCGCCCGCCCAGCCGTCGAGCATCGCGCCCGCGTCGATGCTCACCAGGTCGCCGTCGCGCAGCCGCTGGTCGGTCGGGATGCCGTGCACGATCGCGTCGTTGACCGACGCGCAGATCACGGCGGGGAACGGGGTGGGCGCGAAGTGCGGCCGGTAGTTCAGGAACGGCGACGTGGCCCCGGCCTCGCGCAGGACGCCGCGGGCCACCTCGTCGAGTTCGCGCAGGGAGACGCCGACCGCGGCCGCCTTCCGCACGGCGTCGAGCAGACGCGCCACGACCCGCCCGGTCTCGCGCATCGCTGCTATGGATGTGTCCGTCTTGAGTTGCACCATGCCAATTACTATACCGGTCGGAGCGGTATTAGAATGACGGCATGGTTCGAACTCCCCTCACCCCGGAAGAGCGCCGCCGCGGCGAACGCCTCGGAGTGCTGCTGCGCGAGGCGCGCGGCGGCCGCAGCATGGTCGAGATCGCGGCGAGCGCCGGGATCTCCGCCGAGACGCTGCGCAAGATCGAGACGGGACGCGCGCCCACCCCCGCCTTCTTCACCGTCGCGGCACTGGCCGGGGCGCTCGGGCTCTCGATGGACGAGATCCTCGTGCGCTGCGCCCCGGAACCGGACACGGTGCCGCTGGCCGGATAGCGGCGGCGCTCAGAGCACCTCCGCCCCCGCGCCGCGCTCCGCGGAATCGTGGCGCTCGCCGCAACCACCGCGTCCGTCGGGTCCGCCGTGCTCCTCGGGCCCGTTGCGCCCATGAGGGGCGGGCAGCGTCCGCCGGTCGGTCTCCAGCGGCGGGTAGAACCTGCGGGCCCACCGCCGGAACGGTCCGATCGGGCCGTCGCCGGGCGCCAGCCGGGGCGGTTGCTGGTACTGCTTGTGGTTCCAGATCGGGAAGTCGGCGGCGGTGAACTCGCAGCTGGACCGGAAGACCGCGCGGTCCAGCAGCCGGGCCGCGGTCCGGCTCACCGCCCGTGCGAGCGGCGCCGGCAGCCGGGAGGGCTCCGCGAAGGAGATCCGGTTGAGCTGGCGGAACTGCATCCGGTTGGGCGCGATGGCGGTCGGCATCACCATCGTGCACATCCGCAGCCCGAGCCGGGGCGTGTGCACGTCGGCGTGCAGACAGCCGAGCCCGTAGCCGTCCACATCCACGTCGACGACGAAACTGCCCAGCAGCGGGGCCGACTCATGGGCCCGCATGGACACGTGGAACGTGGCGTCCTCATAGGCGACGGGGCCGCCGATCTCCGCCTTGTCCCAGCCGTGCAGGGTGGCGAAGTGCCCGAGGTCCACCGAGTTCTCGATCACCTCCTGCACGTTGCCGGCCAGCTCCCAGGCGGCGCTGCGGGCCGGCCGGTGGCCGATCTCGTGCCAGCGGGGGATGAACCAGTCGGGTTCCCGGCCGTCGTGGTGCCGCCAGACGAAGACGGCACCGTTGACCTCGTGCACCGGCAGCTGCGTCAACGGCGATCTCGGCGGTGACGTGTCGTACCCCGTCCGTACGCACGCCCCGTCGGGGCCGAACGCGAAGAAGTGGAACGGGCACACGAGGTCGTCCCCGTCGACCTTCGCCAGGCCGAGATGGGCGCCGAGGTGCGGACAGTACGGGCGGACGGCGCGAAGGGCCCCCGTGCCGAGCCGGTACAGCACCACGTCCTGTCCCGCCAGCGGCCGGGTGAGCACGGTGCCGGGCCGTAGTTCGTCCGAGAAGGCCAGTGCCGACCAGCCGCTCGGATAGGGCAGGGCGGTGGCGCCCGCGGCATCGGCCGGGGTCGGCCCCTCGGTGATGGCGCGTCCGTACTCGCGTGACAGTCCCACGACTTCCCCTTCGATCGGTCGCCTGGACCCTGCCCAGCTCACCCCGAAATCCCCCCGGTATGCCGCACATCACCTGAAGGAGGAGAAAAACGGCGCGAGTTGACGTCTCCGGGGTACTGGGGTGAACGGTTCCGGCCGGGCGTGGCGGGCGTGGCTCGCGACGGGGCCGGGCCGGATGCGGGGCGGCCGGTTCTCAGGGCAGGCCCACCAGCCCCCAGCCGCGCCGGGCGACGTCCGCGGTCACGTCGCCCCATTCACGCAGAAGCGCGGTGAAGCCCTCGAAGGTGTCCGGGCGGCCCGCCCAGCCCTCGCACTCGGCGGCGAACGGCTCGCGCAACTCGTCGAGGCGCGGCTCCACCCGCTTCCAGGCGCGGGCCTTGTCGGACACCGCCGCGGGCGGGCACACCAGGAGCGCGCACGAGACCCCGGGGTCGGCGGCCGACGGGAAGAGGATCCCGCCGCCCGGCGCGGAATCGTCGGCCGAAGCGGGCCCGCCGTCCGGCGAGGGTCCGTCGGTCGGATCGGCGTCCAGGATCAGGCCGGTCAGGAAGGAGTCCATCGCCCCGCGCACGGACGCGTCGACGAGGAGCCGCATGTCGTTCCACGCGTTGCCCGCGCGGACGTGCGGAGCACAGGCGCCGGTGGTGGTGCGGAAGACGTACTCCGCGCACCATGCGGACTCCCGGTCCGGGGGCCACAGCCAGTCGCCGGACAGTTCGTTCCCGCGGTAGTCGTCGTCGTGGTCCAGGGCGCAGATCGCGTCGTCCAGCGCGTCGGCCCGGCCCGCTGCGGGAACGGTGCCCAGCCGCCCCCAGTCCGCCATGAACAGCGTGATGTCCCGACCCATGGCGGCAGCATAGGGGGTTGATACTGGTGGGCTCGCGTATTCAACTGTCGCCAGTTCCTCTGGGGTCCGTCCTGCCGATCACCCTCTGTAGCCCTAATAAGCCGTGTTTGAAATGTCGATCAACACAGGTCTTGATCGACATTTCGGGCACCGCATAGCGTCAGGACGGTGGAAACAACGCACCGGCCCGCCGCCCGGGTCATCTGCCTGGACGCTGCCCACCGCCTGCTTCTACTGCACTGGCGAGATCCCTTCGACGGGACATGGCTCTGGGAGCCTCCCGGTGGCGGTATCGAGCCTGGTGAGACGCCGCTGGTGACGGCACGACGTGAACTGGCCGAGGAAACCGGACTCGACCCGGCTGCCGTCCTTGACCGCTCGGTGCTCGTCGACCGTGATGTGCAGTGGAACGGCAAGCGGCACATCGGGACGGAGCATTTCTTCGTGGCTCAGTTTGCCGACGAGCAACCATCCCTGGCGCGTACCGGCCTGCTCCCTGACGAGCAGGCCAACCTGGACACGCATGCCTGGATCGCATGGCCGGATCTGGACTCGCTGCCGGACCCGGTTGAGCCGCCGCAGTTGCTGACCGTGCTCGACGCCCTCGTGCCAGACGGCCCGTGGTGTGATCGTGCATGAGGTGCGGCCACCCCCTTTTTTCAACTGTCGTCGGCTCCCCGAGGAACCCAGCCCGCTGGTGACCTTGCGTGATCCCCTGGGGCGTATCGGCTCCATGTTCCGCCGGTCTCGTTGCGGAGCCGGGTGGTGGTCTTGTCGTGGTAGCCGAGCGCGTCGGCGACGACGGGTGCGGGCAGTTCGAGGAGTTGCTGCCGGATGGCCGCGCCGCGGGCAGCGGCGGCCGGGATCCCGGCCTCGTTCAGGAGCGCAGACAGGTGATCGGGGCGGGACGGCTGGCCCGCCCGGCGGCCCGGGAAGAGCCAGCGAAATGCGGGGTTGGTGGCGGTGTTCATGTTGTCGCGGTTCGCGATGTGCTCCAGCAGCAGGGCAGCGACCGGTGCCGGAACGGGCGAAGCTGGCTCCCCGAGCCGTAGCAGCACCGTGTCGCCGTCGCGGATCACGTCGTCGACGGTGAGCCGGACGATGCGGCTCACGGGCTGCGCGTAGAGGAGCACGATGACTCCCGCGACACGCAGACATGTCGGTATTTCCGTGTCGGTCAGCAGTCGGCCAAGGGCATCGAGGCGCTCGTCTTCGCTCAGCGCGGCCCGCCGGGAGACCTTCATCGCGGGAATGGAGAGGGAGCGTCGGCAGTGGCGACTCTGCATGGACCAGTTGAGGAAGGCTCGCAGACAGGTGCGGCCGTGTTCGGTCTTCTCGGCATACCAGGCGTCGACATCGATCCGGCCGCAGGACGCGAGGGTGCTGTTCCGCTCACCGAGCCATTGCAGGAAGGCGGTCGCATACTTGATCTGCTCGGCGGCGAACCGTCGGACGCTGGGTGTGATGTGGCTCCGCTCGGCGCGGGCCCGCAGCCGAGGGAGGACGCGCCAGGTCGCGAAGAGCCTGATCGTCTTGACGTGCTCGGGGTCGGCGATGGCGGCCACATGCCTCAGCATCCGGGGCGAGCGCGTCACCCTCGACCCCGAGGGGCCACTGGCCCAGGCCGAGTGGGCCAAGACCCGCTACGGCCTCGCCACCCAGACTCTCCCCGACGGTTACTGCGGACTGCCTGTTCAGAAGAGCTGCCCGCACGCCAACGCCTGCCTGACCTGCCCGGTCTTCCTCACCGGCCCAGAGTTCCTGCCCGAGCTCAAGGCCCAGCATCGGAGGACGCTGACGCTCATCGACAACGCGAAGGGCTGCGGACATCAGCGGGTGGCCGAGATGAACGAGCAGGTCGTGGCCAACCGCGACCGAATGATCACCGAACTCGAAGCCGACGGCACGCAGGAGGTCGCCGATGCGGGCTGACAACTCCCGGCACATCATCGCCGCGGCCCGCGAGCGGGCAGCGGCGACCCGGGAAAGGGCCATCGCCGCCCTGCGGCGCATGGACGCCGCCGGGCAGTCCGTCTCCTTCGACGCCGTCGCCCGCGAGGCCCGCGTCTCACGGTCCTGGCTCTACACCCAGCCCGACCTGCGGGCCGAGATCAACCGCCTGCGCGAACGACGCAGGCCAGCAACCTCGGCACCCCAAGTCCCCGCGCAGCAGCGTGCATCGGATGCCTCCCTGCTTCGGCGGCTGGAGGCCGCGATAGCCCGCAACCGCCAGCTGGAGGCCGAGGTACGCGAGCTAAGGGAGCAGCTCGCCCGCGCACTCGGCCAGCAGCGGGCCGCCGCCGTCACTTCTTCAGCTGGAACCTGCGCCACCGGTCACGGGCCGGCGAAGACCATCGGCCCCTGCTGAACCGGTCTGGCGGCGGAGAAGAGTCCGACTTGGACAAGAGGTCTACGCCGACGCCCCGGAGAAGGGGCGCTGCGCCGGGAGGGGCGGCTTCGCCGGCACCTCGTGGCACTTGCAGTTGCACTTCTCGGTGTTATTGGTGTGTGCCCCGAGACGTGCCTTCTTTTCCGGATCATCGAAGCTGTCCACTAGGGACCTGCGGAGCTGATCGAAGGTCTTGAGGTAGGCGCCGTCAAATACCGGATCGTCCCCGTTCGACTCGACCAGTTTGTCCTTGATCACGGGAAAAGTGCACACGTACTCGGCTACATGTGTGTACACCTGCTCGTCCAGCATCTTGAGGGCGACGTCCCGACTGCCATTCCCTTCCTCAAGGAGCACCTTCCGACCGGCGTGAAGCCGTTCAAAGCGCCACAGCATCGCGAAGTACGCAGACATGACCTCGCCGCGCTCCGCTCCATCAGGATTGATCTCACGGTTCTGCCAGTGCAGCGATCCCAAGGTGTGCCTGTCTTTGGCCGCCGAGTCGCTGATGAGTTCCGCGTGAAGACTGCGAACGATCTCGAGCCGGGCGGTCAGGCGCGATTTGCGCCAGACGAGAAGAGTCACGACCAAAGCAGCAAAAGCCGCGATACTGGACCCAACTGCCGCCGCGACTCGAAGTAGTTCACCCATTCGATTCCCTCTCCCGCGCGTTGTGTGCTGCATCACACATAACGGCGAGGGGGGGCGGTCGGTTCCACCCTCACTCAGACAGGTCGGCCCGCCAGGACCGTCGGCCCCTTCCTCCGCAACCATCGGACAGTAGCGGGCCACGGCCGTCATCTCTTCGGGTGAAAGCACAGCGCCGGCCATCGGTCGAGGACGACTGTCGGCCCCTGCTGATCCGGTTCGTCCCAGACACCGGGCATCACGCAAAGGCCAAGGTCGGAGTCGCGTCTGACTCTGAGGCTGAAGATAAGCTTCGCGGCCCGGCTCACGACCGCGCGCTACCTCGGGGTGTTCCTGGACGACCCGACCGACGTTCCGCCGGAGGTCGTCGACTACCTCGCCGAGCAGCTCGACATAGCGGACGCGTCGGCACTGAAGGCGTACGGGGAACGGGAGAACACCCGGCTGGCCCACGTTCGTGAACTGCGGAAGCTCCTGGAGTACACGGAGTTCGCCGAGGCGGAAGCCGAGTTGAGGGTGTGGGTGGACGCGCGGGCGTGGACGACCGGGGAGGGCCCAAAGGCGTTGTTCGACGCGGCGGTGGGGTGGTTGCGTGAGCGGCGGGTGCTGCTGCCCGGCGGGACGACGCCCGCCCGGCTGGTGGCCTCGGTGCGGGAGGCGGCGAACCAGCGACTGTGGGACAGCCTCTACGGGCTGCTGAGCACAGGGCAGCGGGCGGTGCTCGACTTCCTGCTGACCGTGCCGCCCGGCGCGCGGGTGTCGGAGCTGGACCGGCTGCGGCGCGGTCCGGTGCGGATCTCCGGGCCGCAGATGAAGTGGGCGCTTGTTCGGGTGGCGGAAATCGACGCGTTCGGTATGGGTGAGCTGGACGTGTCCGGGATACCGCCGCGGCGGCTGGCGGAGCTGTCGCGGGACGGGCGGCCGACCCCGCTGGGAGACGCGATCGCGCATTACGGGCGGATCGCCAAGAGCCTGCACATCCTGCGCCTGGCCGACGAGCCCGGCTACCGCCGCCAGATCAAGGCGCAGGCCAACCTCCAGGAGGGCCGCCACTCCCTCGCCCGGAAGATCTTCCACGGCCGTTCCGGGCAGCTCTGCCAGCGCTACCAGGACGGCATGGAGGACCAGATCGGCGCGCTGGGCCTGGTCCTGAACGCCGTCGTCCTCTTCAACATCCGGTACATGGACGCTGCTGTGAACCAGCTGCGCACGGACGGGTTCGACGTGCGTGACGAGGACGTCGCCCGCCTTTCCCCGTTCGTGCGGCAGCACGTCAACATGCTCGGCCGGTACTCGTTCAAGCTGCCCGAGCTGCCCGGCGGGATGCGCCCGCTGTGTGACAAGGACGCCACCGACGACGAGTGACGTCATACGATGGCTCGTCGTGGTCGCCACCATCTTGACCTGGGCGTCTGCGCCGGCCAGGCCCCGGAGAGGGGTACGGGAGCCGTCACACCGGCCGGAGCTGTTACGGCTTCGCGGATCCGCTCGGCGGCCCGGCGTGGCTGGGAGGCCTTCTGTCGGCAGGCGGGCCGGTCGTAGACGGCGTTTCGGCGGTGACCGTGGCCCAGGGCGAACCGGTCCGGCTTCTCGTCATTGGTCAGGTTCCCGTTCATCGGGGTGAGCGCCCGACGGCGAGCCGACCCGGCGCGTGGGCGCGGGGCCGGCTCCTGGTATCAATGCGGCGTGACCTTGCCTGCTGGCTGATCACTTCGCCTGGGAGAGCGAGACCGCGTCGGGGCCGGCGGGGAATCGCAGCTGGCCGGTCGTGTCGTGCACGGCTCGCCACACTGTCTCGGCGACGTCGCTCTCCTTGGTGAACAGGTCCTGGCCCGTGAAGTCGCCCATGGCCTTCTTCGCCCATGGTGCGTAGGGCGCCGGGACCAACTCGTCCAGCGGGGCGCCCTTCGTCGCGTTGGCCGCGAAATTCGTCGTCAGGCAGGCGCCCGGCTGGACCGTCTTCGCCCGTACACCGAAGGGCGCGAGCTCGAGCGCGAGGGATGCGGTGAACCCCTCGATGGCCATCTTGCTCGCCTTGTAGACGGCCGAGAGCGGCATGTGGCCCAGCACCACGCTGGATGTCACGTTGACCACCGCGCCGGAGCCGCGCTCGCGGAACTGGGGCAGCACCGCCTGCGTCGTCGCCATCACGCCGAACGTGTTGGTCTCGAAGACCTCCCGCACTCGGGCCATGGGGGTGCCCTCGAACACGCTGATCGATGGGACGCCCGCGTTGTTGACCAGGACGTCGATGGGCCCAGCTGCCTCGAACGCGGCGGTGATGCTCTCGGGCCTGGTCACGTCGAGCTCGATGACGCGGAGCCGGTCCGACTCAGGAAGGACGCCTGGACGCAGCGTCCGCACCGTGGCGATGACGTTCCACCCCTGCGAGTGGAAGTAGAGGGCGGTCTCCCGCCCGTACCCGGATGAGGTACCAGTGATCAGAACTGTCTTCATGCTGTGCCCCTTTGCGATGTGGTGGGATCCATACGGGTGGACAGGCATTTTCCTGCTCCACGGGAGAACCGGTGATCCCATTGAATCGTTCTGACCTGCGGAGATAGTAGAACTATCCTCGCTACTCCTTGCACGATCCTCCAGTAAAGCCCACCCAGCTCAGGGCAGGAGACCTGCCGGTGCACGCACGGCCTGACGCAGGCGGGCGGCGTCCTGGCTGGGGGGCGCGCCGAACTGGCGGCGGTACTCCCGGCTGAACTGCGACGGGTTGTCGTAGCCGACGCGGTGGCCGACTCCGGTGACGTCTCCGGGGTGGGTGGCGAGCAGCAGCCGGGCCTCCTGGAGCCGGATCTGCTTCTGGAACTGGATGGGGCTCATCGCGGTCACCGCTTGGAAGTTGCGGTAGAAGGCGGAGACGCCCATGCCGGAATGCCGCGCCACGTCCTCGACCCGGAAGGGCTGCGCGTAGTGCTCGCGGATCCAGCGCACGGCCCGCGAGATGTGGCTGAGGCTGCTGTCGGCCAGGCCGAGCTGGCGAACCGTCGCACCCTGCTCGCCGGTGATCAGACGCCACAGGATCTCGCGCTTGACCAGCGGGGCCAGTACGGCCCGGTCGCGGGGCTCGTCGAGCAGGCGCAACAGCCGGACCACCGCGTCCAGCAGCGCGGCCGGAGCGTCACTGACGGCGATCCCCGACGGCACGCCCCCGCTGCTCCGGGGGGCGTCTCCGGGCCCGGCCTCAAGCAGCAGCTCGGCAACGGCGGACGGTTCCAGGACGAGACCGAACCCCAGCGCCGGCTGCTTGGGGTCGGCCTGGGTGAACTGCCCTGTGACAGGCAGATCGACGGATGCGACCAGGTACTGCCCGGGCCCGTACTCGAACACCCTCTCACCCAGGGCGAGGCGTTTGGCGCCCTGCGCGATGACCGCCAGGAGCGTGCCGGACATCGAAGGCGTCGGCGGATCAGGGCGGTCGACCTTCGAGATGAGGACGCCGTCGACGGCGGTGGTCCAGTCGGGCCGCGCATGGCGGGCCAGCAGGGTGCGGAGTTCTTCGAGGTACATGCGTCCATTGCAGCACCATTCCGCGCCGCGGTTCCCGAAGTAGCGAGGATCGTGCAAGTGCGAACGAGTATCGGTCTAACGTTTCCGCAGGTCAACCCGCTTGAATGGAATCACCGCACTCCATCATCGAAGAGGAAGAGAAGGAATCCATGATTGCCAACTACGGCTTCGGCGCCACTCTGACTGCCAGGCCCGGTATGGGCGACCAGCTCGTCGACCTGCTGCTGACCGGACTGAACGAGGGCAGCCCCGGCGCGAGCGAATACTGCCTCGTCTACCTCGTCTCCCGCTCCGCGTCCGACCCCGACGTCGTCCACGTCGCCGAAGGCTGGACCAGCGAGGAGGACCACCACCGCGTCTTCGCCGGCAAGACCGCCCAGGCCATCGTGGCGCAGATCGACCCGCTGCTCGCCAAGGACTCCGAGTACACCGACTACGTTCCGGTCCGCGGCAAATCCGCCCTCTGACTCGCCGAACACCCCACACCCCTGCCTCTGCCGCCTCGGTGCCCACCGAGGTGGCCCCCGTCCTCGCCCGACCGTCCCGCCACCACCCACGAGAGGCAACGACCATGACCACAGCACGCCCCTCCCTCGACCCCGAACTGCATGAACTCCTGGCCGACATGCCGCTGATGTCCCAGCTCAGCCCGGAAGTGCTGGCGCAGGTACGCCCCTTCTCCTCGATGCCCGTCGAACCCCTCCTCGAAGGTCGCGCTATCGACCGGCGCGAGGTCACCGTTGCGAGTCCGGACGGCACCCCGATCCCCTTGTCCGTCTTCAGCCCCGCGAACAGCGATCGCACCGCTGCCGCACCCTGCGTCTACTGGATGCACGGCGGCGGGATGGTCATGGGCGACCGCTTCTCACAGATCGACATCCCGCTGGAGTGGCTCGACGAGTTCGGTGCCGTCGTGGTCTCCGTCGACTACCGGCTCGCGCCCGAGTCCACCGGCACCATCCCGGTCGACGACTGCTACCAGGGACTGCTCTGGATCGCCGACCACGCCGCCGAACTGGGCATCGACCCCGCCCGGATCATCGTCGCAGGCGCCAGCGCGGGCGGCGGCCTCGCCGCCGGCGTCACCCTGCTGGCCCGCGACCTCGGCACCCCGACGATCGCCGCCCAAGTCCTGATCGGCCCCATGCTCGACCACCGCAACACCACCACCTCCAGCCTCCAGTACTCGAACGGGCCCGGCGTCTGGACCCGCGAGATGAACGCATTCGGATGGCGCTGCCTTCTCGGCGACCTCACCGACGACGAGGTACCCGCATACGTCTCACCCGCCCTGGCCGACGACCTCGGGGGCCTGCCGACCACCTACATCGACAACGGCTCCGCCGAAGTCTTCCGCGACGAGGACACCGACTACGCCACCCGCATCTGGGCGGCCGGCGGCCAGGCCGAACTCCACGTCTGGGCAGGCGGCTTCCACGGATTCGACGCCCTGTACCCGCAGGCACACATCTCGGCCACAGCCCGCCGAACCCGCACCGACTGGCTCGCCCGGCTCCTGCTCACGAACCCCGCCGCATAGGCGAAGTCGACGAGTTTCGGTCGTACGCTTCAGCCTTGGCTAAGACCTCAGCGTCTGCTGTCTCCGGGCGCGAGCAGGCTGGTGACCTCGGCGATCGCCTCCGCCGAGGGGTGGAAGCAGCGCCGTACGTTCTCCGGCTTCTTGTGCCGGGACTTCGCCATCGGCATGGGCAGGCCGGCCCCGGCCTCGCCGAGGTGGGTGAGGCCAGAATGGCGGTATTCGTGCAGGTCCCAGCCCGTGCCCGGCACCCCGCCGACTGCGGTGTGGGCGTCGAGCAGGGCGCGGGCCCGACCGTACGACAGCCGGACCAGCCCGGTGTCCGGGCACACGTCACGCGGCGCGAGGACCTTGCTGGGACCCGGCTTGCGGTGGGTGACGAACACCGGCCCGCGCGTGCGGCCCCTGATCAGCCGGGGCAGCAGGCGGGCGGTGCCGGCGTCCCAGTACACGGGCTCCATGACGTAGTCCTCGCGTGGAACGCCGCGGCGGCGGGTGCGCGGCTTCGCGTCCTTGGCCTTCACCGGAGCCCGGCGCCCGGCAAGGTCCAGCTCCTCGATGTCGACGCCCAGGATCTCCTCCGACCGCGCGACGGTCTCGTAGAGCATCCGCCACAGTGACTTCTCCCGGAGATGGACGTCGCGGCGGGCGATCAGCCGGTCGACCGCCATCTTCGAGCGGGCCGGGGCCTCCGAGTCCGGCGGGGGCATCCGCTTCACCCAGGTCGGCACCTTCGGGCCGTCGTACCCGCGCTCGACACACCGGCCCAGCCAGGACAGCACCGCCGCCCGGCGGACGTTCCACGTGTTGACCGCCGCCTCGCCCCACAGCTGTTCGAGGGCGCCGCCGATCTCGTCGTCCGCGACCGTGGCGAGCGGGCGGGCCTCGCCGAGGTGTTCGGCGGTCTTGCCGACGCCGATGCCGTACGACCGGAGCGTGTTCGCGTTGTCGAGTGAGTCGAGGAACACGTCGGCCGCCGCGCGGACGGTCAACGCCTTCCCTGCGGGCAGTCGTACGACGGCGGGCACCGCTTCCCCCTTGCCGCAGATAACGGGGCCGCTTCGCGCACGGCCCCGAGGACGTCGCCGCAGGTCATGATCAGCGATCCCGCAGATAATAGGGCGTCATCTGCGGGAAGACTTCAGACGGGTCCGGCCGTCGACGCTCCGTCAGCCACCCACCAGGGCCGATCGAGGCTTAGCGCCGGTTTTCGTTCCGATGTTCCTCAACCCCCGCATAGGCGGGCCGTGTGCGGCCGGACCGGGATATTTCCGGCGGTCGGCCGATGAGCGTTCCGGCGGCCGTCCGGGCGGCCCGGGCGGCCCGGGGGTCCCCCGTGACAGATGCCGTGACGATCGCCCCTTCGGCCAGGAGGCACACGGGTTCGGCCGGGGCGTCGGTGGCCGCACCGACCCATGCGGTGATCCGGTCGTGGAACGCCTTCTTGTGCGCACGCACCTCGGCGAGGACCGCGGGCGAGGAGGAGCCCAGCTCGCCATGGACGTTGATCCAGGCGCAGCCGCGGAAGCCGGGCTCCGCGAACCACCGCTCCAGCCAGTCGAAGAGCGACAGGACGCGTTCACGGGGGTCCTCGCGCCGCTCCACGTACTCGGCGAGGTCCGTCAGCCACCGGCGGTCCCGGCGCCGCAGCACCGCGACGACCAGGTCCTCCTTCGTCGCGAAGAGCGCGTAGATCCGCTTCAGCGACAGCCCCGCGGCCGCGCGTACGGCGTCCATGCCGACGGCCTGGACGCCGCGTTCGTAGAAGAGCGCCTCGGCGGCGGCCAGAAGCGCTTCGCGGTCGCGGGACGTCTGCTCCTCGCTGATCGGGGCCGGCACGCAGGGACCTCCTTGACGTTGAGAACGGACGTTCTCTAGGGTAGTCGAAACCAGTTGAGAACGTACGTTCTCCTTGAGGGGGTACCTGTGAGCGAGTCCCGACCGCCGTTTCCGCCGTTCACCGAAGAGACCGCGCTCCAGAAGGTGCAGGCGGCCGAGGACGCGTGGAACACCCGCGACCCGCACCGCGTGGCGGCGGCCTACACCCCCGACTCGGCCTGGCGCAACCGGGACCTGTTCGTGACGGGGCGCGAGGAGATCGTCCGCTTCCTGACCGCCAAGTGGGAGCGGGAGCTCGACTATGCGCTGCGCAAGAGCCTGTGGGGATTTCACGGGAACCGCATCGCGGTCCGGTTCCAGTACGAGTGGCACGACGCGGCCGGCCAGTGGTGGCGCAGCTACGGCAACGAGCTGTGGCAGTTCGATCCGCGAGGGCTGATGGAGCGGCGCGAGGCGAGCATCGACGACCTGCGGATCGACGCGGCCGACCGGAGGATCTTCGGCCCCCGCCCCGAGGACGAACGAGGCGTCGAGCTTCCTCTCCGGTAGCGGGTGCGGCAGCTTCCGCCGTTCCGGCCGGGGGCGGAGCGGTCGCGGCCCGGGGCGGCGCGTACGCCCGCGCCGGGGGCGGCGCGGGCATACGGCGGGGCGACTACTCCCGGCCCGCCCGCTGCTCGTGGCCCACGAGCCTGACGCAGACGGCGAGCCCCGAGATCGCCTGTTCCAGCTCCGGGAGGCCCGGGTAGCTGGGGGCGATGCGGATGACCGCGTCGCGCGGGTCGTCGCCGTACGGGTGGGTGGCGCCGGCCGGGGTCAGCACGATGCCCGCCTCGGCGGCGCGGCGCACGACCTCCTTGGCGCAGCCGTCCGGGACCTCCAGTGTGACGAAGTACCCGCCCCTGGGCGAGGTCCAGGACGCCAGTCCGCTGTCGCCGAGCTCGGCGGCCAGGATCCGGGCCACCGCCTCGAACTTCGGCTGCAGGAGGGCGCGCTGGTGTTCCATGTGGCGGCGCACGCCGTCGGCGTCCCGCAGGAACAGCACGTGCCGCAGCTGGTTCACCTTGTCGGGGCCGATCGACCGCTTGGAGTTGTTTCCGAGCAGCCACTGCACGTTCGCGGACGAGGAGCCGAAGAACGCCACGCCCGAGCCCGCCGTGGTGATCTTCGAGGTGGAACCGAACACGAACACCCGGTCGGGGTTGCCCGCAGCGGCGCAGGCGGCGAGCAGATCGGCGATCTCGACGGGCTCGTCCGTGAGGTGATGGGCCGCATAGGCGTTGTCCCAGAAGATCCGGAAGTCGGGAGCGGCGGTGTCCATCGAGGCGAGCCGGGTCACGGTCGCGTCGCTGTAGCAGACGCCGTCCGGGTTGCTGTACTTCGGTACGCACCAGATGCCCTTGACCGTCGGGTCCTCGGCGACGAGCCGTTCCACGGCCTCCATGTCCGGACCCTCGGCGGTCATCGGCACCGGGATCATGTCGATCCCGAACCGCTCGCAGAGTGCGAAGTGCCGGTCGTAACCGGGCACCGGGCAGAGGAAGGCGATCCGCTCCTGCTCCACCCAGCGCGACTCGGCGCCCGGCAGCACGCTCAGCAGGGCGTGCACCAGGCAGTCGTGCATCAGCTCCAGGCTGGAGTTGCCGGCCGCGACCAGCTGCCCCACCGGGACCTGGAGCACGTCGGCGAAGATCTCCCGCAGTTCGGGCAGCCCCTGCAGGCCGCCGTAGTTGCGCACGTCCGTACCGTCGGCGGAGGTGTGCCGCCCGCCCGGCAGGCTCAGCAGGTCATCGGAGAGGTCGAGCTGCTCGGGCGCCGGCTTGCCCCGGGTGAGGTCGAGCGAGAGCCCGAGTCCCACCAGGTCCCGGTAGTCCTGGCGGGCCCGGTCGAGGAGCCCGGTGAGGGCTTCGGGGCTCAGCTCGGTGGTCATGGTGTTTCCTCTCGCAGGTGCCGCACGGACGGGGCTCCCGCCGAGAATACAAACCGCGCGTCCCCCGCCGACCGGGCCCCGTCGGCGACGCGGCTCCCGCCCGGTCCACCGGTCCCGTCGGCCCGCCGTGACGGGGCGGTGGTGGAGGAGGGCGTCCGGTCGCCCCTCCCGCCCGGTCGGCCCCGTCTCCGCGGCCCCGGAACGGCACCTGCTTTCCAGTGGCGGGGGCCGGGGAGCGTGTGGACCGCACGGGTGTGAAACAAGATCGACTCCGCCGGTTCACGGCGATGGTCTTGCCCCGCTGTGTGGCGGGGCTTACGTTCTCCTCTACGTCCGTGTCTACGGGCGTAGAAAACGCGTTGAGGCTCTCTGACGCCGCGTCGAAGGAGCAGCTCATGTCCCAAGTCGTACGCGCCGCACTCGTCCAGGCGACCTGGACCGGCGACACCGAATCCATGATCGCCAAGCATGAGGAACACGCACGCGAGGCCGCCCGTCAGGGTGCGCAGATCATCGGCTTCCAGGAGGTGTTCAACGCCCCCTACTTCTGCCAGGTGCAGGAACCCGAGCACTACCGCTGGGCCGAGGCCGTGCCGGACGGGCCGACCGTCCGCCGGATGCAGGACCTCGCCCGGGAGACCGGCATGGTGATCGTCGTGCCGGTCTACGAAGTCGAGCAGTCGGGCTTCTACTACAACACCGCCGCCGTGATCGATGCCGACGGCTCCTATCTCGGCAAGTACCGCAAGCACCACATCCCGCAGGTCAAGGGCTTCTGGGAGAAGTACTACTTCAAGCCCGGGAACGTCGGCTGGCCGGTCTTCGACACCGCCGTCGGCAAGGTCGGCGTCTACATCTGCTACGACCGCCACTTCCCGGAGGGCTGGCGTCAACTCGGACTCAACGGAGCCCAGTTGGTGTACAACCCGTCGGCCACCTCGCGCGGTCTCTCCGGTTATCTCTGGCAGTTGGAACAGCCCGCCTCGGCCGTCGCCAACGAATACTTCATCGCCGCGATCAACCGCGTGGGCCAGGAGGAGTACGGCGACAACGACTTCTACGGGACCAGCTACTTCGTCGACCCGCGCGGCCAGTTCGTCGGCGAGGTCGCCAGCGACAAGGAGGAGGAACTCGTCGTCCGCGACCTCGACTTCGGCCTCATCGACGAGGTCAGGCAGCAGTGGGCGTTCTACCGGGACCGCCGCCCCGACGCGTACGAGGGACTGGTGGAGCCGTGAGCAGTCTGTACGACCGCCATCTCGCCGTCTGCCCCGACTGGCTGGCGCTCTATTACAAGAAGCCCCTGGAGATCACCCACGGCGAGGGCCGTCACGTCTGGGACGCCGACGGCCGGCGCTACCTCGATTTCTTCGGCGGCATCCTCACCACCATGACCGCCCACGCCCTGCCCGAGGTGACCAAGGCGGTCGCCGAGCAGGCGGGGCGGATCATCCACTCCTCCACGCTCTACCTCAACCGGCCGATGGTCGAGCTGGCCGAGCGCATCGCCGCGCTCTCCGGAATCCCGGACGCCCGGGTCTTCTTCACCACCTCCGGCACCGAGGCCAACGACACGGCGCTGCTGCTCGCCACCGCGTACCGCAAGTCGAACCAGGTCCTCGCGATGCGCAACAGCTACCACGGCAGGTCCTTCTCCGCGGTCTCCATCACCGGCAACAACGCCTGGTCGCCCACCAGTCTGTCGCCGTTGCAGACGCTGTACGTGCACGGTGGTGTCCGCACCCGGGGGCCGTACGCGCACCTCGGCGACGCGGAGTTCGTCGCGGCCTGCGTCGCGGACCTGGAGGACCTGCTCGGCCACACCCGGACCCCGGCCGCGCTGATCGCCGAACCCATCCAGGGCGTCGGGGGGTTCACCTCGCCGCCCGACGGGCTGTACGCGGAGTTCCGCCGGGTCCTCGACCGGCACGGCGTCCTGTGGATCTCCGACGAGGTGCAGACCGGCTGGGGCCGTTCCGGCGAGCACTTCTGGGGCTGGCAGGCGCACGGCCGGAACGGGCCGCCGGACATCCTCACCTTCGCCAAGGGCATCGGGAACGGCATGTCGATCGGCGGGGTGGTGGCCCGTGCCGAGGTCATGAACTGCCTGGACGCCAACTCCATCTCGACCTTCGGCGGTTCCCCGGTCACCATGGCGGCGGGCCTGGCCAACCTCTCGTACCTGCTGGAGCACGACCTCCAGGGCAACGCCCGGCGGGTCGGCGGGCTGCTGATCGAGCGGCTGCGGGCGATCGCGGCGGGTTCGGAGCACGTGCGGGAGGTGCGCGGCCGGGGCCTGATGATCGGCATCGAACTGGTGCGGCCCGGCACCGACGAGGCGGACCCGCAGGCGGCCGCGGCCGTGCTGGAGGCGGCCCGGGAGGGCGGACTGCTCATCGGCAAGGGCGGCGGCCACAACACCAGTGTGCTGCGGATCGCGCCGCCGCTCTCGCTGACCATCCCGGAAGCGGAGGAGGGGGCCGGGATCCTGGCCGAGGCCCTTCGGTCGGTGGCCTGATACCGGGCGGGCCGGGCCGGTGCGGGTGGATCGGCCCGCATCGGACCGGCCCGTCGGCTTCGGTGGACCGGGCGGCGGGCGGGCCCCGGCCGGTGGCTCCGGGGGCCGCCCGGCCGGTCAGCCGCGGTTGCCGGTGGGGCGGGTGAGGTCCAGGCTGCGGACCGGGTCGAGCTCGCCGTGGTACGCCAGGTCCCGGTAGCGCACCTCGGTGATCCGCAGCGACGCCTCGGCGACGCCCCGGCCCACCGTGGCCTTGAAGCGGACCGAGCCGTCCTTCTTCGTGCTGCCGGTCAGCTTCCGCACCGTGCCGCCGGACGTCAGTTCGGCGGTGACCTCCGCGCCCTTGACCGGCGCGCCCTGGGCGGTGCGCACCACGCCGTCCACGGTGACCTTCCAGGGCGCGTCGGAACCGGGCCGGCCGAGCAGCTTGCTCCCGGCCGTCAGCGAGGCCACGGCCAGCTGCGACGGCGGGGCGGGCTGGTCGAGGGCGACCCGGTCCACCGTCCAGAAGGCGCTGTTCGTACCGGTGTAGCGGAAGCTCAGCCGGGCCGTCCGCGCACCCGCCGGAACGGCCAGCTCCAGGCGCTCCACGGTGTTGCTGTTCGCCCGGTACGACTTCACGGGCTGCGGGGCGCCGCCGTCGTACGAGACGTACACGTCACCGGTCTGCGGGCCGTCGACCCGGTAGTTCGTCGCGTACGAGACGGTCGCCGTCGCCGCGCCGTTCAGCTCGTACGCGGGGCTGATCAGGGTGGAGTCGAACTGCCCGGCGCCATGCGCCCTGTCGTCCCACTCGTCGGAGTCGGCGACCGCGAAGACGTCGCGGGCGCGGACGTTGGTCTCGCGGCCCTGGCCGCGCTCGGCCTCGGTCCAGAACTCGTCGGTGGCGAAGGCCCAGCCGCGCCACTCGGTGACACCGCCGGCCGGCATCCGGGAGTTGTCGATGGACCAGCCCTTGGGCGCGGTGTTCGTCCACCCCTTGGCGTCGGCCGGGAGCTTCGTCTCGTCGACGGGCCCGCGCAGCGAGGGGCGCAGCGCGTCGAAGGCGTCCGTCTCCGGCTCGGCGAGCGAGGTGCCGTCCAGGTCCCACGCAGGGTCGGTGGCGACGCCCTCGTGGCGCAGCACCGTGGGCGCGATGTCGGTGATCTTGACGTCGTGGCGGACCGAGCCGGGCCGGATGCCCTTGCCCTTGGCGATCACGAACGTGCCGCGTTCCAGCGGGGTGTTGCCGCCGTGCCCGCCGGTGGGGGTGTGGCCGTGGTCGGCGGTGACGACGACGAGCCAGTCCTCCTGGACGTACGTCGGCCGCGAGGCCACGGCGTCGAGCAGCCGTCCCACCTGGGCGTCGGCGGTGTTCAGGGCCTTGAGGTAGGCGGCGCTGGAGGAGCCGGTGCTGTGGCCCGCGCCGTCGACCTCGTCGAGGTGGACGAAGGTGGAGTCGGGGTTGCCGTGCGCGAGGTAGTCGGCGGCCTTGGCGGTGGTGCCCTCGTCGTTGCCGCCCGCTGTCCGCAGGTCGGTCCTCGCCCCGAAGACGGTCTGGGGGATCGGGCTCCAGGTGCCGACGACCAGGGTGGACGTGGCCGGGTCCGCGGTCTCCAGCCGGGTCGCGTAGTCCGGGTACCGGTCGTAGTTCGGGTTCGTGAAGTTGTTGTCCTTCACGTTGTGCTTGTCGGGCCAGACGCCGGTGGCGATGGACGACCAGCCGGCACCGGAGACGGTCGGGGCCATCGGGTTGGCGTACAGGTTGCTCCGGGCGGTCAGCCCGTCGGCCATCAGCCGTTCGATGCGCGGCACGTCGGCGCGCGAGAAGGCGTCGAAGGTGGCGCCGTCGATGCCGATGACCAGGGTCTTCGCCTGCTTGGTGCCGGACGGCAGACCGGCGTACGGGGCGGCGGACGCAGACGTGGGGCTCTGGGCGTGGGCGGCGGTGGTGGCGAGCGGCAGGGCGACGGCGGCGACGGTTGCGGTGGCCAGCACCGTACGCGCGGAGCGCGACAGGGACACGTGATCCTCCGGGATCGGTCGAGGGGCACCGGACAACGGGGGGCGTCCGGTGGTGTGTTCGAGGCTGGCCCCCGGTGGTGATCGGATCACGCCGCGTACGGGACGGGCGCATGAACCGTATCCGACATCTGGACCAGACCCGTCATCAATTCGTTACCCGCGAACGGGTCCACGACCCCACGGACGGGTCCACGCCCCCCGGGCCGGTCCGCGCGCGCACCCGCGCCGGCCCGCGGACGGTGCCGGTCCACGGCGCGGTGTGGGCCGGTGGAGTGTCGGGCGGAGGAAACAGAAACGTCTTCAGCGGTTAGCGGCAGCGGTATTGCCACAGTGGGTAACCCACTTCTACGTTCTTCATCACGCACCTCATCTACGTGCGTAGACCCATTCCGCCACAGTGAGGAGGGGTACATGAGCCGCGCCGTTTTCCACGGCGGTCCCACCGGCGTCGCGTCCGGCGGGAGCCGTGCCGCCGTACGCACCGGGGGCGCCCGTGCCGTGGCCCCCGCGGCACACGGCCTCCGCGCCGCCGACGCCATCGGCACCGGCCCCGGGGCGGCCGGGTGAGCACACGGGCGTCCGGGCCCGCCGACCGGCCGCTGCCCGGACGCCCGTGTGTTCCGACCGGCCGGGCCGTCCGCCGCGGCACGGCCGGAGACAGCCGCGCTCCCCGGCGGACGCGATGTGAAGGGACTTGTGAGGTATGACTCGGACTCTGATTACCGGTGGCCTTGTGATCACGGCCGCCGAGGAGCTGCACGCGGACGTGCTCATCGAGAACGGCCGGGTGGTGGCGCTGGCGACACCGGGCAGCCAGCAGTGGACTGCCGACCGGGTCATCGACGCGTCGCACAAGTACGTGATCCCGGGCGGGATCGACGCGCACACGCACATGGAGATGCCGTTCGGCGGGACCTTCGCGTCGGACACGTTCGAGACGGGCACGAGGGCCGCGGCCTGGGGCGGCACGACCACCGTCATCGACTTCGCGGTGCAGTCCAAGGGAGCGGCGCTGCGGGCGGGGCTGGACACCTGGCACGCGAAGGCCGACGGCAACTGCGCCATCGACTACGGATTCCACATGATCGTGGCGGACGTGAACGAGTCGACGCTGAAGGAGATGGACGGGCTCGTCGAGGAGGGCGTCAGCTCGTTCAAGCTGTTCATGGCGTACCCGGGGGTCTTCTACTCGGACGACGGGCAGATCCTGCGGGCGATGCAGCGGGCCGCCGGGAACGGCGGGCTGATCATGATGCACGCGGAGAACGGCATCGCGATCGACGTACTGGTGGAACAGGCACTGGCCCGCGGCGAGACCGATCCGCGTTACCACGGAGAGGTCCGCAAGGCGCTGCTGGAGTCGGAGGCGACGCACCGCGCGATCAAACTGGCGCAGGTCGCGGGCTCGCCGCTGTACGTGGTGCACGTGTCGGCGCAGGAGGCGGTGGCCGAGCTGGCGCGGGCCCGGGACGAGGGCCTGCCGGTCTTCGGGGAGACCTGCCCGCAGTACCTGTTCCTGTCGACGGACAACCTCGCCGAGCCCGACTTCGAGGGCGCGAAGTACGTGTGCAGCACGCCGCTGCGGCCCAAGGAGCACCAGGCGGCGCTCTGGCGGGGGCTGCGCACCGACGACCTCCAGGTGGTGTCGACGGACCACTGCCCGTTCTGCTTCTCGGGCCAGAAGGAGATGGGCCGCGGCGACTTCTCCAGGATCCCGAACGGGATGCCGGGTGTGGAGCACCGGATGGACCTGCTGCACCAGGCGGTGGTGGACGGGCACATCTCGCGGCGCCGCTGGATCGAGATCGCCTGCGCGGCACCGGCCCGGATGTTCGGCCTGTACCCGAGGAAGGGCACCATCGCGCCGGGCACGGACGCCGACATCGTCATCTACGACCCGGCCGCCGAGCAGACCCTCTCCGCCGAGACCCATCACATGAACGTCGACTACTCGGCGTACGAGGGCAAGCGGCTGACGGGACGGGTGGAAACGGTCCTGTCGCGCGGCGAACCCGTCATCACCGAGCGGGAGTTCACGGGCCGTGCCGGGCACGGCGTGTACACCCCGCGCGGCCTCTGCCAGTACCTGGACTGACCGGCCCGGCACGCCGGGTGCCGCGGCGGGCGGTGCGCCGCCCACGGCATCCGGCCCCGGCAGGCAAGCAGACACGTGTGGATCGTCCGGCGGTCCGCGGCGCGACCGCGACCGCCGGTCCGGACTCGACCCATGAGGGGCCTCACATGGACTTCGGACTCGTCCTGCAGACCGACCCGCCCGCCTCGGCCGTCGTCGGCCTGATGCGCCGCGCCGAACGCAACGGCTTCAGCCACGGCTGGACCTTCGACTCCGCCGTGCTGTGGCAGGAGCCGTTCGTCATCTACAGCCAGATCCTCGAACACACCGAGAACCTCGTCGTCGGCCCGATGGTCACCAACCCGGGCACCCGCACCTGGGAGGTGACCGCCTCCACCTTCGCCACCCTCAACGACATGTACGGCAACCGCACCGTCTGCGGCATCGGGCGGGGCGACTCCGCGATGCGCGTCGCCGGGCGCAAGCCGAACACGCTCGCCAGGATCAGCGGGGCGATGAGGACGATCCGCGCCCTGGGCCGCGGCGACGAGGCCGACCTCGGCGGCACGGTCGTCAAGTTCCCCTGGGTGCGGGAGGGCGCCGAGGTCCCCGTGTGGATGGCGGCGTACGGGCCCAAGGCGCTGAAGATGACCGGCGAGGAGGCCGACGGCTTCATCCTCCAGCTCGCCGACCCGTTCCTCACCGAGTACATGGTGAAGGCGGTGCGCGACGCGGCCGTCGCCGCCGGGCGCGACCCCTCGGAGGTGAAGATCTGCGTCGCCGCGCCCGCGTACGTCACGGCGGACGACTCGCCCGAGGCGCTCGCCCACGCCCGGGAGCAGTGCCGCTGGTTCGGCGGCATGGTCGGCAACCACGTCGCGGACCTGGTGGAGAAGTACGGCTCGGACTCGGGCCTGGTGCCGCAGGAACTGACGGACTACATCAAGGCGCGCGACGGGTACGACTACGCGCACCACGGCCGCTCCGGCAACCCCGACACGAAGTTCGTGCCGGACGAGATCGTGGACCGCTTCTGCCTGATCGGCCCGGTCGAGGCCCATGTCGAGAAGCTGCGCGCGCTGCGGGACCTGGGCGTCGACCAGTTCGCGCTGTACGCGATGCACGACGCGAAGGAGTCGGTGATCGACGAGTACGGCCAGAACGTCATCCCCGCCCTCGACGCCTGACGTCCCGTCCCGACCACCGCGCACACCGTTCGCACCCCGGCCACCGCTCCTCCGGCCACCGCTCGGGCCCCGACCGGGCACGGCAGTTCACGGCACCCGCACGGCCATGTTCCTTCGTTCCCCGTGGGCCCGTCGGGCCCGTGGCATCCCATCGAACGGACTGCCCATGACCAACACCGTCCCACCCCCGTCCCCCTCCCCGATACCGGCCGGAGGGGCGGGCGTCGAACTCCCCGCCGACGCCTACCCCTCCGGCAGCCGCTACGCCAACGAGGACCTGCGTCCCGTACCGGTCGCCGAGCGGCGCTGGACCACGTACAACTTCGTGGCCCTGTGGATCGGCATGGCCCACTGCATCCCGTCCTGGACCCTGGCCTCCGGCCTGGTCGCGCTCGGCATGGACTGGAAACAGGCGGTCCTCACGATCGCGCTGGCGAACCTGATCGTGCTGGCGCCGATGCTGCTGACCGGGCACGCCGGGCCGAAGTACGGCATCCCCTTCCCGGTCCTGGCCCGCGCCTCCTTCGGGATACGCGGCGCGAACCTGCCCGCCATGGTGCGCGCCGCGGTGGCCTGCTGCTGGTTCGGCATCCAGACCTGGATCGGCGGGCAGGGCATCTTCCTGCTGCTGGGGAAGATCTTCGGCGGCTGGGCCGACGCGGGGAAGGTCGGCGGCTACCCGTGGACGCTGTGGCTCTGCTTCGTCCTGTTCTGGGCGCTCGAACTCGCCATCATCTACCGGGGGATGGAGACCCTGCGGCGCTTCGAGAACTGGGCGGCGCCGTTCGTGCTCGTCGGCGCGGCGGTGCTGCTGATCTGGATCGCGAACAAGGCGGGCGGCTTCGGCCCGCTGCTGCACGAGCCGTCGAAGGTCGGCTGGGGCGCGGACTTCTGGAAGGTCTTCTTCCCGGGGCTGATGGGCATGATCGGCTTCTGGTCGACGCTGTCGCTGAACATCCCGGACTTCACCCGCTTCGGCAAGGGACAACGCGCCCAGGTGTGGGGGCAGACCCTCGGCCTGCCGACCACGATGACGGCGTTCGCGCTCATGTCGGTGCTGGTGACGGCGGGTTCGGAGAAGGTGTACGGGGCGGCGGTCTGGGACCCGGTCGAGCTCGCGGCCAAGACGGACAGCGTCTTCGGGCTGCTGTTCGCCCTCGTCACCGTGTTCGTCGCGACGATCTCGGTGAACATCGCGGCCAACGTGGTCTCTCCCGCGTACGACCTGGCGAACCTGGCGCCGAAGCTCATCAACTTCCGCACCGGCGCGCTCATCACGGGCGTCGTGGGGGTGCTGATCATGCCGTGGAAGCTGACCTCGACGCCCGAGCTGTACATCTTCACCTGGCTGGGCGTGGTCGGCGGACTGCTCGGCACGGTGGCCGGCATCCTGATCGCGGACTACTGGATCATCCGCCGGACCGTGCTGCACCTCGCCGACCTGTACGTGGCCGGAGGGCGGTACTGGTACACGCGCGGCTGGAACTGGCGGGCCGTCGCCGCCTTCGTCATCGGCGGCGTGCTCGCCGTCGGCGGGTCCTACTCGACGCTCGACGCGGAGGGGAACAAGGCCGGACCGTTCCCCACCGACGGCCTCGTCCCGTTCCTCAAGCCCCTCGCGGACTACGGCTGGGCCGTCGGGCTCGGTGTCTCCCTGGTCGTGTACGTGGCGCTGACGGCGGGAGCGGGACGGCGGACGGCCGACGACGGCTGAGGGCACGGAACCCCGGTGCGCTCCGGCGGCCGGCCGGTGTCAGCCGTCCACCCGCGACCGGGGAGCCGGTGCCGGCCCGCCCCCGGCCACCGGTGCCGTACCGGTGGTGCGGGGGCGCGGTTCGACCGCCGGGGCCGCGAAGGCGGCGCAGGCGACACAGACCAGGACGACGGACATGGCGGCCCGCAGGCCGATGTGGTCGCCGAGGAAGCCGAGACCGGGCGGCCCGACGAGGAAGGCGAGGTAGCCGATGGTGGCGACCAGACCGACCCGGGCCGTCGGGCCGGGCCCGGATTCCCCCGCGGCGGTCAGCGCGAGCGGGAAGCCGAGCGAGGCGCCCAGGCCCCACAGCAGCACGGCGGCACCGGCCAGGACGGCGCTGTCGGAGACGATGACGACGAGCAGCCCGAGTGCGCCGAGGGCGGCACTGGAGCGCACGACGGCGGTGCGGCCGAAACGGTCCAGGAAGAACGCCCCGGTGAAGCGGCCCAGGGTCATGGCGGCGGCGAACCCGGCGTAGACGAGGGAGCCGGTCGTGGCGTCCACGCCGTGGCCGTCGACCATCAGCAGGGGCAGCCAGTCGTTGGCGGAGCCCTCGGCCAGCGCCATGGCCAGCACGATCGCGCCGATGAGGAGGAGCTTCCCGTCCTTCCACACCGCCGGGTGCGGTCCGTCCTCGCCGTCCTGTCCCGCCCCGCCGGGTGTGAGGCGGCCGGTGCCCGCCGGGACGGCGCGCATCGCGTACAGGAAGAGCCCGGTGGCGAGCAGGGTGATTCCGGCCAGGTGCCAGTGCGCGGGCAACCCGGCGGCGGTGACCGCCATGCCCGTACCGGCCCCGAGAACGGTGCCCAGGCTGAAGCAGCCGTGCAGGGCGGGCAGGGTCGTCGTACCGCTGATCCGCTCGACGTCCGTGCCGTCGACGTTCACGGCCACGTCACTGGTCCCCATGCCCGCACCGAACGCGCAGAGGCCCGCCGTCACCACGGGTACGGACGCGGCGGCGCTGCCCGCGCAGATCGTGGCCATCCCGATGAGGAGCAGCAGCGTTCCCCCGGCGATGACGGGCCGGGTCCCGTAGCGGGAGACCAGCCGGCCCGAGGAGACGATGCCCAGCATCGAGCCGAGCGACAGGCCGAACAGCACCAGGCCCATCTGAGCCGTGGACACGCCCAGCCGGTCCCGGATCTCGGGCGTGCGCGTCACCCATGACGACATCGAGATCCCGGCGAGCAGGAAGAGCAGGAACAGCGCCTGGCGGCGCCGGGACACGGCGCGGTACATGGAAGTGCTTCTCCGGGGAGCTGGAAGGCGGGGGAGGGGCCGGGAGGCAGGACGGGGCGGGGCGGGGCCGGTTCCGGCCGGGTGCGGACCAACGTACCGTCTCGCCCCCGTCGATGAAAGCGCATACAAAAATAATGTCCTGCACCTCGCCCACCGGCCCCGGAGCGGTGGGCCCGAGCGCGGGAAGGAACTCCGGGCGCAGTGGGACGCCGTCCTCGCCGCCGTCCCCGTGCCCGACGGCACCGACCGCCCGACCGCTCCCGCCGCACCGGCCCGCCCGGAGCCCGGGCCCGTGGCCCGGCCCCCGCGGGCCCGGGGATCACACCGGCGCGCTCGTGCGGCCCAGCAGGGCGTCGATGTCGTAGGTCTCGTCCGGGGGCGGCGTGGTCGTGGGCACCGGCTTGTCGAAGGCCGAGAAGCCCACGACCGCGTCGGCCCCGGCGCCGCGCACCGTGATCCGCAGCGGGTACGGCCTGCCCGTGGCGGCGACGTACGTCGTCAGCGTCCGGTCGTCCCGCATCCGGGTCAGCGGGATCACCGGAGTCCCGGCGAGGGTGGTCCTGCGGCCCTTGTTCAGCGTGCCCCGGTCGTTGTCCGCGTTGTCGGCGACCAGCTTCCGGAACGTGTCCAGGTCGCAGCCGTCCGCCAGGCCGCGCAGCCGCGGATCGTCGGCCGAGCCCTTCATGTAACGCCCGTCGAGGATCGCGGCGAAGGCCGGACCACCGCCCGGGACCTGGTTCTTCCAGAAGTCCGCGTCCGGCTTGACCCAGACGTCGTCGCCGCGCTTCACGATCCGGACCGAACCCCGGCTCCGGCCGAGGTCCACCGAGCCGTTGCAGTTGCCGTCCCGGTCCAGGGTGAGTTCCAGCCTCATCGGCGGACCGCCGTCGCCGAGGTCGCCGCGCGTGCTGAGGTGCAGGGAACGGGCGCTCAGCAGGGCGTCGCGGGAGCGGTCCGCGATCTGCTGCGCGGAGAGGTCGTCGATGCCGTCGTCGGCCCCCGCCACACCCCCGCCCAGGACGCCGCCGGTGATCCCCAGCGCGATGACCGCCGCCCGGACGGCCCGGCGCGTGCGGATGCGTCGACCGGTCACGTCGCCTCCCTCGTAGGGCCCGTCGGGCCTGTTCAGGTGTGCGGACCCGACGGTTTTGAGCGTACGCCGGGGGCGGATCGGCCGCGCGGTGGAGGAACACGGCAGGAATGCACACAGCGTGATGTTCTGCCCGGTTTTGCGGCATGAGGGGTGGGGACGGTTGTCGGCGTACCGGCCCGCCGTCGCCGGGGCCGCCACGGGCGGGCCCGCCGACGCCGGACCACCACCGACGAGGAGGAACGGGAAGACATGAAGCTGTCGATGGGAAGCGCGTCCAGGGCGATGCTGCGGGGCGTCGTCGTGACGGGAGCGGCCGCCGCGCTCGCGGTGCCCGTGACCGCCGCCACCGCCCTGACGCCCCCGGCCACACCGCCGGGCCTGTCCTGCGATACCGGAAAGCACGAGATCGACGACTACACCGGCTTCGCGCTGTGCCGGAACAACGGCAACACGACGCAGACCTTCTGGGTGCACCTGGTCTGCGGCTGGTCCCCGGACGTGGACGGCGAACACGTCACGCTCAACCCCGGCCAGTCCGGTCAGTCCACCGCGCACTGCGGCAGCCTGGGCACCGGCATCGGGGAGATCACCGTCCAGCCGTAGGACGCGTTCCGCGAGCCGCGCCGTCCTCCAGCAGGCGCGGCAGCGCGTCCGCGAGCCGCTCCCGCAGCCGGTCGGGCCCGCCGTCCACCCACGGGTGGACGGCGTGGAACGCGGCCCAGTCCACCGGCCAGTCCAGCACCGTCCGGGGCGTGAACCCCTCCGCGTGCGGGCCGAGCACGGTGCGCAGCAGGCGGAGCGGGAGCCGCGTCGCGGGGTGCTCCGCGAGCAGCACCGCGTCGTACAGGTCCTTGGCCGCCGAGCGGCCCTCCGCCTCCTGGTCCTCGGCGAGCCACAACAGCTTCCAGGCCAGCGAGAGCCCCGGATCCGCGGTGCGCACCGGCGTCGGCGGGCCGCCGTCACCGCGCGGGCAGGCCGTCCACACCGGCGCCCGGGGCAGCCGCTCGTCCCGGGCGAAGTCCATTCCCAGCTCGCCCGGCGGCAGCCCGTCGGCCCGCCAGGGCACGACGACCCGCACACCGGGCGTCTCGTACTCCCGGTACGTCCATGTGTCGTCCGCCCGCACCAGGCCCGGATCGATGCGTATCCCCCCGGGCGGCGGCGGACCGGCCGTCAGGGCGGCGACGACCTCGGCGAGGGGAGAACGGGGCGCGTACATGCCCCCGAAGTCCTCGTACCGCCCGGACCCGTCGGACTCCTCGGAGTCGTCGAGTTCCTCGGACTCGATCCAGTGCAGTCCCTCGGGCGCGAGCAGGGGCCGGGCCCCGGCGGTCTCGTGGGACTCCTCGTCCGTCCACAGCTCGGGGGCGGCCGCGCCGTGCGCGACTTCCGGCCAGTGCTGGACCGCCTCGATCCCGGAGACGTACGGGTAGGGATCGAGACCGTCGACGAAGTCCTTCGCCGACGGCCCGAACATGATCCAGTCCAGGTCGCCCGGCTCCCGCGCCGCCGCGCCCACCCACGCCCGGAGCGGGAAACTGCCGCGCAGGACCAGCTGGTCGCCCCACGACGACCGGGCGATCACGTGCAGCAGATGGTCCTGGGCGGCGCGCCGGGCGGCCCGCCAGCGCGGGGCGAGCGCCGGGTCGTCGAACCTCGGCTCCCCGGGAACGGGGCGGTCGGCCGTGCTCATGGCGCCACCTCGACCCGCTCGTCGATCCAGCCCGCGTCCACCGCCGGATGGTCGTCGTGCACCACGAACTCCTCCTCGGTCTCCAGTACTTCGAGTCCGGCGTCCTCCAGCGCGCGCAGGAGCGCGTCGAGCCGGGCCCGGGCCCCGGGCCGGCCCACCGCGCGGCAGCGCTGCGTGACGAACCGCTCGTGACGTCCCCGTCCGTCGGTGCGGCGGGCGTTGCGCGACAGGTGCGCGCCGTGGCGCTCGGCCGCGGCCCGTGCGGCGGCGAGGTCGGAATCGCCGGAGAGCAGCAGCTTGACGTGGTGCTCGAAGTGGCAGTCGGGGGACAGCGCGGCGGCCTCGTCGGCCGTCCGCGGCACGTCCTCGTTCCACGGCGCGGCCTCGATCTTCACCCGGACGACCGGGAACCCCGCCGCCCGCAGAGCCTGCGCGCGGAGCCCCGCGGCGGCCCGCCGCCCGGAGAGCGCGCCCCGGCCCCGCTCGGTCAGCATGGGCTGGTCCTGCACCGCGCCGCGGTCCAGGACGATGCGGGTGAGCTTCAGACCGTGCCGCCGGGCCCAGCGCGCGAGGCGGGCGTCCTCCTCCGCCCCGTCGGCACCGGGATCGAACCGCACCGTCAGATGCGTCTCGAAATCGCCCTCGAACTCCGCTTCCACACGCCCTCCAGCAGTGCCTTCGCCACCCGCGCCCGGGCCGTCCCCGGCCCGTTCCCACGGGCAGAACGTAACAAGCGGCACCGACACTCCCCGGCCCACCGCCCGGCACATCGCCCGACGCACCGCCCGGCCACTTTCCACCGAACGGTTGAGCGGACTGCTCACTACTCGTTACCCTCCGGTAAGTTCGTTCGGGCCCACATCGGGACCACAGACGCGCCGCGCGCCTCTGCCGATACGAGGAAGGCGGTCAGCCGATGTCCTCAACGGAAGCCGTGGAAACCACCGAACCGGCCGGCCCGGCCGGACTGGCCGACAGCGCACGGGAGCTGGCCGAGGGCACCACCACCTCGACCGAGCAGGTGTCCGCCGCGCTGCGCCGCATCGAGGCGAGCCAACCCGTCCTCAACGCCTTCCGGCACCTGCGCGCCGAGGCCGCGCTCGCCGAGGCCGCCGAGGCCGACCGCCGGCTCGCGGCGGGGGAGCGGCTGCCCCTGCTCGGCGTACCGGTCGCGGTCAAGGACGACACCGACGTCGCCGGGATGCCGACCCACTTCGGCTGCGGCGGCGACCTGCCCGTCGCCGCCGCCGACAGCGAGGCCGTACGCAGACTGCGCGCCGCCGGGGCCGTGATCGTCGGGAAGACCAACTCCTGCGAACTCGGCCAGTGGCCGTTCACCGAGGGCCCCGCGTTCGGCGCCACCCGCAACCCGTGGCACACCGGTCACACCCCCGGCGGCTCGTCCGGCGGCTCGGCGGCGGCCGTCGCGGCCGGTCTCGTGCCCGCCGCACTCGGCTCGGACGGCGCCGGCTCCGTCCGCATCCCGGCGGCCTGGACCCATCTCGTCGGCATCAAGCCCCAGCGCGGCCGGATCTCCGGCCACCCGCACCGCGACTTCCAGGGCCTGACCGTCAACGGACCGCTCGCCAGGACCGTCGCCGACGCCGCGCTGCTGCTCGACGCGGCCGCCGGGACCCATCCCGCCGACCCGCACCGCCCGCCGCCCGTCGACGCCTCGGCCGCCGCCCGCCGCGACCCCGGCAGACTGCGCGTGGCGCTCGCCTGGCGCCCCCCGTTCACCTTCACCGGCTCCGAGCCCCACCCCGACGTGCGCCGCGCCGTCACCGCACTGGCCGAAACCCTCGCCCGGCTCGGTCACGACGTCGAGGAGGCCAGGCCCCGCTACGGACTGATCGGCCTCGGCTTCGTCCCCCGGGCCACCGCCGGGATCGCCGAACTCGCCGCCCGCCATCCCGACCCCGCGCTCCTCGACCCGCGCACCCGCAGCGCGCTGCGCACCGGCACCCGGCTCGGCGGCCGGGTGGTACGGGCGGCCAGGGAACGCGAGGTGCGCCAGCACCACCGGATCGGCGCGTTCTTCCGCACCTCCCGCACCGGTACCGGCCACTCCCGCACCGGCACCGGCTACGACGTGCTGCTCACCCCGACGACCGCGCTGCCGCCGCCCCCGATCGGCCGGTTCGACGGGCTCAGCGCCTGGCGCACCGACCTGGCGATGACCGAGGCGTGTCCGTACGCCTGGCCCTGGAACGTGCTGGGCTGGCCCGGCATCAACGTACCGGCGGGCTTCACCGGCGCCGGACTGCCGGTCGGCGCCCAGCTGCTCGGCCCGTCCCGCAGCGAGGAACGGCTGATCTCCCTCGCCGCGCAGCTGGAGGCGGACCGGCGGTGGTACGAGCTCCGCCCGCCCGTCGCCGCGGCCGCCCCCGGAGCGCGCTGACCACCGCGTACCTCCTGGCCGCCCGGCCGCCGCACCGGCCGCGCCTCCGCCCGCGCGGGGCCGGCCGGGGCGGCCGCCCCGATCGCGGTCGCTCGCACCGGAGCGGGAAAACCGGGACCATGGATGTGGAGTGGATGGGTGGTGAACCGTATGGCGTGCGCAGGTTCGCAGTCGGAGCCCTGCCCCGAACCGTTGCCGCCCAGCGCCCCCCGGCACACCCATGACGCGGCGAACGACGCGACCGCGGTGGTCGCCGGAACCGGCACGATCGTCGGCTGGACGCACAGCGCGCAGGAACTGCTGGGCTACCGCGCCGGGGACGTGGTCGGGCGGTCCGCCGGCTTCCTGCTCGCCATGCCCGAGGACCCGGTCCGGGTGGCGGGCATCGCCGAACGGTGCCGGGCCGGCGTGGGATGGAGCGGCGTCGCCGAGGTGCGGCGGAGCGACGGCCGCCGGATCGAGGTGGACCTGCGGGTCTCGGCCGCCTTCCACCTGGACGGGCGGGAGTGCTTCCTGGTCTCGGGGCGCGAACGGCGCCCGGAGTGGACGGTCGGGCAGTCCGTGCTGGACGCCTTCCTGACCAGCTCCCCGATCGGCATGGCCGTACTGAACCCGAGCCTGCGCTACCTCTGGATGAACGACACCCTGGAACGCTTCGGCGGCGTCCCGCGCGAACAACGCCTGGGCCGCCGGCTGAGCGAGGTGCTGCCGGGGCTGGAGGCCGACGCCGTCGAGACGCTGATGCGCGGTGTGCTGGACACCGGGGTTCCCGTCATCGACTACGAGTACCTGGGCTGGAGCTGGGCCGATCCGCACCGCAAGCGCGCCTACTCCTCGTCGTTCTTCCCGCTGACCGACGGCGACGGCAACGCCACCGGGATGTGCTACATGGTCCTGGACGTCACCGACCGGTGGAAGGCCCAGCAGCGACTGGCCCTGGTCAACGACGCCGGAGCCGCGATCGGCTCCACCCTGGACGTGATGCGCACGGCCCAGGAGCTGGCCGACTTCGCGGTGCCGCGCTTCGCCGACTTCGTCATCGTCGACCTGCTGGAACCGGTCGCAAGCCCCGAGGAACCCGCCCCGTGGCCGCTGGGGCCGGGCCTGTCCCGCGCCGACCTCGCCCGCTCCCGTGCCGCCGACCCCTCGCTCCGGCCGAAGATGCGCCGGGCCGGGATGAGTTCGGTGCGCGAGGGCTGCCCGGAGGCGGTGGGCCGGATCGGGGACCAGGTCGACTTCATGCCCCCGCCCCACGACATCCGGTTCCTCATCGACGGCGAACCCGTCCTCGTCCCGGTCCTCGACCCGGACAGCCACGCCTGGACGGCCGAACAGCCCGCCAGGGCGGCGAGCATCCGGGAGTTCGGGCTCCACTCCCTCATCTGCGTACCGATGCGGGCCCGGGAAACGGTGCTGGGCCTGGTCACCTTCGTACGGTCGGTGAACCTCGCCCCCTTCGAACCGGACGACGTGCTCCCGGCCCGCGAAATGGTGGCGCGGGCCGCGGTGTGCGTGGACAACGCCCGCCGCTACACCCGCGAGCACGCCGCGGCACTGACCCTCCAGCGCAGCCTGCTCCCGCACACCCTGCCCGGCGGCATGGCGCTGGACGTGGCCTCCTCCTACCTCCCGGCGGACGCCAAGGACGGCGTCGGGGGAGACTGGTTCGACGTCATCCCGCTGTCCGGCGCCCGGGTCGCCCTGGTCGTCGGCGACGTCGTCGGACACGGCATCGCCGCGGCCGCGACCATGGGCCGGCTCCGCACCGCGGTGCACACCCTCGCCGACATGGACCTGCCCCCCGACGAACTGCTGGCCCACCTCGACGACCTCGTGCTCCGCCTCAGCGAGCAGGAACCCGAGAACGGGACGCGCGGTACCCCGGTGCTCGGTGCCACCTGCCTGTACGCCGTCTACGACCCGGTCACCCAGCTCTGCACCATGGCGCGCGCCGGCCACCCGCCGCCCGTCGTCGTCTCCCCGGACGGACGCGTCTCCTTCATCGAACTGCCCGCCGGGCCCCCGCTGGGCCTGGGCGGGATGCCCTTCGAGACGGCTGAGGCCGAACTGCCCGAGGGGAGCCTGATCGGCCTCTACACCGACGGGCTCATCGAGGGCCGGGACCAGGACGCCGAACTCGGCATGTCCCGCCTCGGCGGGGCCCTGGCCCAGCGCGGACTGTCCCTCGACGCGCTGTGCGCGACGGTCGTGGAACAACTGGTCCCCGTTCCCCAGCCCGACGACGTCGCCCTGCTGCTCGCCCGTACGCACGAACTGGGCGTCGACCACGTCGCCTCCTGGGAGGTGCCCGCCGACCCGGCCGCCGTCGCCGGTGTCCGGGCCCGGACCGCCCGCCTGCTGAGCAGCTGGGGCCTGGAGGAGCTCCAGATGACGACCGAGCTGATCGTCAGCGAGCTCGTCACCAACGCGATGCGCCACGCCACCGGGCCCATCCGGCTCCGGCTGCTGCGCCAGTCCGTCCTGATCTGCGAGGTCTCCGACACCAGCAGCACCTCGCCCCGCCTCAGGCACGCCCGGACCACGGACGAAGGGGGCCGCGGCCTCTTCCTCGTCGCCCAGCTCACCCACCGCTGGGGCACCCGCTACACGCCCGAGGGCAAGATCATTTGGACCGAGCAGGAGATCCCGCCCGCCGACGCGGGATAACTCACCGCGGAAGAAAGGGAGTTTCCCCGATCCGGCCGGAGAACTGAGAGCTCCGAACCGTGGTCGGCGGCCCCGGCCCCGGCCCGCCCCGCCCCGCCCCGTCACGGCACCCGGGCGGTCCACTCCTCGGTGCCGAACTTCGTCCGCACGAGCTCCTCGGCCCGCGCCATCTCCTCGTCCGTCACCTTGCCCCGCGTGAGCCCGTGCCGGGTGCGGAAGGAGTCGATCATCCGCTCGATGACGGCCTCGCGCGCCAGCCCCGTCTGACGGCGCAGCGGATCCACCCGCTTCTTCGCGCTTCTGGTCCCCTTGTCGGACAGCTTCTCCTTGCCGATGCGCAGGACTTCGAGCATCTTGTCGGCGTCGATGTCGTACGACATGGTCACGTGGTGCAGCACGGCGCCCTCCCCGCCGACCACCCGCTTCTGCGCCGCGCCCGCGATCTTCCCGGCCTCCGTGGCGATGTCGTTGAGCGGCTGGTACCAGGCCTTGATGCCCATGTCGGCCAGGGCGCCGAGCACCCAGTCGTCGAGGTAGGCGTAGCTGTCGGCGAACGAGAGCCCGGAGACCAGGGCCTCCGGGACGGAGAGGGAGTACGTGATGGTGTTGCCGGGTTCCACGAACATGGCCCCGCCGCCGGACACCCGGCGCACGACCGTGATGCCGTGGCGCTCGGCGCCCTGCGGGTCGACCTCGTTGCGCAGGGACTGGAAGCTGCCGATGATCACGGCGGGGGAGGCCCACTCCCAGACCCGGAGCGTGGGCGGCCGGCGGCCCGAGGCCACCTCGGCCGTGATGACCTCGTCGAGCGCCATGTGGAGCGCGGGGGACTGCGGGGCCTCGTGGATGAGCTGCCAGTCGTAGTCGCTCCACTCGGTGGCGTGGGCGAGCGCCCGGCGCACGGCGACGGCGACCCCCTCCGAGGTGAGGCCGAGCATCACGGTCGAGGCGGGCAGTGCCGCGTCGATCCGGGCGGCGAGGCCCGCGGTGTCGGTGTTGGCCGGCGCGCCCTCCAGCGCCGCGTCGATCGCGAGGATCGCCTCGTCCGGTTCCAGGAAGAAGTCCCCGGCCACCCGTACGTTGCGCAGTGCCCCGCCCTCGACGTCCAGATCCACCACGACGAGCTTGCCGCCGGGAACCTTGTACTCACCGTGCACAGCCATGCCTCCGTTCCGTCCGACCCGCATCTTCGCAAATCGGTACCGACCAGGAACAACATCATCGCCGCACGTTTTAGTCCGAACCCCCGTCCCGGAGGGGCCGGGCGTCCCGTTCCGGCCGGGGGAAAACACCCCTGCGCCGGGCCGTCGAGCGGCGGGGAGCGAGGGAAGTAATAGCAGTCTGAGGAATCCCTTAAGGCATCCATAAGAATTGCCCGATACGGCTTCCACCCGCCAGGCAGCCGGGTTTCGAGGGTTAGGTTGCTGATCGCCGGACCGCAGGACTCCATACCGGGAGACCGCCCGGTGCCCCCGTCCCCAAACACCACCGCAGGGTTGAGGAGTTCATCCCAATGACCTTTTACCGCAAGGCCGCAGCATGCGCCGGAGCCGGTTCCGCAGCAATGTTCCTGACCGTTTCGCTGAGTGTTCCGGCGGCGGCGCACGGGTCGATGACGGATCCGGTGAGCCGGGTCTCGGCCTGTTACGCGGAGGGTGTGGAGTCGCCGCAGTCGGCGGCGTGCAAGGCGGCTGTCGCGGCGAGCGGGAAGCAGGCCTTCTACGACTGGAACGCGGTCAACATAGCCAATGCGGCGGGTAAGTCGAAGCAGATCATTCCGGACGGCAAGCTGTGCAGCGCGGCCAACGAGAAGTACCGGGGCCTGGATCTGCCGCGGGCCGACTGGCCGTCGACGAAGATGTCCGCGGGCGGCCACACCTTCCACTACAAGGGCACCGCCCCGCACAAGGGTTCCTTCGCGCTGTACATCACGAAGGACTCCTACGACCCGGCGAAGCCGCTGAAGTGGTCGGACCTGGAGGCGAAGCCCTTCGTGGAGGTCGCCGACCCGAAGATGGAGAACGGCGACTACGTCTTCCGGGGCGATGTTCCCGCCAGGTCGGGCCGTCACCTCATCTACTCGATCTGGCAGCGCTCGGACTCCCCCGAGGCGTTCTACACCTGCTCGGACGTCGTCTTCGGCAAGGACAGCGGTGCCAAGGGTTCCGCGCGGAAGGCGACCGCCCCCACCGACGAGGAGATCGCGGCCGGGGCCGGCAAGTCCTCCGTCACGCACCGGGGCCACGGCGGCGGCGCCCCCGCCCCGGCCGACCGGGGCGGGGACACCGGGAAGACGGCCGGGGCGGCACCCGGTACCGCGACGGGCGGGGCCGACGCGCCCGAGGCGAACAGCGCGGCCGAGAAGCCCGGGATCGAACTCGCCGAGACCGGCGGCGACAGCACCACCCCGGTCATCGCGATCGCCGGGGCCGCCGTGCTGGCGATCGGAGCGGCCTCGGTCTTCGCCATGGGCCGCCGCCGCGGGGCGACCGGCAGGCGCTGAGACCGTACCGACCGCGCCGGGGCCCGCGGCAGGGCCCCGGCGACGGGCGGACCGTAGGCAATCACCCACCCGCGCCCGCCCGTACCGGTGTCGGCGGGCGCGGCACCGACACCGGTGCGAGCGGACGGGCAGGCAGGACACCGTGGTTCAGGAGAGAAGTGTCGTCGTGAACAACAGACCACCCCGAGGGGCAGACCGTCTCGCCGTTATCTTCGACGCCCTCCCCGACGGCCTCGTGATCGTCAACAGCAACGGCACGGTCGTCGACGCGAACGCCGTGGCCCTCGGCATGTTCGAGACCCCCGGCACCGCCCTCGTCGGCCGCGGGCTCCTCGACATCCTGCCCGGCTTCGAATCGCGCCTGCTCCCCGGCTCGATGCTGCTGCCCGACGACGCCGACGCGTGGGGGCGCACGAAGCCCGCCCGGACGACCGCGCGCCGCCCCGACGGCCACGAGTTCCTCGCCGAGATCACCAACGTCTACCTGGACGCCGGGACCGGCCACCGGGACCCGTACCGGGCGCACCCCGACGAGGGCCTGCTCATGCTCGTGCTGCGGGACCTCACCGGCACCCTGGACACCGAGGCCGAACTGACCCGCTCGCAGCAGCAGACGGAGATGATCCTGCGCGCCGTGTCCGAGGGGGTCGTCGGCACCGACGTCCACGGAAGGATCGTCCTGGTCAACCCCGCCGCCGCACAGATCCTCGGCTACCGGGCCAGTCAGCTCGGCGGCCGGGAACTGCACTCCCTGGCGCTGCACTCGCGGGCGGACGGCGTGCCGTTCCCGTACGACGAGTCGCCGCTCGCCGACACCCTCCGTTCGGGCCGCAAGCACCGGGTGCGCGGGCAGGCGCTGTGGACGAAGGAGGGGACCCGGGTGCCCGCCGACATCACCACCGCCCCGGTGCGCGACGGAGGCCAACTCGTCGGCGCGGTCATGACGTTCACCGACCGCAGCGCCTGCGAACAGCTGGTGCTGACCCACGGTGCCGAACTCGCCGAACGCGACGAGCGGCACGCGGACGAACTGGACAGGCACCGGGAGAGCCGGGCGAACCTGTCCGCCCGGCACGAACAGCTGACGGCCACTCTGGAAGAGGCCGTACGCGGGCCGTTGACGGAGATGCACACCGAACTCGCCACCCTGGCCGCCGACAACGCCGGGCACCTCTGGCCGGAGGCCAGCCAGGCCATGCACCGGCTGGCGGCCGGGCACGCCCGGATGGTGGCCCTGCTCGACAACGTCCTCGGCAGCCAGCGGCTCGACACGGGCGCCGAGGAACTGCGCATGGCACAGGTGCGGCTGGACGGCGTCGTGGAAGCCGGTGTCGCCGAGGCCGCCGAACTCATCGGCGCCAACCGGGCCCGGTTCACCGTGCACACGGCGCCGATCGGGGCGGAGGCGGACGCAGAACGGCTCACGACGGCACTCGCCCACCTCCTCGCGGACGTCGCGGGAGTCGACTCGGCGGGCAGGACCCGGCTCGTCCACGCCCCGGAATCGGGCACCACCGTCCCCGAGATCGTCGTCGCCCTCGCACAGCGGGGGAACACCGCACGGATCGAGGTCCGCGGCCCGTACGCCGGAGGGGACCCCGTCCACCAGCCCATCGTGCGGGGGATCGTCGCCGCGCACGGCGGAGTGGTGCAGGCCCACGGCGGGACGGGGGAGGACGAAGGGGTCTACGTCCTCGAAGTACCGCTCGGTACAAGGGAATCGGCCCCCTCGCCGACGGCCGGTCTCCCCGGCCCGCGCACGGGCACACTGTCCGGCGGGAAGACGGGCACCCACGGCGGCGGCAGACACCAGCGCGCCCGTGCCGAGATCTCCGGGACCCGCACGGAACACCCCGGCCCGACCGGCCGCCGCAGGGGCAGGACCCCGCTCCCCGCGGCGTCGGACACGGGGGACCGCTGGGACGCGGTCACGGTGCCCGGCGAGCCGACGGGGCGACGCCGGGGCCGCCCCGCCGAGACCGCCGAGGGGACCGGGGAGTACCCCGCACCGGGCGACAGGGTGCCCCCGACGGGCATCGGGCCCGTCGCGGCCGCCCCCGCCGAACGGTACGGGGGCGAACTCCCCGCGCCACGGCACGCGTTCGTGACGGCACAGCGCTGGACGGACACGACCATGAGCGATTCCGGCCCGGTCCCGGTGCTGCCCGCCCCGCCCGTACTCGTACCGACGGGCCTTCCCGCGCACGACGAGGCCCCGTACCCCGTCGCGGAGTACGAGCGGTACGGCGACCGTGCGCCCGCGCACCTCGATCTGCTGCCCGCACCGGCCGGCTCCCGGCGGCCCCTGCGCGGCCCGGACCTCCCCGGCGACGGCGGGGCCGCGCAGCTGCTCCCCGTGCCGGGCGGACCGGCCTCCTTCCCCGGCCCGGACACCGCGGGCCCGGACCTCGCGCAGGGCACGGCGTCGGGCGTCCGGCCCCTCGGCAGGGGGCTGCTCCCCGCCGCCCCGTACTCCGGACCGGCCGCGGGCGGCCCCTGGTGAAACGCCGTGGTGCGACGGCAGTGGTGAAACGGCTGTGACGACCGTCCGGAACGGTACCGGGCACGGGCGGACCGCCCCCGTCCGCCTCCTGCCCCGTACGTGTTCCCCGCCGCCCCGTCCCGCGGCCCGACGAAACGGTTCGATCCTGGAATTCGACATACGCGCCGCTCGCATCGCCCAGCACCGGGCGATGCGGGCCGTCGCCGTGCGCGGTCCGAAGGATCCGGTCGCCCTCGGTCTGCTCGCGGACGCGGCCCGCGCGGCCGTGCGGGCCTGGGACGCCGGCCACCGGGTCGTCGACGTCCACCCCCGCAGGACGGTGTGGGGCGGCGCCGGTCCGTCCGGCCGGCTGTCCGCCTGACGTTCCGTGCGCCCGGCGCCGGGGGAGGGCGTCAGGAGCGGGCGGCCCGAACGGCGCGCCGCCCGCGCCGGCCCGAACCGCGATGGCGCCGCTGCCCCTGCTCGGAGCGCCGCCCGTCGAGCTGGATGCGGATGCGGATCTCCGCGCCGCCGAGCACCGAGCGGCCGATGCGCACGTCGCCGCCGGTCTCCTCGGCCAGCCGCCGCACGATGTCCAGCCCGAGCCCCGTCGAACCGTTCCTGGCACCGCTGTTGCCGCGGGCGAGGGCCGCCTCCGGGTCGTCGATGCCCGGCCCCGCGTCCGAGACCAGCACGATCACCGAGTACCCGCCGCCGTGTACGTCCACCGAGAAGGCGGTGCCCTCCGGGGTGTGCCGGAACACATTGCCGAACAGCGCGTCGAGGGCGGCCACCAGATCGGCGCGGGCGACGGGGACGTGCACCGGCCGGTCGACGCCGGCGACCCGGACCCCGCGCCCCTCGTCCTCCGCCAGCGCGGACCAGAACTCCATCCGTTCCCGGATCACCATGGCCGCGTCGCAGCTCGCCACGGGGGCGGCGACGGCCGCGGCCTGCGGCCTGGCCTCGCGCGCCGTACGGATGATCATGTCCACCTCGTGCTCCAGCTGGTCCACGGCGGCCCGCGTCTGGTCCGCGGCCGGATCGCTGCCCAGCGAAGCGGTGTTCAGCCGCAGCACGGTCAGGGGGGTGCGCAGCCGGTGCGAGAGGTCCGCCGCGAGCTCCCGCTCGTTGGCGAGGAGCTGGAGCAGCTGGTCCGCCATGGAGTTGAAGGCGACAGCGGCCTGTTCGAGCTCCGCCGGGCCGCTCTCGGGGACCCTTACGTCGAGCCTGCCCTCACCCAGCTCATGGGCGGCGCTCGCCAGTTGCGCGGCGGGCCGGGTCATGCGCGCGCCGAGCCGGTCCGCCACCGCGATCGAACCGGCGACCAGCGCGACGCCCACCCCGGCGAGCATGAACCAGGCGGTCGTCACACCGCTGCCGACCTCGTCCTCGGGCACGAACACCTCGACGATCGCGGTCTTCCCGGAACGCAGCGCGAAGGGCGTCATGAGAGCCGAGCCCCCCGGCACCTTCGCGATGGACTCACGGCCCAGTTCGCGGGTGGCCACGATCTCCCCGGTCGTCGCCCGGGGGCGGCCGATCTCCAGCGCGGCGCGGGTGTCGTCGCCCGGGACGTGCACGGTCACCCGCCCCTGCGCACCGGCCTCGGTGGACATGACGGCCCGGGTCAACTGCTCCCGGTCCGCGGTGATGGAGAGCGTGGGGCCGATCGCGGCCGCCTGCCGCTCGGCGTCGGAGAACGCCCGGTCCGACGCCATCTCCCGGATGACCAGACCGAGCGGGACGGCGAAGGCCACCACGACCATCGTGGTGACCGCGAGGCAGACCTTGACGAGAGCCCATCTCACAGCGGGGCTTCCAGCTTCACTCCCACCCCGCGGAACGTGTGCAGATAGCGCGGCCTGGCGGCGGACTCGCCCAGCTTCCGGCGCAGCCACGACAGATGGACGTCGATGGTCTGGTCGTCGCCGTACGGCTGCCGCCACACCTCGGCCAGGAGCTCCTTGCGGGACACGACGACCCCGGGCCGCTCGGTGAGGAACGCGAGCAGGTCGAACTCCCGTCGGGTCAGGACGAGTTGGGTGCCGTCCAGGGTCGCCTGCCGGCGCAGCGGGTCGATGGCGAGGCCGCCGACCCGGAGCACCTGCGAGGGCTGGGCCTCGCCGGTGTGGCCGGTGCCGGCGCGCCGCAGCACCGCGGCGATGCGCGCCGAGAGGTGCTCGACGGAGAACGGCTTGGTGATGTAGTCGTCGGCGCCGTCGTTGAGCAGCCGGATGATCTCGGCCTCGTCGTCCCGGGCGGTGGCGATGATCACGGGCACATCGGTGATTCCGCGCAGCATCTTCAACGCCTTGGCGCCGTCCAGGTCGGGCAGCCCCAGATCCAGGATGACCACGTCGAAGCGGGAACGGGAGACTTCGCGCAGCGCCTCGAGGGCCGTACCGACGCTCCATACGACATGGGAGGCATCGGTCAGGTGCCGGATGAGGGCCGAGCGTACGAAACGGTCGTCCTCGACGACGAGCACACCAGCCATGGGGGAAATCGTATGCTATTCAACGAAGTGTTCCCCGCTGCGCCGACCCGAAAGACGCATGGTGCAAGATGTTCCGGATGCGACGAGGACTGGTGAACGGCATAGCGTGGGTGCTCTCCACGGGAGCGGCGGTCACGCTGACCTGGTGGGGGGTCCACACCGTGATGTCCGGGACCGCCTACGACCCACCGCGCGCCCTGCCGATCGTGGACGTGGAGCAGGCCGAGCACGAGAACGCCGGCCCCCGGCCCTCCGCCACGCACCGCCCCCGGCAGTCCCCGACGCCCGGCCCGTCCGCGAGTGACGGCGGTGAGGCCGCGACGAGGACGAAGCCGCCGACCGGCGGGGCGGGAAGCACCGCGCCGACTTCCGCGCCGCCCACCGCCGGCCGGTCGACGGGCGGGTCCGGGAACGTGAAGGGCTACACCGTCGACGGCGGCCGGGTCGTCTTCAACATCAAGCAGGACCACGCGGAACTGGTCTCGGCCGTCCCCGACTCGGGCTGGCGGATGCAGACGTGGAAGCACCCGCAGTGGATCCGGGTGTCCTTCACCAAGGACTCCCGGGAGATCTCGGTCTTCTGCAGCTGGTATCAACATGCTCCGCTCGTCGAGATCGAGGAAGGCAGCTGAGCGCTGCCCCGTGGAAGCGGACCGGCCCCGGTGCGTTCGGACCGGGCTTTCCGTACGGGCCTCTCCGCTCCGGGCTTTGCCCGTCGGCCTTTCCGTACCGGACTCCGCGTACCCCGGAGGCTTCCTTACCCGGAATCTTCCGAACCGCCGTCACATCACTTTATTGCCCCGGACATCACGCGTTCCGGGAAAATGCTTAGCCACCCTTGAAGCGAAACTGAAGAGAACCTTAAGGATCTTTCCCGGGCGCCGTGAACAGGCTTTCCGCCCCGGACGGACGGCTATGTTCGGACCGTGGAACACCGGCGCCGAAACGAAACAGAAGAAAGCTCCTTCCGCCCGATGGGAAAGGGGACTTTCACGTGGCCCCGGAATGTGTTCGGCACCGCACCGTCATCCCCCGGTGCGGTGCCGGGCGCACGGCACGCCGCCCACCGCGCCGTGCGGACGGCGGCAGCGCGGACGCGGCACCGCCAGTCGCCGGCCCGGACGGTGCGTGCGTGGGCGGAGCGGTTCGTGAGGCGGATGCGCGCTCCCCGGACGGGGTTCGCACCGCGGATCTCCCCGGCGTCGCTCCAGGCGGCTCTGGCCGCGGGAGCCTTCGCCGTCACGGCCCGATGGGCGGCCGGGACGGAGCCCACGGCCCGGCTCGACGGACTGTTCGCGGCCTTCGCCCACCTCACCGGCCTGCTCGCCGGGTACGGCGTCCTCGTCATGTTCTTCCTGATGGCGCGGATACCGGCGGTGGAACACGGCGTCGGCGCCGACCGGCTCGCACGGCTGCACGCGTGGGGCGGGCGCTGGGTGATCCTGTCGTGCCTGGCGCACGGGGTGCTCGCCCTGTGCGGTTACGCGACGCGCAGCGGGAGCGATCTGCTGACCTCCGCGCTGGACCTGCTGGGCTCGACGGGCATCGGGCTCGCCGTCGTCGGAACGGTGCTGCTCTGCGCGGTCGGCGCCGTGTCGGCGCGCGGCGTACGCGGCCGTGTCCCGCACGAGATCTGGCGGGCGGTGCACCTGCTCACCTACGTGGGGGCCGGGCTCGGCGTCGCCCACCAGATGACCGGACCGGACATAGGGGACAACACCTTCGTGCTCTGCGTGTGGGTGGCGCTCCATGTCGTGGTCGCGGCACTGCTGGTCCAGTACCGGCTCGTCGTCCCGGTCCGCCAGGTGATGCGCCACGACCTGCGCGTCCTGGAGGTGCGGACCGAGGGGCCCGGAGTGGTCTCCGTGCTGATGCGGGGCACCGGGCTGGACGCCCTCGAAGCGGAATCCGGGCAGTTCTTCCGGTGGCGGTTCCTGCAGCGCAGGATCTGGCACTCGGCCCTGCCCTTCTCCCTCTCCGCACCCGTGCGGGACGACACGATCCGCATCACCGTCAAGGCGGTCGGGAACCACACCCGGCGGATCCGGAGGCTCAAGCCCGGCACCCGGGTCCTGGCCACCGGGCCGTTCGGCGCGATGACCGCGCGCAGGCGCACCAGACGCAAGGTCCTGCTCCTGGCGGGAGGCGTCGGCATCACACCGATACGGACGCTCTTCGAGACGCTGCCGGGAGGGCCCGGCGACATCACCCTGCTCTACCGCGCGGGCAGCGAGGAGCAGTTGGTGTTCCGCGAGGAGCTGGAAGCCATCGCCGCGTACCGCGGGGCGGACCTCCACTACCTCCTCGGCCCCTCCGACGCCTCCTTCAACCCACTCGCCCCGCAGGCGCTGCGCGGCCTGGTCCCCGGCCTGGTCAGGCGCGACGTCTACGTGTGCGGGCCGTCGGCCATGACCGGGGCGGCCGTCACCGCACTCGTCCGGGCCGGGGTCCCGGGGAAGCGGATCCACACCGAGGACTTCTCCTTCGACGACTCCCGCGCGGCGTCGCGCCGACGGACCGCGCCCGGCGCCCCGCCCCACCGCCGCTCCGCATGACCCCCCTCCCGCGCGTCCACCCCGCGCGGGACACCCCACAGGACGCAACGCCCACACCACCGACGTGCCCGGAGGGCCGGCACATGACCGCACAGCAACACCCGTGGCACCGGCCGGGGAACCACCCGCACCCACCGCACCACCACGACGACACCGCCCACCACGGGGCGAATCCCGTACTCGGAAGGGTGGTGCCGCCGGACAGCACCGCGGACACGATCGAGCAGGAGATCCTGAATCTCTTCGCCGACCCCGTGCCCGCCGCCCCCGCTCTGGTGCGGCCACCCGAGGCGGCGACGGAGGAGCCCGGACCCCGCAGGCGCGGGCCCCGGACCGGGGCGGGGGCGTTCGGCCGGGTGCTCGCCCTCGTGGCGGCGACGGCGGCCGGTTCCTCGGCCGTCCTCATGGGGGTCTCCGCGGCCTCCGGCCCCGACCGCCCGCCCGAGGCACGCCGGATCGCGGCGCCCCCGACGGCGCCCCCGGTCGAGGACCGCCGCGCGGCCGGGGCCGACGAGGACGCGCCCGCCCGGTTCACGGACCCGGAGCCCAGCCGGACCGCGATCGCGCCCGTCGTCCCCGGGACGCCCCCGCCCGCCCCGAGCCGCACGCCCGACCCCGGGACGAGCGGCGGCGGCACCCCGTCGGCCGGAGCGACACCGGAGCGTTCGCGACTGCCCGACGACGGGGCACCGGCACTCGGCAGCAGCGGGCCGCAGGTGAGCGAACTCCAGTGGCGGCTGTCCCGGCTCGCCCTGTACGACGGCCCGTACGACGGCGTCTTCTCGGCCGCGGTCGAGGACGCCGTGCTCCGCTTCCAGCGGATCCGGGCCATCGACGATCCGCGCGGCGTCTACGGGGCCGCCACCCGAGAGGCGCTCCGGGCGGAGACGGACGGAAACGGCCCGGACCGCTGACGGGACCGTACGGCGCCGACGCGCCTCGGAGGAACGCCACGACCGCCCCGGCGAACTCCTCGGGCGCCGCGTGGTGGACCAGGCGGTCACGGGCGAGGGCGGGGGCCACCGCGTCCCGGTCACCGGCGTTCCCGCCCGGGGCGAGTGGGGCGGCGTCCGGCGGGTGACTTTCCGTCAGGTCTCGAAACGGAATCGTCACGGATTGGAATGGGCGCTTTTTCCGTGCCGCATATCACATGAAGGCGAATTCAAGATCGACTGTCGGATTTCGTGATGATTCAGTTATTCAAGAGGGTGGGTTTTCAGTCATCACGTCTGCTTATCGTCATGAGGCGGGGCTTCGAAGGGGAGTTCGCGCACGGGTCGGGCAAGGGAGGGGCGGAACGATGTCGTCCGCGACCGTGGATGGTTTCAGTCAGGGTTTCGTGACCCCGGTCGCCGGGTTCCTCGTCGCCTGGCTGGGCGGAGCCCTCGGGCTGCGGTGCACGAACCGGTCGATGCACAGCAGGGGCGTCGCGAAGACGGGATGGCTCGCGCTCGGCTCCACGTCGATCGGCGTCGGCATCTGGACGATGCACTTCATCGCGATGCTCGGCTTCAGCGTGGCGGAATCCTCCATCACCTACGACAGCGCGCTCACCGCGGCGAGCCTGGTGGTGGCGGTCGTGGTCGTGGGCGTCGGCGTCTTCGCCGTCGGATATCTGGGGGCGCGCCGGCCGGTGCTGCTGACGGCCGGTCTGCTGATGGGCCTGGGCATCGCGGGCATGCACTACCTGGGCATGGCGGCGATGCACGTGGGGTCGGGGATCAGCTACTCCGTGCCCCTGGTGGTGCTGTCCGTGGTGATCGCGGTGGCCGCCGCGACGGCGGCACTGTGGTCCGCGATGTCCGCGTACGGATTTCGCGCGAGCCTCCGGGCGAGCCTGATCTTCGGGGTCGCGGTCGCCGCGATGCACTACACGGGAATGGCCGCGCTGAACGTGGAACTCGGGGAGGGCCACGGGTCGCACGGCGGCGGGATGACGGGCACGGAACTGCTCGTGCCGATGCTGCTGGGGCCGGCCGTGTTCCTGGTGGTGGCCGCCGCGGTGGTGATGTTCGACCCCGTCCTGATGCTGGGGGAGGAATGGGAGGACCGGGGCACGGACCCGTCCTCCGGGAGGCCCGCGGGGAGGGCCGGAAGGCGTACGGCCGGGAGGCGTACCGCCGGAAGGCAGCGGGTGGGCAGGCCATAGGAGGGGAGCGTGGCTCCTTCCGGCGGTGCCGGAGGGAAGCCGCGCCCGGCCGGGCCGGGGCCGTACCGTGCGTCATGCGCGCGGGACGGCCCCTCCCCTGTTGACCCGGCCGGGCAACGGCGGGAACCCGGCCGGGGCCGGGCCCGGCTCATTCGATCGCGCCGAGCAGCGCGAACCGGACGATGACGCTCTTGCCGGGTCCGTCGCAGGCGGGCTCGGTCCGTACGTCGCCGGAATAGTCGTGCGCGAGACCGGACACCACCGCGAGGCCCTGCCGGGGCGCGAGGTCCTCCAGCGACACCGGGCGCGGGTCCTGGTCCCCGACGGAGATCGTGAGGAGATACCCCTCCAGCGCGAGGGAGACCTGTACGTCCGGCGAGAGGTCGGCGTGCTGCACGGCGTTGGAGACGAGCTCGGCCACCACCTGGAGGGCCGCGTCGAAGAGGGTGGAATCCGGTGCGATGCCGGCCCGGTGCAGCCACTGGCCGGAACGGTCCCGGGCCGCCTGCACCGATCCGCGGATCGACGGCAGGGCCCAGGAGAGGTGGTCCGGGTGCGCGGGCAGACGCAGCATCACGCGCGTTCCGGCTCCGTGCCGTCGGCCGCGCCCGGGCGGCCCGACGCGTACGACGCCTCGCGCCGCGTCCCGACCCGGCACGTCGGCCGCACCTCCGTACCTGTTGCACGCATCCGTCCGCACCACCCGTTGTCGTTTCGGCGAAGTCGCCCGTCGCGGGAACTCCGCAGAAGTAACGACGGTGGCCGAGCGGTCGGTCACGGCACCGGAGTGCATGATCGGATGTTCGAGAACACGGCACCCGGGGGCGCCGCGCCGGGCGGCGGCGCGTCCACGGGGTACGGGGCCGGTGGAGGGCACCGGCCCGGGGAGCGCGTTCCCGGTCAGTTCCGCGAGTTGCCGAAGAGGAGGCGGTAACCGATGAGCAGGACGAGGGAACCGCCTATCGCCGCTCCCCAGGTGGTCAGGTCGAAGAACTCCTTCTCCACCGGCCGGTCGAAGACGCGCGCCGAGAGCCAGCCACCGACGAAGGCACCGGCGACGCCGATGAGGGTGGTGCCGATCAGGCCCCCGGGATCGCGGCCGGGAAGCAGGATCTTGGCGATGACTCCGGCGACGAGGCCGAGGATGATCCAGCTGATGATGCCCACGTTCGTCATTCCCCTCATCGGGCCGCACCGGGGCGGGAACGGCCCCGGTCGGCGAGTGCATTGCATGGTTGCGCAACTGTACGGACGATGGTGAGGACGCGGGGCGGGCGGGGGTGGTTGCTCCACGTCCTCACCGTGTCCCCGTGCGGCCGGACGGCAGTCCTCGGAGACTGCCTAGACTTGGGCCCGCAAACGATCCGGGAAGAGGAAGGGGCGACGGTGGAGACGGACGTCGACGGCTTCGAGGACCCGCCTGCCGAGGTGCTCGCGGAGGCTGCCGCGTCCTTCGGACTGCTGGCGTCCCCGGCCCGGCTGCACATCGTGTGGGCGCTGGCCCAGGGCGAGAGCGACGTGACCGGGCTCGCGGAGCGGGTGGGCGGCGCACTGCCCGCCGTCAGCCAGCATCTGACGAAGCTGAAGCTCGCGGGGCTGGTCCGCTCCAGCCGCGACGGCCGACGGATGGTGTACTTCGTGGACGACCCCGACGTGGTGGCCGTGGTGCGGATGATGGTCGGCCGGCTGGCCGCACGCGCCGCCTCCACGCAGTCGCGCACACTCCGCCGAACCGGTGCCTGAGACCTCCGCGACCGGAGGGCGGGGCCTGGTGCTGCCGTTCCCGTCGCGGACCCTTCCGGCACCGGCCGGAGCACCCGGGGCCGGCGGCGCCCCGGCGGGCCCCACCTCGCTCCAGGTGCTGCGCACACTGGACAGCGGGCCCCACGGCCTGACGGACGAGGAGGCCGAGGCACGCCTGGCCGGGTACGGCGAGAACACCCTGCCCGCCCGGCGGACGGTGTCGTGGCCCGGCCGGTTCCTGCACAGTCTCCGCGACCCGTTCACCGCAGTGCTGCTCTGCCTCGGGCTGGTGTCCGCGGCCGTCGCGGCCTGGGGCCCGGCCTGTGTGATCACCGTGCTCGTGGTGGTCAGCTGCGTGCTGCGGTCGGCCGGGGAGCACCGGGCCGACCGGTCGATGGCGGGACTGCGGGAGCTGGTGGCGACCACCGCCACCGTGGTGCGCCGCACGGGGCGGGACGCGGACCCGGTGCCCCGCGAGATCCCCGTCGACCAACTGGTGCCCGGGGACGTGGTCCGGCTCGGCCCCGGGGACCTCGTCCCCGCCGACGTACGGCTGTTGCGCGCGAACAGCCTGAGCGTGAACCAGGCGGCGCTGACCGGCGAGTCGGCCCCGGTCGCCAAGTACCCCGTCGACGCGCCGGGCGGGTCCGGGAGCGGAGTGCCGGAGCGCGGGCCGTTCGGCGAGCCGCAGTCGTGCTTCCAGGGCAGCAGCGTCATGTCGGGCAGTGGCACCGCGGTGGTCGTGGCGACCGGGGCGCGCACCCGGTTCGCCGCCGCGCACGACTTCGTGCACCCGCGCGGCCCGAGCGCCTTCGACCGTTCCGTGCACGGCATCTCCTGGACCCTCATCCGGTTCATGCTGGTGACGCCGCCGCTGGTGCTGATGGCGAACGCCGCCCTGCGCGGCCGGGGCCTGGAGACGCTGCCCTTCGCGGTGGCGGTGGCGGTGGGGCTCACCCCGGAGATGCTGCCGGTCGTCGTCACCACCTGCCTGGCCCGCGGCGCGTCGCTCCTCGCCCGCTCCCACGGCGTGATCGTCAGACGGCTGCCCGCGCTGCACGACCTGGGCGCGGTCGACGTGCTGTGCCTGGACAAGACGGGCACGCTCACCCGGGACCGCCCCGTCGTGGTGCGCGGCCTGGACGCCGAGGGGCGGGACGACCCCGAGGTCCTGCACTGGGCCGCCGTGAACGCCTGGTGGACGCTCCAACTCGCCGACCTGCCCGTCCCCGACGCCCTGGACGAGGCGATCCTCGACGCGGCCGACACGGCCGACGCGCAGGTCCACGACGGGGTCGCGGCCGTGCCCTTCGACCCGGCCCGTCGCCTGTCCACCGCCGTGGTGCGCGTGCCGGGCCGGCTCGGCACGGACCTGCTCGTGGTCAAGGGCGCCGTCGAGAGCGTGCTGGAGCGGTGCGCCCTCGACGGGGACCGGCGCCGGCGGCTGCTCCGGCTCGCCGCGGACCGGGCGGACGACGGGCTGCGGCTCCTGGCGGTCGCCGGCGCCGAACGCCCCGCCCGGCACCGCCCGTACACCCCCGCCGACGAACGCGGCCTGACCTTCGTCGGCTTCGTCGCCCTGCGCGAGGAACTCGTCCCCTCCGCCGCCGGCGCCCTGCGCGTCCTCGCCGACCGCGGCGTCACGGTCAAGGTGCTCACCGGCGACCACCCGGCCACTGCGGCCCGCGCCTGCCGGGACCTGGGGCTGGACCCCGGGGAGGTGTGCACGGCCGACCGCATCGACGGGCTCACCGACTCCGAACTGGCCGGGCTCGCCGCCCGCACCACCGTCTTCGCCCGCTGCACCCCCGAGCACAAGGCCCGCATCGTCACCACGCTGCGGACCGCGGGCCGCACCGCGGGGTTCCTCGGGGACGGCGTCAACGACCTGCCCGCGCTGCACGCGGCCGACGTCGGGATCTGCCCGCGCGACGCCGTCGACATGGTCCGCGAGAGCGCCGACGTGGTCCTCGCCGGCCGCGGCAAGGACCTGACCGCGATCGCCCACGCGATCACGGCGGGCCGGCACAGCAGCGTCACCATCGCGACGTACCTGCGCATCACGCTGTCCTCGAACCTCGGCAACGTCATCGCCATGCTCTTCGCCGGGCTCCTGCTGCCCTTCCTGCCGATGCTCCCGGCCCAGGCCCTCGTCCAGAACCTGTGCTTCGACGCCGCCCAGCTCACCTTCTCCTACGACCGGCCCGCACCCGCCGCGCTCAGGGGCCCGACGGCGCTGCGCCCGCGGGACCTGCTCCGCTTCATCACCGGTTTCGGGGCGCTCAACGCCGTCGCCGACCTGGCCACCTTCGGGGTGCTCGCCCTCGCCCTGTACGGGCCCGGGGGCGCGGACGACGAGGCGGTGTTCCACTCGGGCTGGTTCACCGAGAACCTGCTCACCCAGGCCCTGGTGATGGTGCTCCTGCGGACCGGCCGCCGCACCGCCGGGGGCCGCGGCGGCAGCCCGGTCGGCAGGGCGGCGGCCGGACTCGCCGTCACCGGGCTGCTGCTGCCGCTCTCCCCGCTCGGCCCGCCCCTGGGCATGACGGCGCTGCCCGCCCTCTACTACCCGCTGCTCGTGGCGGTGCTCGGGCTGTACGCGGCGGCCCTCGCGTTCGCCGTCCGCCGCCGGGGGAACCGCGACGCGGGGCCGTAGACCGTCCGCCGCCGGACGCGTGGGCCGGCCGGGGCTACTTGCTGATGGCGAAACGCATCAGCGCGTGCTCGCTGCCCTGCTTGATCTTCCCCGTGGTGTTGATCACTTCGAGCTTCCAGGCGTTGCCGACCCGCATGGCCTTGGCCACCGCGCAGCCGTTGTCCGTGGTGAGCAGGCTCGGCCAGATGTCGGCGACCTGCTGGGAGCTGCCGCCCGTCGCGTCGTACACCTTGAAGCTGATGTTGCGCGCCTTCTGGAAGGAGCTGCCCCGCTTGTACGCGGCGGCGACGAACACGATCGACGTGATGTTCTCCGGCAGGCGCGCGAACTCGACCGTCACCGTCTCGTCGTCGCCGTCCCCGCGCCCGGTCTGGTTGTCGCCGCTGTGGAGCAGCGAGCCGTTGCCCATCGGGTCGAGGGAGTCGAGGCCCGCCAGACGCACCGGGTCCGCGCCCTGCATCGCGATGGCGATCAGGTCCAGGTCCGTTCCGGACTTGCGGCGCAGCATCCCCATCATCCCGCCGCTGCTCCCGGCGGTGGGGTCCCAGGACACCCCTATGGACAGATGGGTCACCCCGTCCAGGTCCGCCGGGCCGTCTTCCTTCTTGAGCGTAATCATGCGTGGATCATCCCTTTGCTGGCGGTAACGCGACATACAGAGTGTGCCCGGAGCCCTCGGGGCCCCGCACACCCGGTCCGCCCGCCGCCGGTCGCGCACGCCGCCGCGGACGCGGTGCGGCGGGCGGTGTCGCCCGGTCAGGCGGGGACGGGGGCCGGGGTCGCCAGCGGTACCACCACCGGCGATCCGTCCGACGAGGCCGTCAGGATCTCGGCCTCCACGCCGTACAACTCCCTCACCAGCGCGGCGTCGATGGTCTCGCGCGGGGCGCCGCAGGCGAGGACCCGGCCGTCCCGCATGGCGATCAGCGTGTCGGCGTACCGGGCGGCGGCGGCGAGGTCGTGGACGACCATGACGACGGTGCGGCCGTCGGCGGCGATCCGCCGCACCAGGTCCAGGACCTCGACGGCGTGCCCGATGTCGAGCGCGCTGGTCGGTTCGTCGAGCAGCAGGACCGGGGTCTCCTGGGCCAGTGCCATGGCCAGCCAGCACCGCTGCCGCTGACCGCCGGAGAGTTCCTCGACCCGGCGGTCGGCCAGGGCGGCGGTCCCGGTGGCGGTCAGGGCGCGCTCGACCGCCCGTTCGTCGTCGCGGGACCACTGGCGGAACAGGCCCTGGTGCGGGTGGCGTCCGTAACGGACCAGGCCCGCCACCGTGACCGCCTCCGGCGCCTGCGGGGCCTGGGGGAGCAGGGCGATGCGGTGCGCGGCCTCCCGCTGCCGCATCCGCCACACGTCCTCGCCGTCGACCAGCACCCGGCCCGACTCCGGGGCGTGCAGCCGGGCCATCGAGCGCAACAGGGTCGACTTCCCACAGCCGTTCGGCCCGACGATCGCGACCACATGGCCCGAAGGTGCCGTCACGTCGACGCGGTCGACGACCGTACGTCCGGAATATCCGGCAATGAGCTGCTCGGTGCGCAGTTCCATCTGGACCGCCCTTTCGAAATGACGAGAGCCCCTTGCTCGATGGGCCTGAGGTAAGGCTAACCTTAGTCATTGCGGCGGGGGTGTTGAGGCGGCTGCGAGCCATCGGCCTGCCCTCCGCGCAGTTCGTACGTTTCCGTGAACCGTGGAGTTCCCATGACCCTGTCCAGCCGTTCCTCCCTGCTCCTGCCGCGTCGCGCGGCCCGGGTCGCCGCCGCGATCGGTGCGGCCGCGCTCCTCGTGACCGGTTGCGGTGCGGACTCCGGCGACAAGGACGCCAAGGGGTCCTCGGACAAGGGTTCCGGGGCATCGGCCACCCGTACCGTGAAGGACGCCACCGGCCGCGCCGTCGAGGTCCCGGCCGATCCCAAGCGGATCGTGACCCTCACTCAGGAGGAGCTCGACGCGGTGCTCGCGCTCGGCGTGAAGCCGGTCGGCATCACCAACGGCCAGGGCCTGAACAAGCCGCCGGCCTACCTCGCCGACAAGGTCGAGGGCATCGACATCGTCGGCAACCTGCTCCAGCCGGTCATGGACAAGGTCGTCGCCGCCAAGCCCGACCTGATCCTCGCCGGTGACATGCAGGACGAGCAGGTTCTCGAGCAGCTGCGCGAGATCACCCCCGCCACCCTCGTCACCATGGCGCCGACCGACGACTGGAAGCTGTCGCTGCGCGGCATCGGCAACGCCCTGAACAAGCTCGACGTGGCCAACAAGGTCATCTCCGAGCACGAGAGCGCCGCCAAGGCCGCGGGCGAGAAGCTCGGCGGGAACAAGGGCGCCGAGGTCTCCATCGTCCGCTGGAACCCGGACGGGCCCAGCTGGATGGAGAACAAGCAGTTCGCCAGCGGCATCGCGCTGGAGATGGGCCTGAAGCGGCCCGGGACGCAGAACAAGGACGGCAACGCGCACACGCCGTCGCTGAGCCTGGAGAAGATCAACGAGATCGACGGCGACTGGCTGTTCCTGTCGACCCTCACCTCCGACGGCGAGCAGGCGCTCAAGGAGGTGCAGTCCAAGGCCGCGTACAAGGAACTGAACGCGGTCAAGGAGGGTCACGTGGTGACGGTGAACGGCTCCGTCTGGTCGACCCGCGGCGGCCCGCTCGCCGCCGACGAGGTCGTCAAGGACATCACCAAGGCCCTGAACGGCTCCTGACGCCGTGTCATGCCGGTGCGGGCCGGCCGTACTCGCCGTGCGGCCGGCCCGCGTCCGGCGTGCCTCAGGCGTCGCGGCGAGCCCCGGCGAGGTCCGCGGCCGTCCACGCCATCGCCGTCGCCCCGTCCAGCACCGCCCGTTCGGCCGCGGGCGAGAGCGCGGCCTCGGCGAAGGCGGCCTCGTGCGGGCCGCAGGCCCCGCCGCTGATGTCGAGCACCGGATGGATGGCGGGCACCGCGTGCGAGACGTTGCCCATGTCCGTGCAGGCGAACGGGGCCCGCTCCACGGGCTCCGGACGGCCGAGCGCGCGGGCGTTGGCCGTCCACAGCCGGATCAGCTCCGGATCGCCCCGGAAGTCCAGGTAGTCGGGCTCGGGACGCTCCAGGGTCACCTCGCACCCGGTCGCCAGCGCGCCCGCCCGGAAACACGCCTCCACCCGTTCGCGCAGCTCCGTCAGGTCCTCGGCGGCCAGCGCGCGCAGTTCGTACTCGGCGCGGGTCCGGTCCGGGATCGCGTTGGGGGAGCTGCCCGCCTCCGTGGTGATGCCGTGCACCCGCCACTGCGGCGGCAGTTGCTGGCGCAGCAGGCCGATGGCCACCTGGGCCACGGTCAGCGCGTCGGCGGCGTTGCGGCCCTCGTGCGGATTCAGGCTCGGGTGCGCGGACCGGCCGGTGTACGTCACCGACAGGGTGCCCAGCGCGAAGGACCGGAAGTCGGCGACCTCGAACGGGCACGGGTGCACCATCATGGCGGCGTCGACGCCGTCGAACGCGCCCTCGCGGAGCATCAGCTCCTTGCCCGCGCCGCGTTCCTCCGCCGGGGTGCCCAGCACCCGTACGCGCAGGCCGAGTTCGTCCGCCAGCGGGGCGAGGCCCAGCGCGGCGCCGATCCCGGCGGCGGCGATGAGGTTGTGGCCGCAGGCGTGCCCGAGGCCGGGCAGGGCGTCGTACTCGCAGACCACCGCGACCGTGAGCGGGCCGCTGCCCGCGGTGGCCTCGAACGCGGTGTCCAGCCCGTACGCCGGGGCGGTCACCGCGAAGCCCCGCGCGCCCAGCAGTTCGGCGCACCAGGCGGCCGCCCGGTGCTCGTCGAACGCCGTCTCGGGGTGGCCGTGGATGCGGCGGCTGAGGCCGAGCAGGGCGTCGCCCTCCTGCTCGATCCCCTCGCGTATGCGGGACTTGACGTCCCGGGGGGCGGGTGCGGCGTGGCCATGCGGGTCGGTCATCGGTTCCTCCTCCGGTGGGTGCGGTCGCACGGTCCGCGCCGTGAAGTTCACCCGCGGACCTGCCGTGCAAGTATTTAGCTTAGGCTTGCCTAAGTCATTGGCGGCCCGCTGCGCGGCACGGCTTTCACAACCGAGGAGTTGTCCCCAGATGAACGAGCGTCCGGAGTCGTTCCCCCTGCTCACCGCGCAGAGCGGCATCCACTACGCCCAACAGCTCGCCCCGGGTGGCACCGAGTTCCACACCGCCGACGTCGTGGAGATCGACGGAGCCCTCGACGAGGAACGCTTCGAGCGCGCGCTGCGCCGCACCGTCGCCGAGGCCGACACCCTGCGGCTGCGGATCACCGAGACGGACGGCGCCCCCGCCCAGTACCCCGACCCGGCCCACGCCCTCCGGCTGCACCGGATCGACCTGCGCGGCCACGGGGCGCCCGAGGAGGAGGCCGGGCGCTGGATCGACGCCGACCTGTCCCGGCCCGCCGACCTCGACGCGCCGGAGGGCCTGATGACCCAGGCCCTGCTGCGCGTCGGCGACACCTCGTACCGGTGGTACCAGCGCATCCACCACCTGGCCGTCGACGCCTACGCCCTGACGCTCATCGGCAACCGGGTCGCCGAACTGTACGCGGCCGGCGAGCAGGAGGCACCGGAGTGCCGGTTTGCCCCGCTGCGCGAACTCGTCGCGGAGGAACAGGCGTACCTGAACGGCGAACAGTACGCCGCCGACCGGGAGTTCTGGACCGGACGGATGGCCGGCGCCGTCCCCGTCACGCTCGCCCCGCCCGCCGGACCCGGCCGGGGCACCGCCCCGGCGGCCCGGCCGCGACGGTACGCCGCCCGACTGCCCGCCGACACGGTCACCCGCGCCGCCGGAGCCGTCCGGGCCACCTGGGCCGAACTGGTCGTCGCCGCCACCGCCGTCCACCTGCACCGGCTCACCGGCGCCCGCGACGTCGTCCTCGGCCTGCCCGTGACCAACCGCCGCAGCCCCGCCGCGCTGCGCACCCCCGCGATGACCGTGAACGTCCTCCCGCTGCGCCTCGCCGTCCGCCCCGGCGACACCGCGGCCGAACTGTTGCGCCGCGTCGTGCTGGAGATCCGCCAGGTCCGCCGCCACCAGCGCTACCCGCAGGCCGACCTGCGCCGCGACCTGGGGCTGACCGCCCCCACCGCACCGCTGACCGGACCGATGGTCAACATCAAGCCCCACGACGGTGCCCCGCTCGACCTCGGTGGACCGTCCGGCACCGTCCGCAACCTCGCCGCGGGCCCGGTCGAGGACCTCGCCGTCGGCGCCTGGCCCGGCCCGGACGGCACCCTCGCCCTGGTGCTGGAGGCCGCCGCCGACCGCTACACCGCCGCCGACACCGACCGGCACGGCGCCACGCTCCTGCGCTGCCTCGACAACCTGGCCGCGCTGCTGCTCACCGACCCGCACCGCCCCGTCGCCACCCTCGACCTGCTCGACGAGGACGCGATACGCCGGGTGACCGCGGGCCGCTCCGAGGAACCCCGCACCACCACCGTCCCCGAGGAGTTCGCCGCACAGGCCGCCCGCACCCCCGACGAGACCGCCGTCCGCTGCGGCACGGAGACCCTCACCTTCGCCGAACTGGACGCCGCCGCCGACCGGCTCTCCCACCACCTTGCCGCGCACGGCGTCGGCCCCGAGACCCCCGTCGCGCTCGCCCTGCCCCGCTCCACCGGCATGATCACCGCCCTGCTCGCGGTCCTCAAGGCGGGCGGCGTCTGCCAGCCCCTCGACCTCGGCCACCCGCCCGCCCGTACCCTCGCCGTGCTGGAGGACGCCCGTCCGGTCTGCGTCCTGGGCACCACCGAGGCCCTGGCCCGGCTCCCCGAACACGGCCTGCCCGTGATCGACCTCGACGCCCCCGGAACCGTCCGGGCCCTTCGCGAGGCACCCGCCGACCGCCCCGCCGCCACCCCCGCGCCCACCGACGCGGCCTACATCATCCACACCTCCGGCTCCACCGGCCGCCCCAAGGGCGTGGTCGTCACCCACGCCTCCCTCGCCAACCTGTACGCCGGACACGGCACCGACCACATCGCCCCCGCCGTCGCCCGCACCGGCCGCACCCGGCTCAAGGTCGCCCACAGCGCCTCCTTCGCCTTCGACGCCTCCTGGGACCCGGTGCTGTGGATGGTCCACGGCCACGAACTGCACCTGCTCGACGACGCCACCTACCGCGACCCGGCCGCCCTCACCGCCCACGTCGACACCCACCTCGTCGACTACCTGGACATCACCCCCTCGTACGCCGAGGCACTCCTCGCCGAGGGGCTGCTCGCCGAGGGCCACCACCGGCCCGCCGTCCTCGTCGTCGGCGGCGAACCCGTCCCCGCACCGCTGTGGCACCGCCTCGCCACCACCGACGGCGTCCACCCGCTCAACCTGTACGGCCCCACCGAGACCACCGTCGACGCCTGCCACTGGACCGGCCCCGGATCCGAGGGCAGCCCGGTGCGCGGGACCCGCCTCTACGTGCTCGACACCGCCCTGCGCCCCGCCCCCGACCACGTGCCCGGCGAGCTGTACGTCGCCGGTGCCTGCCTGGCGCGCGGCTATCTCGGACGTCCCGACCTGACGGCCGAACGCTTCGTCGCCGACCCCTACGGCGCCCTGCACGGCGACGCCGGCGGCCGGATGTACCGCACCGGGGACCTGGTGCGCCGCCGCCCCGACGGCACCGTCGAATTCCTCGGCCGCACCGACGACCAGGTCAAGATCCGCGGCTTCCGCATCGAACTCGGCGAGATCCAGGCCGTCCTGGCCGCCCACCCGTCCGTCGCCGCGGCCGCCGTCATCGCCCGCGAGGCGGCCGGCGGCAAGCGGCTGCTCGCCTACGCCGTCCCGCGCCCCGGCACCTCCGCCGACCCGGCAGCCCTGCGCGACCACCTCGCCGCCGAGCTGCCCGCGCACATGGTCCCGGCCGCGGTCATCCTGCTCGACGCGCTGCCGCGCACCGCCAACGACAAGCTCGACCACCGCGCGCTGCCCGACCCCGCACCGCTCGCCGCCACCGCCGACCCGGCCGCCGGCACCCGCCCCGCCGACCCGCACACCGACATCGTCCGCGGACTCTTCGCCGACCTGCTCGGCCGGGCGGACCAGGCCGCGCCCGACGCCTCCTTCTTCGACCTGGGCGGCCACTCGCTGCTCGCGGCCCGGCTCGCCGCCCGGCTGCGGGAGACCTTCGACGTGCCGGTCTCCGTCGCCGACGTGTTCCGCGAGCCCACTCCGGCCGCCCTCGCCGCCCTGGTCCGCGCCCGTCACACCGGCGCCCCCGTCGACGAGGTACCGCTGACCCCGGTGCCCCGCACCGGCGAACTGCCACTGTCCCCGGCCCAGCAGCGGCTGTGGTTCCTGCACCGGCTGGAGGGGCCCTCCCCGACGTACAACATCCCGCTCGTCCTCACCGTCGAGGGAACCCTGGACGAGGCCGCGCTCACCGCCGCCCTCGCCGACCTGACGGCGCGTCATGAAACTCTGCGGACGATCTATCCGGTCCACGAGGACGGCCCGGACAGCCTGCCCCGGCAGCACGTCCTGGCCCCCGACGACCCGGCGGCCCGGCCCCGTCCGCACCGCGCCGCCGACGGCGAGGACCTGACGGCCGCCGCCCGCCACGCCTTCGACCTGGCCCACGAGATCCCGCTGCGCGCCACCCTGTTCACCGAGGTCGGCGACCGGCACACCCTGCTGCTGGTGCTGCACCACATCGCCGGCGACGGCGCCTCCACCACCCCGCTGGCCGACGACCTCGCCACCGCCTACCGGGCCCGACTCGCCGGACACGCACCGCAGTTCGCCCCGCTGGCCGTGCAGTACGCCGACCACGCCGCCTGGCAGCGGCGCCGGCTCGGCACCCCCGACCGGCCCACCCCGCTCGCCACCGCCCAGCTCGACCACTGGAAGCGGACCCTGGCCGGGCTGCCCGACCAGCTCGACCTGCCCACCGACCGGCCCCGCCCGGCCGTCGCCACCACCGACGGCGACACCGTCCCGTTCGCCCTGGACACCGGCGCGCACACGGCCCTCGCCGCCCTCGCCCGCACCACCGGCGCCAGCGTCTTCATGACCGTCCAGGCGGGCCTGGCCGCTCTGCTCACCCGGCACGGCTGCGGCACCGACATCCCGCTCGGCACCCCCGTCGCCGGACGCGACGACGACGCCACCGCCGCCCTCGTCGGCTTCTTCACCAACACCGTCGTGCTCCGCACCGACACCTCCGGCGACCCCACCTTCCGGGAACTGCTGGAACGGGTACGGACCGGCACCCTGGCCGCCTTCGAGCACGACGCGCTGCCCTTCGACCACCTCGTCGAGGCGCTCAACCCGGCCCGCTCCCTCGCCCGCCACCCCCTCTTCCAGACCATGCTGGCCTGGCAGTCGGTGCCGGACGCCGCCTTCCCGCTGGGCCCCGGCGCCACCGCCCGGCTGTCCACCATGACCTCCGGCACCGCCAAGTTCGACCTCACCCTCAACGCCGGCGAACTGGCCGGCGGCGGCATCGGCGGCTTCCTGGAATTCCGCACCGACCTGTTCGACCGCCCCACCGCCCAGGCCCTCGCCGACCGCCTCGCCCGGCTGCTCACCGCCGCCGCCGAGGCCCCCGACACCCCCCTCGGCCTGCTGCCGCTGCTGAGCGGCGACGAGCGCCGCAGCGCCCTGGTCGACGGCAACGCCCAGCCGCTGCCCGCCGCCCCCGCCGCCCCGGCCACCCTCGCCGACCGTTACGAGGAGGCCGCCCGCCGCCACCCCGACCGGATCGCCGTCAGCCACGAGGGCACCACCCTCACCTACGCCGAACTCTCCGCCCGCGCCCACCGCCTGGCCCGGCTGCTCGCCGCCCGCTCCATCGGCCCCGGCTCCGTCGTCGCCCTCGCGCTGCCGCGCTCCGCCGAACTGGTCACCGGCCTGCTCGCGGTCTCCCTCGCCGGCGCCGCCTACCTGCCGCTGGACCCCGACTACCCGGCCGACCGGCTGGCGTACATGCTGGCCGACGCCCGCCCCGCGGCCGTCGTCACCGACACCGCCACCGTGCCCCGGCTGCCCGGGCACGACCTGCCGGTCGTCACCGTCGACGGCGACACCACCGCACACGCCACCGGCCCGCTCGCCCAGGCGGAACGGGTCCGCCCGCTGACCCCGCACGACCCGGCGTACATCATCTACACCTCCGGGTCCACCGGCCGCCCCAAGGGCGTCGTGGTCACCCACCACAACGTCACCCGGCTGTTCACCGCCACCGACCACTGGTTCGGCTTCGGCCCGGACGACGCGTGGACGCTGTTCCACTCCTACGCCTTCGACTTCTCCGTCTGGGAGCTGTGGGGCGCGCTGCTGTACGGCGGCAAGGTCGTCGTCGTACCGCACCTGACCAGCCGCGACCCGCACGCCTTCCGGCGGCTGCTCGCCGCGCAGCGGGTGACCGTCCTCAACCAGACGCCCTCCGCCTTCTACCAGCTCGCCGCCGCCGACCGGGAACACCCCGCAGGCGAACTCGCCCTGCGCTACGTGGTGTTCGGCGGAGAGGCACTGGAACTGGGCCGCCTCGACGACTGGTACGCCCGGCACGCCGACGACGCGCCGGTCCTGGTGAACATGTACGGCATCACCGAGACCACCGTGCACGTCACGCACTTCCCCCTCGACCGCGCCACCGCCGCCGGTGCCACCTCGTCCACCATCGGCGTCAACATCCCCGACCTGCGCGTCTACGTCCTCGACGAACGGCTCCAGCCGGTGCCGCCCGGCGTCACGGGGGAGATGTACGTCGCCGGACAGGGCGTGGCGGCCGGCTACCTCGGCCGGCCCGGCCTCACCGCGACCCGCTTCGTCGCCGACCCGCACGCCCACCTGTTCGGCGAGAGCGGCACCCGCATGTACCGCTCCGGCGACCTGGCCCGCCGGCGCGCCGACGGCACCCTGGAGTACTTCGGCCGCGCCGACCACCAGGTCAAGATCCGCGGCTTCCGCATCGAACTCGGCGAGATCGAGGCCGTCCTGGCCGCCCGCCCGGAAGTCGCCGACGCGGCCGTGGTGGTCCGCGAGGACACCCCCGGCGACAAGCGGCTCGTCGCCTACGCCGTACCCGCCGCCGGCACCGGGGCCGACCCGGACCTGACGGCGCGGCTGCGCGAGCACGCGGCCCGCGAACTGCCCGCGCACATGGTCCCGTCCGCCGTGATCGAGCTGGCGCGGCTGCCGCTGACCGGCAACGGCAAGCTGGACCGCAAGGCGCTGCCCGCGCCCGGCCGCCCCGCGGGCGACGCCCGCGGCCGAGCCCCGCGCGGTCCGCGCGAGGAGCAGCTGTGCGCGCTGTTCGCCGAGGTGCTCGGGGCGGACCGGGTCGGCGTCGACGACAACTTCTTCGACCTGGGCGGCCATTCGCTGCTCGCCGTCCGGCTGGCCGCCCGCGTCACGGCGGCCCTGGGCACCGAGGTCTCCATCGGCACCGTCTTCCGCTCGCCCACGGTCGCCGCCCTGGGCGCCGCCCTGGACGCGGCCGGGGACGGCGCGGGCCACGACGACCCGCTGGACGTCCTGCTGCCGCTCAGGCCCGCCCGCGACGGCGACCGCGCCCCCCTGTACTGCGTCCACCCGGCGGGCGGACTGAGCTGGTGCTACGCCGGACTCATCCGCCACCTGCCCGCCGACGTGCCGATCTACGGCCTCCAGGCGCAGGGCGTCGGCCCCGCCACCGCCGACGAGCCGCTGCCCGCCTCCCTGGAGGAGCTGGCCGCGCACTACGTGAGCCGGATGCGGGAGGTGCAGCCGGCGGGGCCGTACCGCCTGCTCGGCTGGTCCACCGGCGGCATCATCGCGCACGCCATGGCCACCCGGCTCCAGGACCTGGGCGAGGAGGTCGGACTCCTCGCGATCCTCGACGCCTACCCGGCCGAGGGCTTCCGCGACCTGCCCGTGCCCGACCACGCCGAGGCCATGGAGTCCCTGCTGGCGATGGGCGGCCACGGCCCCGACGCGATGGAGGGCAAGCCGCTCACCACCGACCACGTGATCGAGGTGCTCCAGCGCGAGGGCAGCCCGCTGGCCGCGCTGTCCACCGGCACGCTGGAGTCGCTGGCCGGGATCTACCTCAACACCAACCACCTCGTCCGGGGCTTCGACCACCGGCGCCTCGACGCCGACGTGCTGTTCTTCCGCGCGACCGTCGACACCATCGACGACACCCTCACCCCGGACACCTGGGCGCCGTACGTGAGCGGGCGCATCGACAACACGGACGTCGCCTGCTCGCACAAGGACATGACCCTGCCCGAACCGATCGCGCACATCGCCCGCGTGGTCGCCGACCGCCTGACCGACCTGGAGAAGTGACACCCCCGATGGCCGTGAACAGCGACGCACCCGTCAACCCCTTCGACGCCGACGGCGGGGCCGACGCCTTCCTCGTCCTCGTCAACGAACAGCGCCAGTACTCGCTGTGGCCCGAGTTCGCCGACGTGCCGGCCGGCTGGACGGCGGTCCACGGGCCGTGCCGGCGCCAGGAGGCGCTGGACCGGATCACCGCGCACGACACCGGGCTGCTGTCCCGGTGACCGCACCCGAATCCCGTACCAGGAGGGGCGGATGGCTGCCGGTGCCGCGCATCCGCCCCCGGCTCGCCGTGGTCCTGGTCTACGTGGCCGCGATGTGCATGAACGGCCTGGACTCGACCATCGTCAACCCGGCCCTCTACACCATCGCCGAGGACTTCGACCGGCCCGTCCAGGCCGCCAACACCGTCGAGACGGCGTTCCTGGTCGCCCTGGCGCTCGCCCTGCCGGTGGCCGGCTGGCTCGGCGACCGGTACGGCACCAAACGGGTCTTCCTCGGTTCGCTGGCCGTCTTCACCGCGGCCTCCGCGCTGTGCGGGCTGGCCTGGAACCTGCCGGTCCTGGTCGTGGCGCGCGCGTTGCAGGGACTGGCGGGCGGACTGCTGACCCCGGTGGGGATGACGCTGCTGTTCCGGGCGTTCGCCCCGCCGGAGCGGGCCAAACTGTCGAAGGTGCTGATCGTGCCGACGGCCCTGATGCCCGCCCTCGGCCCGCCGCTCGGCGGACTGCTCACCGAACACCTCTCCTGGCACTGGCTGTTCTTCGTCAACGTGCCGGTCGGCGTGGCCGCCGTACTGCTCGGCGCGATCGGGCTGCGCGAACACGTCGAGGGCACCGCCGGGCGGTTCGACCGGGCGGGCTTCTGGCTCGCCACGCCCGCCCTCGGCCTGCTCACCTACGCGCTCGGCTTCGGACCGGCGCACGGCTGGTCCGACCCGTCGGTCGTGCTGGGCGCGGTACTGGGCGCGGTGCTGCTGGTGGCGACCGTCATCCAGCAACACCGGGCCCCGGCACCCCTGTTGGGGTTGCGGCTGTTCGGCGACCGGTACTACGGGACGGCCGCCGCGCTGGCCGCGCTGACCGCGGCCGGGCTGATGGGCGTGCTGTTCGTCGTCCCGCTGCTGTTCCAGGCCGCCCTGGGCGGCTCCGCGCTGGACGCCGGGCTGAGCGTCTTCCCCGAGGCGATCGGCCTGATGCTGGCCTCGCAGACGGTGGACCGGCTGCTGCCCCGGCTCGGCCCCCGCCGTCTGGTGGTGGCCGCGCTGCTGGCGGCCGCCGTGGTGTTCGGCGCGCTCGCGGTGCCGGGCACGGCGGAGAACAGCTGGGCCGTGCGGGCGCTGATGTTCCTGATCGGGCTGGTGCTCGGAACGGCCGTGCTCACCGTGCAGATCGCCGGGTTCGAGACCATCGCGCCGCCCGACATGGGCCAGGCGATGGGCCTCTTCCAGATCGTCCGCACCCTGGGCGGCGCCCTCGGCATCGCGCTGTGCGCGGCCCTGGTCGGCGGCGGCGCGCACGGTGCGGGGACCACGATGGACGCCGGCCCGTTCCGTACGGCGGTGTGGGCCACGGCCGCCCTGGTGGCCCTGGCGGCCCTGTTCGCCCTGCGGCTGCCGCGCACGGCACCGCAGCCCCCGCCACTGGACGACGGGGCATCCGGCGGAGCCGGGAGCCCGGAGCCGATGGCCGCCCCCTGACGGCTCGCCGCCTCGCGCACGGGCGCCCCGCGAGCCGATCGCGGGGCGCCCGTGGCACGTCAGCCGGCGCGCACCTCGGTGTTCTGGCCGACGTGCAGCAGCCAATGGCCGTCGTCCCGGCGGGTCATGACGTAGAGCGGCGAGCCCTCCGAGTCGCCCTCGGGCGCGTGGTACACCTGGCGGATCTTCACGGCGGCCACGTCGGGCCGCAGGAACCGCGTGTGCACGACCTCGTAGGTGACCTCGCCGTCCCAGTCCGCTGCCGGCAGCACGACGCGCGTGAACGCGGCGATCTCGTCGAGGCCGACCAGGACCTTGCCGTGCGCGGTCGTCCAGAGGGCGTCGGGGTGGAAGAGGGCGAGGAAGCCGTCCGCGTCCTTGGCACGCTGGGTGCGCTCGACGGCGGCGACGATCCGTTCGATGGCTTCGATGTCCGTGGCGGGCACGGTGTCGGTGGTCATGCGGACCACCCTGCGACCTCGACCGCGGTCGAGGTCAACAGCCGTTCCCCGGCCGGCGCGGGCCGCCCAGCAGGTCCACCAGCGCGTCGGCCAGGCCGCCGCGCCAACAGGCGTAGTCGTGGCCGCCGTTGAACTCCCGGTAGGTCACGTCGTAGCCGCGGGCGCGCAGGACGTTGCGCAGCCGGCGGTTCTCCGCGAGGAGCATCCACTCCTGGACGCCCACCTCCAGCCACAGGCGGACCGGGCGGCGCTCCTCGCGGGCGTACTGCCGGGTGAGCCACTCCGCACCCTTGTCGGGGTCGTCGTCCGGCCACCAGAAGGAGCCCGACTGCGACACCGCGAGGCCGAACCGGTCGGGGCGCCGGAACGCGGCGAACGCGGCGGTCAGCCCGCCCGCGCTCTGCCCGGCCACCACGGTCCGCCCCGGCCGCACCGGCGCGCCGAACTCCGCCTCCGCCCACGGCAGCAGGGTGTCCGCCAGCCAGTCCACGAACGGCCCGTTGCAGCTCAGGTCGTCCATCCGGGCGCTCATCGTGTCCACCATCAGCGCCGCGGTCGGCGGCAGTGATCCGGCGGCGTGCATCCGGTCGAGCATGCCGCCGGCGTCCAGCACCGGCCCCCACATCTCGCCGTCGAGCAGCACGACGACCGCCTGCGGGGCCCCGTGCCCCGCCGGGCGGCGGACGGTCACCCGGCGGCCGCCGACCTCGTGCTCCGTCGACGTCCCGCGCGGCACGGGGCCGTCGTCGGCGACGTACGGCTGCGGCGGGGCGTCGGGCAGCGACAGCACCGAGGCCGGCCGGCGCCCGCCGTGGGACGGCAGGAGGGGCGCCGGGCCGAGCGGGTCGGGCAGGGCCCGGTCCAGCGCGGCCCGCCAGGACGCCCGGTCGGTGCGCAGCAGTTCCTCGCGGGTGCCGTGACCGGGCAGGAACTGGTAGGAGGCACGGTGGTCGGCGCGCAGCCGGTGGGAGAGCGCCCATGCGGAGGTGCCCTCGACGCGTCGCATCAGATGCCGGGTCAGGTCACCGGCGTGCCGGTCCCGGTCGGTGACGGTGTGCACCAGGAGCAGGACGTCCGTGGCGGGCCGGGCCGGGTCGTCCCGCCAGACGAAGGTGACCAGGCGGTGGGCCGGGTCGCCCTCGGGGTCGGGCTCGACCAGCGGGGTGCCCGTCCGTCCGGCGCGGAGCCAGAACGCCTCCTCGGCGCCCGGCACCCCGGCCCGGACCCCGTCGCGCAGGGTCCGCAGGGCGGGGCTGGGGAGAGCGGTCACGTTCGTCTGCCTTTCGTGCGAGTCGTGCGGAGGCCGGGGCGGGCGCGGCGGTCACACCCGGGTGGCGGCGGACCGGCCCAGCAGCACCCACAGCAGGAAGGGCCCGCCGAGCACCGTGGTCACCACGCCCACCGGCAGTTCGGAGCCGGAGAAGACGATCCGCCCCACGGTGTCGGCGGCCACCGTCAGCACCGCCCCGGTCAGCATCGAGGCGACCAGCGGCACCCTGAGCGGACCGGCGAGCCGGGTGGCGATGACGGGGGAGGCCAGCGCGACGAACGCCACCGGGCCGCACACCCCGACCGCCAGCCCGGCGAGGGCCACGGCCAGCAGCATGCACACCAGCCGCACCCGGTTCGGGTGGACGCCCACCGAGGTCGCGGTCACGTCGTCGAAGCGCAGCACGGCCAGGTGCCGCGCCACCGCGAGGGCCGCCGGGACGAGGACGACGAGCCCGATCAGTACGGGCACCGCCACCGAGTAGCCGCGCCCGTTGAGGCTGCCGGAGGTCCACACGTACAGCGAACCGGCCGAGTTGAGGGAGCGGCGGGACAGCACCACCTGGGTGACGGCGGAGGCCAGGGCCGACATCGCGAGCCCGACGACGAGCACCCGGTAGCCGCGGGTGCCCAGGCCGCCGGAGACGGCGGTGACGACGAGCACGGCGGCCAGCGCCCCGAGCGGCCCGGCCCACCAGTCGCCGAAGGTGCCGGTGGCGCTGAGCGTCACCGACAGCAGCACGGCGGCGGTGGCACCGTCGTTCACACCGAGCAGTTCGGGGGTGGCGAGCCGGTTGCGGGCCAGCGTCTGGGTCAGACAGCCGGCGAGCCCCAGGGCCGCACCGGCGGCCAGCCCGGCGACGATCCGGCCGAGCCGGAACTTCTGCACCAGCAGGACGTCGAAGCGGTCGCCCTGTCCGAACACCGCGCGGAAGGTGCGGACCACGCCCATGTCGCTCTGGCCCGCGTACGCGGACAGCACGACGGCCACCACCGCCAGGGCGGCGAGGGCGAGCACGGCGAGCGCGGGCCGCCGGTGCACCAGCAGGGAGAGCGGGCCGCGACGCAGGACCGCCGTGCCCGGGGCGAGCGCCCCGGGCTCCGCCGCCCCGTCCTTCCCGGCCGCCCCGTCCTTTCCGGCGGTCCGGGCGGGCCGCAGTTTCCGCAGGGCGCCGGTGAGTCCGGCCGGTACGAGGGTCCGGCCCGGCTCGGAGGGGGCGCCGTCGGCGGCCGGTTCGGTCATGCCCATCGCGGTCAACTGCCGCGAGCGCACGATGCCGATGAGGACCGGCGCGCCGATCAGCGCCACGATCACCGACACCGGCGCCTCGAACGGCCGGGACACCACCCGGGCCGCCACGTCCGCCACCGTCAGCACGCCGGCGCCGATCAGCCCGGCCAGCACGACCCGGGCCGCGGGCCGGGTGGCGGCCAGCGCCCGGGCCAGGAACCCGGCGAGGAGACCGAGGAAGGAGATGGGGCCGGCCAGCGCGACCGCGCCCGCGGTGAGCAGGGTCACGGCCACCGCGACCGTCGTACGGATCACCGAGGGGCGGTGGCCGAGGCCGCGGGCGAGGTCGTCGCCGAGGGCGAGGGCCGACAGCGGCCGGGTCACCAGCAGTGCCACCACGAAACCGACGACCAGGACGGGCAGCAGCCTGCCGAGCTCCCCGTATCCGTCCACTCCGGCCAGGGAGCCCAGCACCCAGAACCGGAACCGGTCGTAGGTCTCGGCGGAGTTGACCAGGATCACACTGGTCAGCCCGCCGAAGGTGGCGCCCAGCGCGGAACCGGCGAGCACCAGCCGCATGGGGGAACTGCCGTTGCCCCGGCCCGCGATCAGCAGCACCAGACCGCTGGCGACCACCGCGCCGACGAAGGCGCACACCAGGTAGGCGTAACCGGAGTTCAGCCCCAGCAGGGCGATGCCGGCCACCACACCGAGCGAGGCGCCCGCGTTGACACCCAGCAGACCGGTCTCGGCGAGCGGGTTGCGGGTCACGGCCTGGAGCAGGCAGCCCGCCACGCCCAGGGACGCCCCGACCAGGACGGCGGTGAGCGTGCGGGGCAGCCGCAGATCGCCGATGACCAGGGCCAGCCGGCTGTCCGAGCGGGCACCGTGACGATTCAGCAGATAGTCCAGCGCCCCGCCGGGGCCGACCTCGCCCGCGCCGACGCACAGCGAGACGCCGCACAGCAGGACGAGGGCGGCCGCGAAACCGGCGATCACCAGTCCGGTGCGGCGCCGGGAGGGCTCGGCCGCGGGACGGCGCTCCGTTCCGGTCACGGGGGCGGTGGGGGAGGGCCGCTCGGCCCCCGCCGTCAACGTCCCTGCGTTTCCGCCCTCTTGTCCGTCGGGGCGAGGGACCTCGGAATGCCGTATGCGCATGAAGTGAGGTTAGCCTAACCATAGAAAGTCGAGGTTGCCGGTCGAGCGGCGGGGGGCTGTCAACTTCGCTCAAATAAGGTTAGGCTTGCCTTACGAAATGGGGGTCAGTCGTGTCCGAAGTCATATCCGACGCTTCCGTGCCCATGGCGGAACGAACCACCGGGAGCCACGACGGCGGCCCGGGCGGGAGCGGAATTCTCGCCGGCCGCCGTGCCCTGGTCACCGGAGCGGGCCAGGGCATCGGCGCGGCCGTCGCCCGTGCGCTCGCCGCGCAGGGCGCTCACGTGGCGGCGACCGACCGCAGCGCCGAGGGCGTCGAGGCGCTCGCGGCCGAACACGCCGCAAACGACGGCGGGTCGAAACCCGGTGCCATCACCCCGTACGCCATGGACGTCACCGACGCCGCGGCCGTGGACCTTGTGACCGACACGGTCACCACCCGGCACGGCCCGCTGGACATCCTGGTCAACGTGGCGGGCATCCTGCGCCCCGGCCCGGCGGCCGAACTGTCCGACGAGGACTGGGCGGCCACCTTCGCCGTGAACGCCACCGGGGTCTTCCACACCGCCCGGGCCGTCGCCCCGGGCATGGCGGCCCGCGGCCGCGGCAGCATCGTCACCGTCGGCTCCAACGCCGCCGGCGTGCCCCGGGTGCACATGGGCGCCTACGCCGCGTCCAAGGCCGCCTCGGCGATGTACACCAAATGCCTCGGCCTGGAACTCGCCCGCAGCGGCGTCCGCTGCAACGTGGTCGCCCCCGGGTCCACCGACACCGCCATGCAACGCGCGCTGTGGCAGGACCCCGAGGCGCCCCGCCGGGTCATCGACGGCGACCCGGCCGCGTACCGCACGGGCATCCCGCTCGGCCGCATCGCCGACCCGGCCGACATCGCCGGGGCGGTCCTGTTCCTGGTCTCGGACGCGGCCCGGCACATCACCATGCAGGAGCTCTACGTCGACGGCGGCGCGACCCTTCGCTGACCGTCCTCCCCGCGCACATCCCGCGCACCGAAACACACCCCCGAACCCCCCGCACCGCGCGCCCGCGCCCGCAGCCGGACGTGCGAGAAACGGAGCCATCGTGTCGACGGCACCACAAGTCGCCGCGTCCCACACCCTCGCCGAGCCGGACCACCCCGCCGTGGGCGTGGCCACCGGGCTGCTCAACTCCTATGTCCCGGGCGCCCGTTTCCTCGGCACCCCGACCCGCACACTGCTCGGCGAAGGAGTGCACAGCGAGGTGCCGCACGACGAGCGCCCGCCGGCCCTGCGGGTGGCCGCCGCCCTCGCCGCGGCCCGCGCCGCCGGGCACACCGCCCCCCTCGTCATGGGCGCCATACCCTTCGACCAGGACGCCCCCGCCGCGCTCGCCGTGCCGGCCGTCCTGCACACCGCGCCGCCGCTGACCGCCGACCCGCTGGTCGCACTGCCCGCGGACCCGCCCTCGCGGGCCGACATGACGGTCCACCAGGAACCGGCGCCCGAGCGGTACGCGGCATCCGTCGCCGCCGCCGTCGAACGCATGTGGAAGGGCGAGTTCAGCAAGGTCGTGCTCGCCCGTACCCTGCGGATCGACGCCACCGAGCCGTTCGACGTCGCCGCCATGCTCCAGCGCCTGGCCCGCCGCGACCCCTCCGGCTACACCTTCGCCCTGCCCACCGGGCCCGACCGCACCCTGCTCGGCGCCAGCCCCGAACTGCTGGTCTCCCGGCAGGGCTCCCGCGTGGTCGCCAACCCGCTGGCCGGCTCCGTACCGCGCAGCGACGACCTCGCCGAGGACGTCCGACGCGCCGCCGCCCTCCTGGAATCCGCCAAGGACCTGCACGAACACGCCGTCGTGGTCAACGCGGTGGAGGAGAGCCTCGCCCGGTACTGCACCGGCCTGACGGTCCCCGTCCGGCCCACCCTGGTGCGCACCGCCACCATGTGGCACCTGTCCACCACCGTCACGGGCCGGCTCCGCTCCCCGGACACCGCCGCCCTCGAACTGGCCTGCGCGCTGCACCCGACCCCCGCCGTCTGCGGCACCCCCACCGACACCGCCCGCCGGGTGATCCGGGAGAGCGAGGGCTTCGACCGGGGCTTCTTCACCGGCATGGTCGGCTGGGGGAACGCCGACGGCGACGGCGAATGGGTCGTCACCATCCGCTGCGCCGAGGCGGAACCCACCTCGCTGCGCCTGTACGCCGGCGCCGGGGTGGTGGCCGCCTCCGAGCCCGAGGCCGAGACCGCCGAGACCGCCGCGAAGTTCCGCACCTTCCTCGGCGCCGTGGGGGCCCGGCTGTGACCGTCCACCCCACCCCGACCTGGCCCGCCGAGTACGCCGAGCGCTACCGCGCCGCGGGACACTGGCGCGGCGAGACCTTCGGCGCCATGCTGCGCGAGCGCGCCACCGCCCACCCCGACCGCATCGCGATCGTCGACCCGGCCGCCGGCACCCGCTGGACCTATGGCGAACTCGACGTCCGGGCCGACCGGCTCGCCGCCGGGCTGCTCGCCCGGGGCATCGGCAGGGGCGACCGGGTGGTCGTGCAACTCCCCAACACCGCCGAGTTCTTCGAGGTGATCTTCGCCCTCTTCCGGATCGGCGCACTGCCGGTCTTCGCGCTGCCCGCGCACCGCGAGTCGGAGATCGGCTACTTCTGCGAGTTCACCGGGGCCGCCGCCTACGTGATCGCCGGGGAGCACGACGGCTACGACTACCGGGAGCTGGCGGCGAAGGTCCGGGCCGAAGTCCCCACCCTGCGCCACGTGTTCGTCGCCGGACCGGACGCGGGCGCCTTCGAGCCGCTGGACGCGGTGCACACCGACCCCGTGCCGCTCGACGGGCCCGAACCCGGGGACCTGGCCTTCCTCCAACTCTCCGGCGGCAGCACCGGCGTCCCCAAGCTGATCCCGCGCACCCACGACGACTACATCTACTCGCTGCGCGGCTCCAACGAGATCTGCGCGGTGGACGAGCACAGCGTCTACCTGTGCGTCCTGCCCGCCGCCCACAACTTCCCGCTGTCCTCGCCCGGCACGCTCGGCGCGCTGTACGCGGGAGCCCGGGTGGTGCTCTGCCCGCGGCCCAGCCCCGAGACGGCCTTCCCGCTGATCGAACGGGAACGCGTCACCATCACCGGTCTCGTTCCGCCGCTCGCCCTGATCTGGACCGAGGCCGCGCCCACCACCCCGTACGACCTGAGCAGCCTGGACGTCCTGCTGGTCGGCGGCGCCAAGTTCAGCGAGCAGGCCGCACGGCGGGTCCGGCCGGCCCTCGGCTGCACGCTCCAGCAGGTGTTCGGCATGGCGGAGGGGCTGGTCAACTACACCCGCCTCGACGACCCCGAGGAGACCGTCGTCACCACCCAGGGCCGCCCCATCTCCCCGGACGACGAGATCCGCATCGTCGACGACGCGGACGAGGACCTGCCCCCGGGCAGCTCCGGCCACCTGCTGACCCGCGGGCCCTACACCATCCGCGGCTACTGGAACGCGCCCCAGCACAACGCCCGCGCCTTCACCCCGGACGGCTTCTACCGCACCGGCGACATCGTCCGCCGCACCGGAACCGGCCACCTGGTCGTGGAGGGCCGGGCCAAGGACCAGATCAACCGGGGCGGCGAGAAGATCGCCGCGGAGGAGGTCGAGAACCACATCCTCGCCCACCCCGCCGTCCACGACGCCAACGTGGTCGGGGAACCGGACCCCTACCTCGGCGAACGCACCTGCGCCTACGTCATCCTGCGCGCCGGCGCCGAGCCGCTGAAGCCGGTGGCCGTCAAACGCTTCGTCCGCGAACGGGGCCTGGCCGCCTACAAGGTGCCCGACCGCGTCGAGTTCGTGACCGCGTTCCCGCAGACCGGGGTCGGCAAGATCTCCAAGAAGGACCTCCGGGCCGCCGCCCACGGCGGCGCGGGGCCCGCCGCCCCCGAGCCCTCCGTCACCAGCCCCGAAACGGCCGCTCCCCGGCCGTCCGCCCCCGCACAGGACTGAACGAGACACCCACATGGCCCTGCCCAGGATCACCCCGTACCCCATGCCCGCCGCCGCGGATCTGCCGGCGAACCGGGTCGACTGGAAGGTCGACCCGGCCCGCGCGGTCCTGCTCGTGCACGACCTGCAGAACCACTTCCTCTCCGCCTACGACGTCGAGGCGTCCCCCGTCCCGGAACTCCTGGCGGGCGTGGCCGCCCTGAAGAAGCGCGCGGCGCAACTCGGCATCCCCGTCCTCTACACCGCCCAGCCGGGCGGGCAGACCCGGGAGGAACGCGGCCTGCAACAGGACTTCTGGGGCTCCGGCCTGCCGGACGACCCCACGGCCGCGGCGATCGCCGAAGCCGTCGCGCCCGGCCCGGACGACGAGGTCGTGACCAAGTGGAAGTACAGCGGCTTCGTCCGCACCGACCTGGCGGACCGGCTGGCCGTCCTCGGCCGTGACCAGCTCGTCGTCACCGGCGTCTACGCCCACATCGGCGTGCTGATGACCGCCTGCGACGCCTGGATGCGCGACATCCAGGCATTCGTCGTCGCCGACGCGGTGGCGGACTTCTCGGCCGAGGAACACGCCATGGCCCTGCGCTGGGCCGCCGGCCGGTGCGCCGTCGTCACCACCGCCGACACCGTTCTGGAAGGGATCTGACCCCGTGGCACTGACCCTGCAGCAGATGCGCGAGGACATCGCCGACATCCTCGGCGAGTCCGTCGACGACATCCCCGACGACGAGAACCTCGTCGACTACGGACTCGACTCCATCCGCCTGATGGCCCTGGTCGGCCGCTGGCGCGAGGCGCACGGCCTCGACATCGCCGTCGCGGACCTCGCCGAGCGCCCGGCCGTGGAGGCATGGGCCGGACTCCTGGGGGCCACGGCCTGACACGGCCCCCGCTCCGGGAAGCACCACACCCCCGAACGCCTGCGCCCGCGAACCACCGACCGGGCGCGGCCGTTCGGGGGTGTGGTGCTTCCCGGGACGACCGCGAACGATGAGCCGGACATAAGTTGATGAATCAAACCTACCCGCCGAAAGGTATATCCAGCTCATTCGGTGCGGACCGCGAGCAAGTTCCGGCACATAATTCCAGACTTTCGAGAATGTGCCGAAAGGTGAAGCAAGTCGATGGCAGGGCTGTGGGCGCACGTGCAAGCTCGGCAGTGCAATGTCATTGAAAGCCGGGACGGCGCGGGAGGAACTCGTGGCACTTCGATTGCTGTGCAAGGATCCGGAGAGTCCGAACAACGGAAGCCCCACCCTGTACTATGACGACTGCTCAGGAACCTACCTGCTCCAGTCCTGGAAGGTCCTCGACACGGCACGCCTTTCGGAAATCTCCATCCCCGAGCACGAGACGATCGTCGAGTTCCCCGAACGGATGCTTTCCCTCTTCCCGCCGTCACGGCTTTCGGAGGAGAGATGCCGGTGCGGGGGAAGGATAGAGGTCGAGGGGGCGGGCCTGGAAGGGTAGTCGGAAATCCGGTGGCCGCTGGCCAAGCCGGACGGCGGCCACCACACTGTCCTCATGAGAAACTCCAGCGTCGAACGGGCCAGAGAGAATCTGGGCAGCCAATTCCGCACCCTGCGTCGGAGCCGCGGCATCAGCGCCCGCGAACTGGCGGGGTTGGCAGGGTGGCACGAATCGAAATGCAGCAAGATCGAGAACGGAAAAATGGTGCCGTCCGAAACGGACATCCGCACCTGGGCCCGTCTGTGCGGTGCCGCTGAGCAGGCGGAGGATCTGGTGGCGGCAGCCGCCGGTGTCAAGGGAATGTACATCCAGTGGCGCGAGATGGAGGTCACCGGACTTCGGAGTGCCCAGAGCAAGGTGCTTCCGATATGGGAGAACGCGACCGATTTCAAGGCGTACTCGCATTCGCTCATACCGGGACCGCTCCAGACCCGTGAGTACACCCACGCCGTTCTTTCCTCGATCAGGAACCGTCGCTCACTGGTCGATGATGTCGACGCGGCGGTCGAGACCCGGGTGCGGAAACAGGAACTCCTCGACGACCGGAGGCGCAATTTCCGGATCCTGATCGAGGAGTGCGTGCTGCGCCGCCGCATCGGGGGGCCCGACACACTGGTCCGGCAGATGGCCCGCCTCGTCGACGTCAGCGCACTGCCCAATGTCGAACTCGGCATCATCCCGGAGGACCGGAACTCTCCGGTGCGCGACCGCATGTGGCCGGTCGAGGATTTCTGGATATTCGACCGGATGACGGTGAACGTGGAGCTGGTCGCCGCCTTCATGACGTTCACCACCGCACAGGAGATACGGCTTTACGAGCAGGCTTTCGATGAACTCGCGGAACTCGCCGTTTTTGGAAGAGCAGCACGCTCCCTCATCGCCACGGCGCTCAAGGACGTCAACGACGGATAGCGGGAACGCACCGCACGGATCCGAACAACCGGTTTCACGCCCCGGTGTCCCACAGCGGAGCCCCGATCGTTCCGTGAGCCACGATCTGCGCCGCTCCCGCCAGCTCCATCTCTCCTTCGGGACCCACTCCCACCCGGAGCCGTCCGCCGGGTGAGTCGACCAGGTACTCGCCCGGACCGGAGCGGCGCGTGCCGGCCCGGAAGGCCGCCACGGCCGCGCAGGCGCCGGTGCCGCAGGCGAGGGTCTCCCCGACACCCCTTTCATGGACGCGCAATTGGAGGTGCTCAGCGGTATGGGACACGACGAATTCGACCGTGACGCCGAGCGGATACGCACCGGCCGGCTCGACCAGGGGCGCTGACCGCAACGATCCCGGGGCCGTGAGGTCCGAAAGCATCACGACCGCGTGGGGATTGCCCATGTCCACCTGGGTGGCGGGCCAGCTCCGCCCGCCCGCCGTAACGGTGATTCCCCCGGGGCCGGGCAGCACGGGGCGTCCCATGCCGACACCGATCGGCGCTCCAGCGGAGTCGGGCACGTGGACCCGGCGGATCCCGGCCCGGGTGGCGATGCGGATGTGCCCGGGGGCGCAGAGCCCGGTGTCCACGAGGTAGCGGGCCAGGACCCGGATGCCGTTGCCGCACATCGCGCCACGGCTCCCGTCGGCGTTGCGGTAGTCCATGAACCACTCCGCGGTGTTCGCCATGTCCCCGGCCTCCGGTTCGGCCGCGCACCGTACGGCCCGGAGGATTCCGTCCGCGCCGACACCGGTACGGCGGTCGCACAGCCGCATGGTGTGTTCGGCGGACAGGGGGAGGCCGCCGTCGGGGTCGGGGAGTATCAGGAAGTCGTTGCCCGTGCCGTGCCCCTTGGCGAACGGGCGGTCCGTCGAGGAGGAGACACCCATGCCGGTCAGTCCCGCTTCCCGGTGATGCGCAGCCACGCGGTCCTTCCGGTGGCGGTGGTGTTCAGGCCGTAGGTGTCACCGGCCTCCAGCACCGAGAGCAGACACGGCCAGGAGTCGTCCGGGACCCGGGAGACGTCGCTCACGACACGGATCGCACCGGTTTCGTCGAGGACCTCGGGCGGACGTCCGGTGAGCGCGGTGAGCCGGTCGACCACCTCCCGCACCAGCTCGGCCGGAGGTGTCTCCTTCATGGCTGTCACCGCTTCGATCAGGCGTTGATCACACAGAGAATTGCTGGTTAACCAGCTTGTGACCCGCACGTTAGCTTGTCAATGCGTACAGGACGGCCCTGTGGCGAGGAGAGGTATGACTGACGGGGCAGCAGTGGCGCACCCCTATCAACGTGTTGCCGCCGCCCTGCGGGACCGGATCGGACGCGGGGTGTGGCCCGCCGGTCACAGACTCCCCTCGCGCCAGGCGCTGGGGCGGGAGTTCGGGGTCGGGGAGAACGTCGTCCGGCGTGCCCTGGAGTTACTCGTGCTCGAAGGGCTGCTCGAAGGCCGGGCCGGCTCGGGTACCTACGTCCGCGCACGCCAGGAGCAGCGGTTCATGCTGCGCAGCCTCGTCGGGCGGGACGGCGGCCCCGCCCCGCACGGATTCGACGGCACCTGGGAGGCCGAGAGCGTGGCCCGGGTCGCCGCCCCCGGCCCGGTCGCCGACCGCCTCCGGCTGCGCGACGGCGAACTGTGCGTCCGGACGGCGTACGAGTTCCTGGCCCCCGGCGGCCGCCCGGTCATGCTCTCGACCAGCTGGGAACCGATGACGGTCACCGGAGACAGCGTGGTACTGCTGCCCGAGGGCGGTCCGCTGGCCGGACGGGGCGTGGTCGCACGCATGGCCCACATCGGCATCGAGGTGGAGCGGGCGGTGGAGTTCGTCCACCCGGTCCGGCTCGATCGCCGGCAGGCGGAACTGCTGGGCACGGCCACCGGAACCCTGGCCGTCGGGATCCGGCGCACGCACTACGACACGGACGACCGCCCGGTGGAGACGGCGGACATGGTGATCCCGGTCGAGCACTGGGACGTCGCCTACGAGATCCGGCTCGACGGATCCGGCACGAAGGGGCTCCGGGCGACGGACGGCCGGCCCGGAACGCCGAGAGCACGATGACATCGATGACGGCGCGGTCCGCAACGGCCGCGCGTGGGGGGAGCTGTTCCTATGGCGGAACGACGTCGTGACCCGGTGACCCGGGTCACCGACCTGCTGGTGTCGCCCGTCCTGAACGCACTGTTCGGCCTCGTGGGCGTCCTCGTCCCGGTCGCCGCCTGGATCAGCGAACGGGCCGAGGTCAGGAACACCCTGCTGATCGCCGAGACGGCCGTCGTCATCGCCCTGACGGCAAGCCACCTGTGGCTGCGGAAGGCGTACATCACCCTGCGTCGGGTGAACAATCCGAAGCTCATGGACGACGTGCGCTACTACGACCTCATCCGCAGCCATCTGGAGAACGAGCTGATCTCCGACTACGGGGACATCGCCGACGGCCACATGAGGGTCTACGCGAGCGAGGTCCCGCAGGTGTCGGTACTGCTCGTGAACACCCTGGCCGAGTCCGGTTCCGCGCCCCGGCGCATCCTCGCCGCCGATCTGACCACCAACCCCTCGCTGCTCACCGGGCGTCGCGAGTACCAGGCCGCCAACCGGCGCTTCACCGAGAGCGGCGGCAGCATCGATCGGCTGTTCATCGTCCGCCGTGAAGACCTTCTCCGGCAGGGCTTCGTGGCCGACCTGCTCCGGCTCGTCGACCGGCACCGGCAGTTCGGCGTCACCTGCGGCCTCGCCGTGCGCGAGCGGCTGCGCGCCGAGGAGGCCGTGGACTTCATCGTGTTCGCGTCCGCGGCCGTGCTGGTCGAGGAGGAGCAGGGCGACGCCGACTACCGGCAGGGCCGCTCCAGCGTTTATTTCAAGGGCGTGGAACGCTGGGTCCGCCGCTTCGAGTCCGTCTGGGGGCAGGGCGCCGACGCGGCCCCGCGCAGGCTGGAGAAGTACGAGGCGGTGGTCCGTCCCATGCTGGGGGAGGGTGACTGGGTGAGGGAGATCGCGGAGACGGAACTCGACCGCTGAAGCGGGACCGTCGCCGGATCGAGGCGAACAGCCCCACGATCTGGTGGACCAGATGTACGGTGAGTGACGTCCTGGGCGGGGGTGTTCCCGTCCCGCGTCTGTACGGGGACCACTCACCATGCTGCTTGCCGTCGGCGTCATCGCCCTGGGCCTCGTTCTGCGCCAGCCCGACCACATCCAGTTCGCCGTCGGCCGCCCCCGTTCCGCGGGTTCCGCCGAACTGCTGGCGCTGCAACGGTCGAGGGCCAATGACTGGACCCCGACGATGCTGCTCCTGGGGCAGTGGACCCAGATCGTCGGCTGGTGGCTGCTGGCCGGACAGGGAGCCCTTCCCGCCGTCGCCGCCGCGCTCGGCGTGGCGGTGCAGTTCCGGCACCTCCAGGAGATAAGCCACTTCGCGGTCCACGGAGTCCTCGCACGCAGCGCGGGGGCCAACCAGTGGCTCGCCGAAGTGTTCGTGCACCACCCCATCGCCCTGGGGCCCGTCCGCATCCGCCGCGTCCGGCACGTGCGCGAGCACCATCCCAACGCCGCCGTGCCCGGCGCCGACCCCAATCTCGCCGAACTCGAACGGGCCGGACTGCGCCCCGGGCTCGGCACCCTGCGCTTCGCGCTGGCCGTCGTGCACCCCCTGACCCCGCGGGGCATGGGGGCGACGGCGGCCACGCTCCGGGGCAATCTGCGCCACCACGGGGCCAGCCGCCCGCTCGCCGCCCTGGGAGTGCTCGCCGCCGCTTACCTCGTCGGCGGGTGGCCCGCGGCGGTCTGCGGGGTCCTCGTGCCGCGGCTGCTGCTGTATCCCCAGCTCGCCTGGCTCAGCCTCTTCGTCGAACACACCTGGTTCGACCCCGAGTTCAGGACGGGCTCCCCGGCCCGGACGGAGGCGGGACGATGCCTGCGCCTGTATCCGTCCAACCGGTTCCTCGCACGCGTCGCGTCGACGACCTGGCTGCCGTACGGCGACCTGTACCACTACGCCCACTCGGCCCATCCGGGCATGCGCTGGAACTACCTGACCGCCTACGAACGCGACCTGGAACAGCCGCACTTCATGCCGTCCGCCCTCGTCCTGGGCCCGGCCTCGGTCGCCCGGCGCCATCTGCGGGCCCTCGCGGCCGGCCGAGGAGACACCACACCCCCGAACGGCTGTCGGGCCGCTCGTGCGAGCGGCCCGACAGCCTGACGGCCCAACAGATCAGGCGTGCCCCGGCGGCCGGTCCGTGCCCGGCTCCGGGGCCCCGGTGTCCCGGCGGTCGACGGTCTCGCCACGGATGACGCGGGGCGGCGCGGTTTCCCCGTCGCCGTCCGGGCCGTCCTTCATGGCCCTGGCCTCGGACTTGAGGATGCGGGCCGACTTGCCCGCGGAACGGGCGAGGTCGGGGAGCCGCTTGGCGCCCAGGACGAGTATGACCACGACCAGGATGATCGCGAGTTCGCTGAGGCCGAACATCAGTCGTCGCCCTCGTCCTCGTCGTCGCCTTCGAAGAAGTCCCCGACCTCGTCGACGACTTCGGCCGCGACCATGCCGCCGACCACCCCGACCGCGAGCCCGGCGGCGCCCACCGCGACGGCCGTGCCGATGCCCGGCCCGGAACGGTGACCGCCCTCGTGGGAGTGGTGCCCGTGCTGCGCGGGGTACGGGCCGTCGTGCCCGTACGAGGACTCCGCCGCGTACGCCGACCGGTGCTCGACCAGCTGCCGCAGCCAGCCGTCCACGAGCGCCGTCCAGTCCTGGTGCTCCACCCCGTCGTGCGGGACCGTGAACCGGCTGAGCGCGTCGTGCCCGTCGGAGAAGGGGCCGCCGCGCTTGTCGGCCTCCAGGACCACTTCCATGCCGCCCGGCGAGGCGAGGAAGGTGACCTCGATCTCGTTGACCGCGTGCGCGTACTGCGGTGCCGGGGACAGCTCGATCTCCTGGTAGAAGGGGAGTTGCTGACCGGTGCCGCCGATGTGCCCGTACTCCAGGTCGGCGGACTTGAAGCCGAAACCGAGCCGGCCGAGCGCCTCCAGGACGGCCTCCTGCGCCGGCAGCGGGCGGACGGTGAGCCGGTCCAGGTCACCCTTGTCCTTGGCCCCGGCCACCGCCAGTTCGGTGCGCACGCCGAGGACGATGCCCAGGTCCTGCCCGTACAGCTCGGTGATCGGGGTCTCCCACGGCAGGGCGACCGTGAACGGAACGCTGCGCCGCTCGCCCTCGGCCAGCCGGAAGCCGCCGCCGACGGTGAGGCGCTCGAAGGCCACGACGCCCTCGCTCTCGCCCTCCTCGTGCTCGGACTCCACCCGCGCGACGAGCTCCAGCGTGATGTGCTCGATGTCGAAGTCGGCGTTGCCGCCCTTGAGATGGACCTGACCGGACAGCGGGCCGCCCGGGGCGACCGCCCCGGGATCGAGGACCGTGTCGACGGTGGGGCCGCCCACGCCGAGCGAGCCGAGCAGTCGTTTGAACACCATGGCGGCGTTCACTCCCTTATGTGCGTACGAGGGGTGCGGGGGAGCCCGGGCACCTCCCGAGGAAGCACCCGAACTCTACAGACGTGTAGAAGCATAGGGCCGGTGAAGGGGGCGCAGGAGCCGTGCGGGCCCGGTGGGCGGGAAAGTCCGAAAAGGATCGCCCACGAGGTCCGGACAGCCACTTGACGAGCGCGTTTTGCCGTGATTTTACCGTGCCCCGGTGAGCGTACCGCCCGGCGCCGTACCGTGGCGCACGCCTCGGGGCGGAGCCCGCCCCAGGTGGTACGCGACCGGCCCCGCCGACGCGGGGGAGCGTCGGCGGGGCCGGTGGACGGATCTCCGGGCGGCCCCGGGAACGGGGCGCCGCGGCCTGGGTCGTCATCCCTTGCGGGAGTTGACTTCCTCGGTGAGCTGGGGGACGACCTGGAAGAGGTCGCCGACCACGCCGTAGTCGACGAGGTCGAAGATCGGGGCCTCGGCGTCCTTGTTGATCGCGACGATCGTCTTGGACGTCTGCATCCCGGCCCGGTGCTGGATCGCGCCGGAGATCCCCGAGGCGATGTACAGCTGCGGGGAGACGCTCTTGCCGGTCTGCCCGACCTGGCTGGAATGCGGATACCAGCCCGCGTCCACCGCGGCCCGCGAGGCACCCACCGCCGCCCCCAGCGCATCGGCCAGCGCCTCGATCACCGCGAAGTTCTCCGCACCGTTGACCCCGCGCCCGCCCGAGACCACGATCGCCGCCTCGGTCAGCTCCGGACGCCCCGTCGACTCACGCGCCGTACGCCCCGTCACCCGCGTCCCCCGCGCCGCCGCCGAGAACTCCACCGCCAGCTCCTCCACCACACCCGCTGCGGGAGCCGCCTCCACCCCGGCACTGTTCGGCTTCACCGTCACCACCGGCACACCCCGCGACACCCGCGAACGCGTCGTGAAGGACGCCGCGAACACCGACTGCGTCGCCACCACACCCTCCGCACCCGCCTCCAGATCCACCGCATCGGTGATCACACCCGAACCCAGCCGCAACGCCAGCCGCGCCGCCACCTCCTTGCCCTCCGCCGACGACGGCACCAAAACCGCCACCGGCGACACCACCCCGCACGCCGCCTGCAACGCATCCACCTTCGGCACCACCAAGAACTCACCGAACTCCGCACCCACCGCGGTCAGCACCCGCACCGCACCGTGCTCGGCCAGCACCGAAACCGTCTCACCGGCACCCTCACCCACCGCCAGCGCCACCGGCTCACCCACACGCCGCGCCAGCGCCAAAAGCTCCAGCGTCGGCTTGCGCACCGCACCGCCCACGTGATCGACAAAAACCAGAACCTCAGCCATGGAACCCCAACCTCCTGCGAATCAAAGACGGAACGACAACACCCACACCGGCCCCACCGAAGCAGCCACCGGCACCACCAGCCCCCACCGAAACGGCCAGGACCGGCAACCCGGTCAGATGAACTTCTGGCCCGCCAGGAACCCGGCCAGCTGCCGCCCGCCCTCGCCCTCGTCCTTCACGACCGTGCCCGCCACACGCGCCGGACGCTCCGCCACCGACTCCACCACGGTGAACGCACCCGCCAGCCCGACCTCCTCCGCCTCGACCCCCAGATCGGACAGATCCCACGACACCACCGGCTTCTTCTTCGCCGCCATGATCCCCTTGAACGACGGATACCGCGCCTCACCCGACTGGTCGGTCACCGACACCACCGCCGGCAACGACGCCTCCACCAGCTCCGAGGCCACATCCCCGTCACGACGCCCCGACACCACACCACCCTCCACCGAAACCTCCGACAACAACGTCACCTGCGGCACACCCAGCCGCTCCGCCAGCAACGCCGGCACCACACCCATCGAACCGTCCGTCGACGCCATCCCCGACACCACCAGATCGAACCCGGCCTTCTCCACCGCCCGCGCCAGCACCAACGACGTCCCCATCACATCCGAACCATGCAGATCCTCGTCCTCGACATGCACCGCCTTGTCCGCACCCATCGACAACGCCTTGCGCAACGCATCGCGCGCATCCTCCGGACCCACCGTCACCACGGTGACCTCCGCACCCTCCACCCCGTCCGCGATCTGCAACGCCTGCTCCACCGCGTACTCGTCGAGCTCCGACAACAGACCGTCCACATCCTCACGGTCCACCGTCAGATCATCGGCAAAACGCCGCTCACCCGTCGCATCGGGCACGTACTTCACACAGACAACGATCCTCAAGCTCACGCCGGCTCTCCTACCTGGGTGTGGTTCGTAGAGACGACATTATGGCACTCAGTACCCTCTGTAAAGGAACCCGGTGCCAGAAAGCTCTTTTCGGTGCTACGTTCCCGGCATGACTGACGCACGCAGACCGGCGAAGAAGGCCCCCATGCGGGAGGTGCTCGCCGAGGCGGCCTTCCAGCTCTTCCTGGAGCGGGGCTTCGAGCGGACGACGGTGGACGACATCGTGGCGCGGGCCGGGGTCGGGCGCCGGTCGTTCTTCCGGTACTTCCCCTCCAAGGAGGACGCGGTCTTCCCGGACCACGAACGGTGCCTCGCCGACATGACCGCCTTCCTCGCGGAGGCCGGCGACGCCGAGCCGGTCGACGTGGTGAGCGACGCGGCCCGGCTGGTGCTGCGCATGTACTCCGCCAACCCGGAGTTCTCCGTCCAGCGCTACCGGCTCACCCGGGAGGTGCCCGGACTGCGTACCTACGAACTGTCCGTGGTGCGCCGGTACGAACAGACGCTGGCCGGCTACCTCCGCGGCCGGTACGGCGAATCGGCCGACGGCGCGCTGCGGGCCGAGGTGATCGCGGCTTCCGTGGTCGCCGCGCACAACAACGGGCTGCGGAGCTGGCTGCGTTCGGGCGGCGAGGGCGACGCGGAGGCCGCCGTCGACCACGCGCTCGGGCTGGTGCGCCAGGTGTGGGGGAGCGGGATGGACGGAAACGTGGCGCCGCCCTCCGCCGACGGCGACGTGGTGGTGATGGTCGCGGCGAAGGGCGCCCCGATGTGGCGCGTCGTCCAGCAGGTCGAATCGGCCCTCGGGCAGGGCGGACGCCCCGGAACGGCATGATCTGGCACTGAGTGTCTTTACGTTTCGACACTCAGTGCCCTATGGTGCGGACGCGTGCCGACGCGCAGACGCGGCGCGCTCCGAGCCGAGCGCAGGGGGTCGAACGTGTCCCAGTCGTCAAGTGGCACCGCGCGGACGGTGCATGAGGAAGCCGGCCTGACCTACCACCGATGCCGCTGGTGCGGCACGGCCTCCTTCCGGAGGCTGCTGTGCCCGGTGTGCGCGTCCAGCGACCTGGAGTCCGAACACAGCGCCGGTCCCGGTGTCGTGGTGCGGTCGGGCGTGGTGCACCGCTACACCGAGGCGGCCCGCAACGAGTCCCTCGTCCGGTTCCCCGAGGGCTTCGTGTTCCGCTGCCGGGTCGTGGGCGCCGCGCCGGACCGGGTGGCGGTCGGCGCCCGGGTGCGCCCGGCCGTCGTCGAGGGCCCGGACACCGGAGAGGTGGTCTTCGAACTCTGCGACCCGCCGGGGCACGACGACTGGTACTGACGCCGACCGGTCACGCCCCCGTCACCACCGGGTCGCCGGCGCCCGGGAGGGACATGATTGGCTGGAGGCATGATCGATGACTTTCTCGCCCATACCGCCGGGGACGCCGGACACCTGATCGAGGTCGAGGCGGCGGTGCGCGCCGCCGCCGCTGCCGAGATCATGCCCCGCCACCGGCAGCTGGCCGCGCATGAGATCGTCGAGAAGAACGGCCCGCACGACCTCGTCACCGTCGCCGACCGCCTCGCCGAGGAACACCTCACCGCCGCGCTCACCGCGCTCCTGCCCGGCTCCGTCGTCGTCGGGGAGGAGGCGGTGCACGCCGACCCGGGGGTGTACGACGCCCTGCGCGGCGACGCCCCGGTGTGGATCGTCGACCCGGTCGACGGCACCCGCCAGTTCGTCCGCGGCGAGCAGGGCTTCTGCACCCTGGTGGCCCTGGCCCACCGCGGCGAGCTCCTCGCCTCGTGGACGTACGCACCGGCCCTGGACGAGATGGCGGTCGCGGTCCGCGGTCGCGGGGCCACGCTCAACGGCAGGCCGATACGCTCGGGGGCGCCCGCCCCCGGCGCCGTCCTGCGGGTGGCGATGTCCCACCCCGACTACACCACCGACGCCCAGAAGCGCGCCCTGCTCGGCCTGCGCACCGAGGGCATCGACGCCCGCCCCTGCGGCTCGGCGGGGCTCGAATACCTCGACATAGCCCGCGGTGACAAGGACGCCGTCGCCTTCAACTGGGAGTACGCCTGGGACCACGCGGCGGGTCTGCTGCTGGTCGCCGAGGCGGGCGGAGCCCAGGCCACGCTCTCCGGCGCCCCGTTCCGCATCGCGGGCGGCAACGACCTGCCGTTCACCGCGGCACGCGACGGGGCGACCGCCGCCCGCGTCCTCGAAGCGCTGCGCACCGGAGCCTGACCGACCGCTGCGGCCCGGCGCCGTACCGTCCCGGGCCCACGCCCGGGGCGTACGGCAGGCCCCGGGATCAGGCACGCGGCGCGATCGCCGACCGCACCTCGCGCACCAGTTCCGCCGCCCGCTCCACCGCCGCCCCGTCCAGCCCCCGCAACACCGCGTCGACCCGGTCCGCGTAGCCCGCCGGAGTGTCCGGCAACGCCGCGGCGGCGGCCGTGGCGCCCTTCTCGTTGAGGCACCAGACACGATGGTGGGCGTGCAGGGACTGGGCCAGGACGCCGAACGCCCGCGACAGGCACAGGGCGACATGGACCGTGTCGCCGGCGGGCGCCGACTTGCGGGCCGCCGCCACCGAGAAGTCCGCCTCCCACGCGGCTTCGACGAGGGCGGTGCGCAGCGGTTCCGGATAGTGCCTCGTACGTTCCTGAAGGTCGGTCAACTCGCCCAGCGGGTCGGCCAGTACGCGAGCCGACGCGACCTCGCCGGGGTACGCGGGGGACCAGAAGCCCAACGGGTGCCCCGGCTGCACGCCCACCTCGAAGCGGCCCTCGCGGCAGTCCTCCCAGACCGCCTCCACCCGGTCCAGGTCGCGCAGGATCCAGTCCACCGCGACGCCGTCCACCCGCAGCCATGTCCCGCCGTCGACCCAGGGGCCCCAGCCGCCGGGACCGGCGACCTCGGCCGGGGCGCCCTGAACCTCGGACGCCAGCGCGGTCAGCGCGGCCACGTCGGGAGTGCCGCGGTAGTACAGGCCCAGATCCCAGTCGGAGTCCGGGCGGTGGGTGCCGCGGGCCCGGCTGCCGCCCAGGGCGACGGCCCGGATTCCGGGCAGATCGGCCAGGCGGGAGGCCATGTCGAGGATGTGGGAGGGCACGGGCGCGGCAAGGGAGTTCAGTGGGTTCATCGCGCGTGACCCTACCCCCGGCCGGGGCGCCGACGCCTCGGAATATCCTGGGTGTCCTGGCCGTCGGCTGACGAAGGAGTCCGAAGGTGCCGTCGATGCTCGATGCAGTCGTCGTGGGGGCCGGCCCCAACGGACTTACCGCCGCGGTCGAACTGGCCCGCCGCGGTTTCGCCGTGGAGGTCTTCGAAGCGGCAGGGGCCGTCGGGGGCGGTGCCCGCACTGAGGAGCTGACCCTCCCCGGCTTCCGCCACGACCCCTGTTCCGCCGTCCACCCGCTGGGCATCGGCTCGCCCGCGTTCGACGCGATGCCGCTCGCTCGGCACGGCCTGGAGTGGATCCAGCCCGAGCTGGCGCTCGCCCATCCGTTCCCGGACGGCACGGCCGCCGTGCTCACCGGCTCGGTGGGGGAGAGCGCCATGTCGCTGGGTGCGCGGGACGCGGGGGCCTACCGCAGGCTCGTCGCCCCGTACCTCGGCCACTGGGACACCCTCGCCGAGGACTTCCTGCGCACCCCGTGGGACGGGCTGCCCCGCGACCCGTACCGCTGGGTGCGGTTCGGGCTCGACGCGCTCCAGCCCGCCTCGCTGATCTCCCGCCGCTTCCGGGGGGAGAAGGCGCGCGGCCTGTTCGCCGGGCTCGCCGCCCATGCCATAGCCCCCACCAGCGGCCTGGCCACCGGCGGGATCGCCCTGCTCTTCGCGCTGGCGGCGCACGAGAAGGGCTGGCCCGTGCCGCGCGGCGGATCGCAGTCCATCTCCGACGCCCTCGCCTCGTACCTGCGCGAACAGGGCGGCGTGATCCACACCGGTACCGAGGTCAAGCGGCTCGACGAACTCCCGCCCGCCCGTGCCTACGTCTTCGACACCTCGCCGACCGCCGTCGCCCGCATCGCGGGGCTCGGCCGGGCCTACCGCGGCTACCGGTACGGCGCCTCCTGCTTCAAGGTCGATTACGCCCTGTCGGGTCCCGTCCCCTGGACCGCGCAGGAGGCCCGGCGCGCCGGAACGGTCCACATCGGTCCCACCGCGGGCGAGATCGACTCCGCGCTGACGGCCGCGGTGAAGGGGCACGACCCGAGCGTGCCGTTCCTGATCACCGCACAGCCCAGCCTGGTCGACCCGTCCCGCGCCCCCGAGGGGCGACACGTCTTCTGGGCGTACGGACACGTCCCGGCGGGCTGGGAGGGCGACGCCACCGACGTCATCGAACGCCAGCTGGAACGCTTCGCCCCCGGCTTCCGCGACCTGGTGCTCGCCCGCGCGGTCGCCGGGCCGCCGCAACTCGCCGCGCGCAACGCCAACTACGTCGACGGCGACATCGCGTGCGGTGCGTTCGCCGGGCTGCAGACGGTGCTCCGTCCCAAGCTCGCCCGCGTCCCGTACGCGACGGCGCACCCGGCGGTGTTCCTGTGCTCCTCGGCCACCCCGCCCGGCCCCGGCGTGCACGGAATGTCCGGCCACCACGCGGCGAAGGCGGTCTGGCGGCGGCTCCGGTCCTCCTGACGACGGTTCTGGGTGCCGGGCGGCCCGAAAGGACGCGGGCCGCCCGGCATCACCGCGAAGGGCGCCCGGCGTCGTCGTGAGGGTGCTCGGCGGACTGTTTCGCAAGTTCGGCCCGGAGCTCGTCCGGATCCAGGGCCAGCAGCTCGCCGATCTCCTGGTTCCACCCGTCGGCGGCCCGCTCCACCGCGGACCGGAACCCCTGCCGCACCCGGCCCCCGGCCACGGCCAGGGCGACCGCGACGACCGGTCGCAGCAGCCACCGTCCGCGCACCGTGACCGACACGTCCACCTGCCACAGCCCACCGTCCGCCCGGCGCGGCCGCAGTCGCAGCCGCGCCTCGCCCAGCCGGTGCCCCAGCCGGGCCGTCATCGGGGCCCGCGCCACCGGCGGGGCCCCGGGCGGGAGTCCGGCCGCCGCCCACCACGCGGCCAGGTCGAGCCGGGCCCTCCCCGTTCCCCGGCGCAGCGCCCCGGACCCCTCCGGCCCCCGCAGCTTTCCCTCGGCCTCCACCAACCGCGGCCGGTCCGGGCTGCTCAGCCGAAGGGCCATACGTGCCGTGAGGTCAGCCGTGACCGACAGCTGCTCCACGGCGATCGCGCCGGTGCGCCGCCACTCGCGCACGAGGACGACGGTCCGCTCCGTGGAGTCGGCCGCCGCGATCCCGTACCGGGCACCGGGCCGCAGATGGCGCCCCTTCAGCAGGCGCACGCCCGCCACCGGCCGCCCGTCCTCCAACAGGACCTGCCCGCCGCCGGCCCGGGTGGATTCGGCGAAGTCACAGAGTATTCCGATGAGTTCACGGAGCCGGCCGGGCTCCACGGGGCGGACGACGACGGAGTGGTGGAAGGAGGTCATCCGGCCCCGACCACGGAGCCGGGGCGTGCCGCCCCGCAACGCTCGTACGGACCGCTCACCGTTCCCCACCCGCTTCCGGCCATTCCCCGTGCACTCCGTCGAGTGTGCCCGACCGTGCTCCCGGGGACTCGCCGCGGGGCGGGCCGAAGGCGCGCCGCAGCCACTGCGCGAGCCGGTCCCCGAAGTCCTCGGCGGAGACGACGTCCGAGGCCGGGAGCGGCTCGAAGCCGTCGGGGGAGGCGAAGAGGTCGACATCGGCCCAGCCGCCCCGGAACAGCACCACGGACAGCTCGGTGTCGTCCGGGCCGTGGGCGACGACCCCCAGCGAATCCGGGTCGCCCACCCGTGCCCGGTCGGTTTCGAGGGGCTGGGGCCAGGACGCCTCCGCGTCCCGCCACGTCACCGGGTCGAACACCACTCCGCGGTCGCGCCAGGGCGCTGCCCGGTCGGCGAGCACGGCGGCGGCCCGGTCGAGATCGACGATTCGGTCCATCCCGGGAGCATGACCGACCGGAGCCCCGCCCTCCATCGTTTTACCGGGCGGAACGGCGAAACGCCGCCGACGGCCGGGGGAGGCGAATCCGAAGGAGCCTGGCAGCGTCGCGTCGATGTCGGAATTCCGCCAGCCCCCCGGCCGCCCGTACCGGATGCTTGAGGCATGTACACCGACACCGAGCGCTGCGTACGGGCCGTCCGGTCCAAGGACGCCCGCTTCGACGGCTGGTTCTTCACGGCGGTTCTGACCACCCGGATCTACTGCCGTCCCAGCTGCCCCGTCGTGCCGCCCAAGGTCGAGAACATGACCTTCTACCCCAGCGCCGCCGCCTGCCAGCAGGCCGGGTTCCGGGCCTGCAAGCGATGCCGGCCCGACACCAGCCCCGGTTCCCCGGAATGGAACGCCCGGGCCGACTCCGTGGCCCGCGCGATGCGCCTCATCCGGGACGGCGTCGTCGACCGCGAAGGCGTCCCCGGGCTCGCGGCCCGGCTGGGCTACTCCGCCCGGCAGATCGAACGCCAACTGCTCGCCGAACTCGGTGCGGGACCGCTCGCCCTGGCCCGCGCCCAGCGCGCCCAGACCGCGCGGCTCCTCATCGAGACGACCGCGCTGCCCATGGCCGAAGTCGCGTTCGCCGCCGGGTTCTCCTCGATCCGCACCTTCAACGAGACCGTCCGCGAGGTCTTCGCGCTCGCCCCGGGCGAACTGCGCAGCCGCGCCGCCCGCGCCACGAACCCTCCCGCCACGCCGGGCACGACAGCGCTGCGGCTGCCGTACCGGGCCCCGCTCAACCCCAGTAACCTCTTCGGCCACCTCGCCGCGACCGCGGTTCCCGGCGTCGAGGAGTGGCGGGACGGCGCCTACCGCCGCACGCTCGCCCTGCGGTACGGGCACGGCACCGTCGCCCTCTCCCCGCAGCCCGGCCACATCGCCTGCCGGCTCTCCCTCACCGATCCGCGGGACCTCACGCTCGCGATCAGCCGCTGCCGCTGGCTGCTCGATCTGGACGCCGACCCGACGGCCGTCGACGAACAGCTGCGCGCCGATCCGCTGCTCGCGCCCCTGGTCGACGAGGGCCCCGGCCGGCGGGTCCCGCGCACCGTCGACGAGGCGGAGTTCGCCGTCCGGGCGGTGCTCGGCCAGCAGGTCTCGACCGCCGCCGCCCGCACCCACGCGGCCCGTCTGGTCACCGCGCACGGCACCCCCGTCGACGACCCGGAGGGCGGCCTCACCCACCTCTTCCCGACCCCCGGGGCGCTCGCCGGACTCGACCCCGAACGGCTCGCCCTGCCGCGCAGCCGTCGCACCACCCTCACCACGCTCGTCGGGGCGCTGGCCGACGGATCGCTCCACCTGGGCACCGGCACCGACTGGGAACGGGCCCGGGCCGAGCTGGCCGCCCTGCCCGGCTTCGGCCCCTGGACCGTGGAGGTGATCGCGATGCGGGCGCTCGGCGACCCCGACGCCTTCCTCCCCACCGACCTCGGCATCCGGCGCGCGGCCGGGAAGCTCGGCCTCCCGTCCACCCCCGCGGCGCTCACCACCCGGGCGGCGGCCTGGCGGCCCTGGCGGGCGTACGCGGTCCAGTACCTGTGGACCGTCGACGATCACCCCATCAACCACCTGCCCACCCGAGAAAGCCGGGAAGACCAGTCATGACCACGAAACCCACGAGCACGGCGCCCCGGCGGCACACGGTCGTCGACAGCCCGTACGGCCCGCTGACCCTCGTCGCCACCGACGGGATCCTCTGCGGCCTCTACATGACCGAACAGCGCCACCGCCCGCCCGAGGAGACCTTCGGGGAGCCGGACCCGCGGCCCTTCGCGGAGACCGTCCGCCAGCTCGACGCCTACTTCGCCGGTGAACTGCACGAGTTCGACCTGCCGTTGCACCTGGGCGGCACCCCGTTCCAGCGCAGCGTCTGGGAACAGCTGCGGCACATCCCGTACGGCGAGACCCGCTCGTACGGCGAACTGGCCGAGATCCTCGGCAAACCGGGCGCCTCGCGCGCGGTGGGGCTCGCCAACGGCAAGAACCCGGTGGGCATCATCGTCCCCTGCCACCGCGTCATCGGCGCCTCGGGCGGGCTCACCGGCTACGGCGGCGGCCTCGACCGCAAGCAGCGGCTGCTGGCCTTCGAGAGCGGTGTGCGGGACGAGACCCCGGCGCTCTTCTGAACCCGCCCCGTGCGGAGAAGCACCGGGGCGGCCCCGGACGGGAACGTCCGGGGCCGCCCTCCGGGCAACCGGGAAGTGCCCCGGCCGGTCGGCCGGCGTCAGCCGGTGAAGATCTCCACCAGGGTCCAGATCGCCAGCCCCAGCATGCAGAGCCCGCCGATCCGCTGGACCGTCTTGAGCGGCACCCGCTTCGCGATGAACTGTCCCGCCAGCAGCGCCAGTGCCGAGACGGACATCAGGGCCGCCGCCGACCCGATCGCCGTGGACCAGGTGCCGTTGCTCGCGGCCAGGTTGGCCGTGGTGATCTGGGTGAGGTCGCCCCACTCGCTGATGAAGACGGCCATGAACGCGGTCGAGTAGACCGGCCAGAAACCGGTCACCGTCTTGCTGCCCGCCTCGTCGTCGTCATCGTCGCCGTTGGAACGCAGCAGCATGAACGCGCCGAAGGCGAAGAGGGAGGCCGACACCAGCTTCACGATCCAGTCGGGCAGCAGCCCGATCAGACTGCCCGCCCCCACCGCGATGGCGACGTGCACGATGAACGCGGACGAGGTGCCGAACCAGACGTACAGCGGCCGCATGCGGGTGCCCATGGCAAGCGACGCGAACATCGTCTTGTCGGGGAGTTCCGCGAGGAAGATCAGCCCGAAGGCGGTGAGGATCGCCAGGGGGTCGAGGTGCATTCCGGGTGGCTTTCTGTGAGAGCCGGGCCCCGGGCCTTCGCGAAGCGCCGGACGGCTCTCGGAGGACCACTCGGCCCGGCATGACGTCAGCGCCCACGGGCGCGGGCGTGTCATACCTGACCGAAGGTCTCGCCCGCCCGCCATGATCCACGGACCCGGCCACCGGGAACCCGAGGGCTCCAGTGTGTCGACGACCGGTTTGCAGGGCTACTCCCCTTCGCAGCCGTCAACTCTACCCCACCCGCCCACGGGGCTGCACGGATGTTCGACCCGGTGGTGGGGCCGGTACAGTCCCGTGGTGATCATCCGAGCCGGTACCGGAAGCGCCCCCGCATGAGCCGTACACGCAGAACCGCACCCGCCGGGGGAACGCCCCGGCCCACCGTCAGCGTCTGCCGCGGCTGCTGCTGCGGGACGCCGAAGATCCCGGACGTGGACCACGCCGGCCAGCTCGCCGGGCTGCGGAGCTCGCTCGGCGATTCCGCCACGGTGCGCGCGGTGGACTGCCTCGACGCCTGCGAGCAGGCCAATGTGATCGTCGTGCAGCCGTCGGCGGAGGGCCGCAGGGCGGGCGGCCGGCCGGTCTGGCTCGGGCTCGTCAACGACCCGGACGCCGTGACGGACATAGCCGCCTGGGTCGGGGCGGGCGGACCGGGGCTGGCGGACCCGCCCGCGATCCTCGACCTGTACGCGTTCCGCCCCTCGCGCCGGGTGCGACGGGAACTGGAGGACTGACGGCTCCCCGCCTCAATTCCCCTGAGCCGTGCCGGGCGCCGTCCCGTTCTCCGCCGCCAGCCGCCTCAGCAGCGCGGGCAGTGCCGTGCCGATGGGCTCGCGCACGGTCTCCTCGGCCAGTTCGTCGTACGGCGTCGGCTCCGCGTTCACCACGATCAGCCGGGCGCCGTGGTCCACCGCCACCCCGGCCAGCGACGCGGCGGGCTGCACCTGGAGCGTCGTGCCGACCGCGATGAACACCTCGCACCCCTTGGCGATCGCCATGGCCTGCCCCAGCACCATCGGGTCGAGCCGCTCGCCGAACATCACCGTCGCCGACTTCAGGATGCCGCCGCAGACCTCGCACGGCGGGTCGGCCTCGCCCGCCTCGACCCGGGCCAGCGCGTCGGCCATGGAGGAACGGGCGTGGCAGCGGGTGCAGACCACCTCGCGCGCGGTCCCGTGCAGCTCCAGGACCTTGCGGGCGGGGAGCCCGGCGAGCTGGTGCAGGCCGTCCACGTTCTGGGTGATCACCCGCACCGGCGTGCCGGACCGCTCCAGCTCCGCCACCGCGCGGTGGGCCGCGTTCGGCTCGGCGTTCCAGGCCGCACTGGTGCGGCGCATCTGCCAGGAGCGGCGGCGGATCTCCGGATCGGCCATGTAGAAGTCGTAGGTGACGAGCTTCTCGGCCTCCGGGTCCTTGCGCCAGAGGCCGTTGGGGCCCCGGTAGTCGGGAATGCCGGAGTCCGTGGAGATACCGGCGCCGCTGAGGATCGCGACGAGAGTCATGGCCCCGAGCGTACGCAGCACCGGACGCCGCCCGCGAGACGATTTCGCCCGGTGCCGGGCGTCACGGGCGACGGTCCGGCGCCGCGGTCAGGACGTGGGGGTCACGGGACCGAACGGCGACGGGGTCAGCCCCGTCCAGACGTTCAGCTCGGCACGGGCGGTCTGCTTGGTGACCCCGCCGTCCTGGAGCGTGCCGCTGCGCGCCACGTAGAACCGCCCGTCGTCCAGCGAGACCAGCCCGTACTGTCCGTACTGCCCCGGCGCCGGCCACCCGTACGTGCCGCTCGCCGCGTCGTGCGCGCCCGCCCGCAGCAGGGGGAGCAGCAGGCCGCGCTCCGGGTCCTGCTGGCCGCGGACCGGACCGCGCACCGGCTTGCGCGCCCCGTCCAGCGCGAAGACCGAGTAGTTGGGGAAGCCCGGCTTGGTGCCCTTGTAGGCGGCCATCAGCCAGTTGCCGCTGTGCCCGTCGTACTCCAGGTTCTGCACGCCGTACGTGGTGTTCCCGGTGTACGCGAAGAACTTGCCGTCGACCCGGGCGGGGCCGCTGGTGTGCGGGGCCGACTCGGTCAGCGGGCGCTCGTACTTCTTCCACCGGGCGACGTCGTACTGGAGCAGCACCTGGTGGTCGTTGTCCGTGCGGTCGGCGTTGGCGTACACGCCGTAGGCGACCGTCAGCCTCTTCCGGGCGTGCTTGCCGCGCCGGTCGCCGAACGCCGGGCCGAACGCGACGCCGTCGATGCCGCTGCAGCCGTAGCGGTGGTCGGGCGTTTTGCCCGTGTCGCCGTCGAAGACGCCGTCGCCGTTCATGTCGGCGGTGAAGTCCTTCACCACCTCCTTGAGGTAGACGGTCGAGACGATCCCGGTGGTCTGGGCGTCCATGTCCATCCGGGTGATCCGGTCGACGTCGAGGATCGCGATGTAGAAGGACTTCGCCTCCTTGTACTCCAGCGAGCCGTAGACCCGGCCGTCCCGCTCGTCGAAGTCCAGATCGCCGAGGTGGCCGGTGAAACCGGTGACCGAACCGACCGGGTTGCCCCTGAGGTCGGTCTTCACCAGCAGGTTGGTCATCGAGAAGTACATGAAACCCTTGCGGCGGTCGATGGCCATCCCCTGGACGTGACCGGACCGCCAGGCGCCCCCGTCGACCGACGACGGCAGCCCGCCGTGCGCGGGCCGGGCCGGGGACGGCGCCGGCTCCGCGAGCGCCGTCGAGGCCGTGGTGACAACTGCCGTGCAGGCGAACACGGCCGCGACGATCGCGGCCAGCGGTCCGCCGAGGTGCCCTGTGTGCGTACGCATGAACCCTCCGCATCCGTGGAGTCCGGATGATGCCGGTCGAGCGTGGACTGCGGACGAATGGCATCTGAACTCGCGCGTCCGGCCGCCGTTGTCCGGAATACCGGTGATGGGCCGTCAGGACAACGGGACACGGGGGAAATACGGGGTGAACGGGTCAGGGGCGGGGCGGTTCGCGGCTCAGTCGGTCACCGGGCGGCCGTCCACCAGCTCCACCGTGCCGCCGCCGGAGTCCAGGACGTCCAGCGCCGCCCGCAGGCGCGGCCCGAGGGTGCCGAGGAAATGGCGTTCCAGCGCGTCGCGCTCCACCAGCTTCCAGGACAGGAGTTCCTCCTCCTGGAGCCGGATCGCCCTCAGATCGGCCTCGCCGAGCACTCCGCCGTCGTACAGGTACGCGGTGATCGGCGGCCGTCGCGGACTGCGTGACCAGTCGACGGCGAGCAGCCGCCCCGGCTCGATGTCGAGCCCGATCTCCTCGGCCGTCTCGCGCCGCGCGGCCTGGCGCGGGCTCTCGCCCTCGTCGGACTCGATCGTCCCACCGGGCAGGGTCCAGCCCTCCCGGTAGTTCGGCTCGACGAGCAGCACGCGCCCCCGGTCGTCCCGCAACAGCGTGGCCGCGGCGGCCAGCACCCGGGGGAGGCCCGCGATGTAGGTGGTGTAGTCGGTGGTGGTCACGCGGGCAGCGTAGCGGGGGCCGCGCGCGGAACGGTCCGGCGAGGACCGTCCGAGCGGGGCGACGGTGGCCCTGGGCAGCGGGTATCCGCTGCGGATAGGGTCGGGGCGGCGCGACTGCCTGTTCGAGAGCAAGGGATGCAAGGTGGCGGACGGAGCAGTGATGGAGACCGCACGCGTGCTCGTCGCGGCGGACAAGTTCAAGGGCTCGCTCACGGCCGCGCAGGTCGCGGAGCGGGTGACGGCCGGGCTGCGACGGGTCGCCCCCGGCGTACGGGTCGAGACCCTGCCCGTGGCCGACGGCGGCGACGGCACGGTGGCGGCGGCGGTGGCCGCCGGATTCGAGCGCCGCGAGGCCCGGGTGACCGGCCCCCTCGGCGACCCGGTGACCGCGGCGTACGCGCTGCGCGGCACCACGGCGGTGGTGGAGATGGCCGAGGCATCGGGGCTCCAGCACCTGCCCGCGGGGGTCTTCGCCCCGCTCACGGCCACGACGTACGGTTCCGGCGAACTGCTGGCCGCCGCGCTCGACGCGGGGGCCCGGACCATCGTGTTCGGGGTCGGCGGCAGTGCGACCACGGACGGCGGCGCGGGCATGCTGGCCGCGCTCGGCGCCCGTTTCCTGGACGCGGACGGCAAACCCGTCGGCCCCGGTGGCGGCGGCCTCGCCGCACTGGCCGAGGCGGACCTGTCCGGCCTCGACCCACGGCTGGCCGGGGTGGACCTGATCCTCGCCAGCGACGTCGACAACCCGCTGACGGGGCCGAAGGGCGCCCCCGAGGTCTACGGCAGGCAGAAGGGCGCGACCGAGGACGACATCGCGGTCCTGGACGCCGCGCTCGCCCACTACGCGTCCGTCCTCGGCCCGGACCACGCCCGGCTGCCCGGAGCGGGGGCGGCGGGCGGCATCGGCTACGGGGCGCTGGTCGCCCTCGGCGCCCGGTTCCGTCCCGGCATCGAGGTCATGCTCGACGTCCTGGGCTTCGCCCCCGCGCTGGCCCGCGCCGACCTGGTGATCACCGGGGAGGGTTCGCTCGACGAGCAGACCCTCCACGGCAAGGCGCCGGCGGGAGTGGCCGCCGCGGCCCGTGCCGCGGGCATCGAGGCCGTCGCGGTCTGCGGCCGGCTGGCGCTGCCCCAGGAGGCCCTGAGCGCGGCGGGCATCAGCCGCGCGTACGCCCTGGCGGACCTGGAACCGGACCCGGCGGTCTCGATGGCCCAGGCGGGGCCCCTGCTGGAACGCGCCGCCGAGGCGATCGCGCACGACTTCCTGACACGGCCCCGGTAGCCGGCCCCGGCCGGCCGGACGGCCCGGTGCCCGTCCCGCCGGACGGGACCGGTCCACCGGGGCCGTCCGGCTCACGGCGGTCCGGGACGGGCGGGACGGCATCCGCGCCGGCCGCCCGCCCCGCGCCCCGGCCGGGACGCCGCCCGCACGTCATCCGACGGACGGCGCGGTTCCCAGGCCGCTTCCGCCGACGGCCTCCCCGGTGCCGTCCCCCTCGGCCCCCGCTCCGGGGAGGCCCGGCTCCACGCCCTCGCCGGGGCCCGGGACGGAGCCGTTCCCACCGGACAGCAGGTCGGCCAGGCACTGGAGCTCCGACGGCAGGTCACGGCGCCAGGCCATCGTCACGAACGGCGCGAGAATGATCATGCCGCCGTCCAGATGGGGCCGGACCGAAACGGTGACCGTCGTGCCCCGGCGGCCCGGACTGAGCCGGAACTCCAGCTCCGGGGAATGCCGGCCCAGCGGGGTCCACATGCCCGCACCCCGGAAGACCAGGTACTCGACGGGGGCGCTCGCGGTGCACCGGAGGCGGTGCGCCCGCCGTCTGCCCGGGAACTTGCAGGTGTACTCGTCGCCGAGTTCGGCGGCGAGGGGACCGTCGATCACCCGGTCGATGCTCGACGACCACTCGGCCAGATTCCGCGGATCCCGGAGGAACGAGAAGACCTCGTCGGCGGGGCGGGACACATGGACATTCGCAGACACATGGGGCATGGCTCCACCTCTTACGGCGCCCGTCCGCCCGGGTATCGGCGTCCGGTTGCCCTTGTCGCGGTGCCGTCGACCCTCAGCCTGCTCCGGTTCACCGGTTCGCGCACCCGTCGCACGACCGATGGAGTGACTCACGGGTCCTGCCGGGCCAGCTTCTCGGAGAGCCGCGCGCAGAGCCGCCGGATCTCGCGGTGGGTGCGGTTGCGTTCGGTGACGGCCGCGCCGAGCAGCAGCGCGGTGAGCGCGACGACTCCGTTGAACGCCTGGAGGACGATCATGTCGGTGACCAGGCCGTGCTCGGCGAAGGGCCCGGTCATCCGTCCGGCGGCCAGGATCGCGAACGTGGACACGCCCAGCGCGCAGCACGCGGCGCCGGCCCGCTCGAAACGGAAGGCGGCCCAGATGAGGAAGGGGAACACGAGGAACAGCAGCGAGGGGATCGTGTCGGTCGCCAGGAGGGTGGCGGCCAGGGTGGCGGCCACCAGCACGGCCGCCTCGATCCACCGCGCCGGGCCGACGTCGCGCGGCCACCGGGCCCTGCGGGCGGCCAGCAGGAACGGTGTCACGACCATGACGCCCATGGCGTCGCCCGTCCACCACACCAGCCAGGTCGGCCAGAACTGGGCGGCCGGGAGCGCCCCGGACAGGACGAGGGCTCCGGCGCCCGCGGACGCGCTGATCAGCGTGCCGGCCAGGGCGCCGAGGAAGACCAGCGCCAGCGCGTCCCGCAGCCGGTCGAGATCCCGGTGGAAGCCCACACGCATCAGCAGCAGGAACGAGCAGAGCGGGGCGAGGGTGTTCCCGGCGGTGATGAACAGCACCGACAGCGGCGAGGGGTCGATGGTGCCGTTGACGACGAGCGCCCCGAGCGCGATCGCGGGCCAGATCCGCACACCGAACACGAGCAGCGCCGCCATCGCGATCCCGGTCGGCGGCCACAGCGGGGTGACCTGGCCGTGCACCAGCTGTTGGAGCAGCCCCAGACGGGCCGTCGCGCAGTAGCAGGCGGCCACCCCCAGGACCGTGACCGCCTGCCGCCGGAGCCGCGCTCTGTCCACCACAGCAGCATCAGACACCACACCGGGGCATCCCGCAGGGCCGGGCACGCCGATGTTCCGCCGATGCCGCGGACGAAGGGAACGCCTCCGGCGTACGCCCCGGCCCGCCGTGCCCGCCCGCCGCACCACGCCGTCCGCGGCGGCAGCCGCCCCGCGCCCGCTCCGTCAGCCGGTGCCCGCCGCGCCGTCGTGGCGGACGACGAGCACGGCGGCGTCGTCCTCGTGGCCGGTCAGGTCCGCCACCCGGATCACCCGTGCGGCCAGCTCGTCGGGGTCGGCCCCGCCCGCCGCGCCGACCAGCTCCGCCACCGCGGCGAGCCCCTCGTCGATCGGGCAGGACGGCCCCTCCACGACCCCGTCGGTCAGCAGGACCAGATACCCGGCCTCCGCCAGCCCCCGACGGGTCACCGGGTAGGGCTGGTCGCGCAGTATCCCCAGCGGCATCCCGCCGGTGTCCAGGCAGACACCGCGGTCGCCCGGGTCGGTGCCCCACACGAGCGGTACGTGCCCGGCCCTGGCCACGAAGAACTCGCCCCGTTCCGGGACGACACGCAGCAGACAGCAGGTCGTGAACAGTTCGCAGTCCAGCGAGATCAGCAGCTCGTTGGCGAGGGACAGCACCTCGCCCGGGTCGGTCGTCATACCGGCCAGCGCCCTGAGACCGGCCCGCGCCTCGCCCATGAAGGCGGCGGCCTCCACCCCGTGCCCCTGCACGTCGCCGATGACGATCCCCGTCGTTCCGTCCCGCATCGGGAACGCGTCGTAGAAGTCGCCGCCGATGGCCAGCCCGTCCTGCGAGGGCGCGTAGCGGACACCGATCCGCAGCCCCGGGAATTCGGGCAGCCGGGACGGGAGCAGGTGTCGTTGCAGAGCCATGCCCAGTTCCGCCCTGACCCGGTGGAGCTCGATGTTCTCCAGGGCTTGGTCGACCAGACCTCCGAGGGTGAGCAGGAGGTCCTGGGGGTCGTCCGGCGCGCTGCGGTGTCGGTGCATGGCATCCCCGGGCTGTCCGATCCGCCCCCTTCTGTGAAACCTTAGCCCTCCGCCCTCAGGCGCAGGAGGATCCGTGGCAGGGGCACGGAGCGGGCGGCCGCCCCGGTGCCCGTACGGGAACGGGCACCGCCCGGGACGTTCCGTCGGCCGGGGCCGGTGCTACTGGATGAACCGGGGGAGCCACCTGGCCCGGTACTCGGGGTGACCGGCGTGCTCCGCGGCCAGCTGGCGGACGGCGAACCCCAGCCCCACCGCCCGGCCGGACCGGAAGTCGTGCTCGGGGCGGTCGGTGTCCAGGCCGGCCACCTCGGCGTACTCGTTCAGGAGCACCCGGCTCGTCTCGATGCGGCGCAGCGTGCGCGCCGGGTCCTGGAAGGCGATGTGCTGGTCGAAGCCGAGATTCCGCACGCTGAACGCGATGCCCCCGGACCGGTCGTGCACCTCGCCGGGCACATCGGCCGGGCAGCGCCAGCTGTCGCCGCCCGCCCCCTGCGCGATCCGTTCTTCCTCGGCGAGCCGCGCCCGGACGAAAGCGATCATCTCGGCGTTGTCTGTCATCGGGTTCCGAATCCTTCATCGTCATGGCCTGCTCCGGAGGCGGCGCACACGGCCCGCGCCGTCGTTCGGCCGGCTGCCCACCACTTCGGCCGGTCAGACGCCGGCGGGGCGGACGGGCCGGGCTCGGCGGGAGGACACACGACGGCGCCGGCACGTCCCGAGGACGAGCCGGCGCGGACAGCCGTGGAAGAAGCCCCCCGTTTCCATGGGCCCAACATACTGTGCCCGCGCCCCCGGCCGGTCCCGGCGAATCGCCGCGCGGGCAGACGAATCCGGCACACCGCACCGGTCGGTCCCGCCCCCGAGCATGCGAAAGGGCCCGGGTGCTGGGGAGCACCCGGGCCCTTTCCGTTCCGTCGTGTGCGCTACGGCAGCTGCGCCGCCCGCGCCTCGCGCCGGTTGCCTCGGAAGGTGTTCACCCGTCGGGCGGTCGCGAAGAGCGGGATGACCGCGCCCAGGACCACCTGGAGCGCGCAGCCGGTCTGGAGCAGCAGCTGACCGCCGGGGGCGTCGAACGCCCAGGCGGCGAGCAGCCCCATCGCGGCCACGATCCAGCTGAGCATCGCCACCGCGAGGATGCCCCGCGGCTTCGGGTACTCGACCCGGCTGACCATCAGCCACGCCACCCCGACGATCGCGAGGAGCGTCGGCACGAAGGGCAGCTCCAGGAGCACGATCGAGACGACCGTGAGCGCTCCGAAGGGGCTCGGCATGCCCTGGAACATGCCGTCCTTCATGGTCACGCAGGAGAATCTGGCGAGTCTGAGCACCACCGCCAGCAGCACCACGACCGCCGCCAGCGCGGACACCCGCTGGTGCGCGTCGTCCGCGACCATGCCGTAGACGAGGACGAAGTACGCCGGGGCGAGCCCGAAGCTGATCAGGTCCGAGAGGTTGTCCAGCTCGGCCCCCATCGGCGAGGAGCGCAGCTTGCGGGCCACGAGCCCGTCGAAGAGGTCGAAGACCGCCGCGAGGAGCATCAGGATGACGGCGGTGGCCGCGGAGTGCCGCGCCATGCCGCTCTCGTCGCTGCCCGTGAGGTGCGGAATGAGGATTCCGGTGGTGGTGAAGTACACCGCCATGAATCCGCAGGTGGCGTTGCCGAGCGTGAGGGTGTCCGCTATCGACAGCCGCAGAGAGAGCGGCATGTCCTCGCCGGCGTCCTCCTCGGACTCCGCCTCCGGCACCCAGCCGGCCTGTGTGTCGGGATCAATCACGGTCAATTCGAGTCACCCCCGCGGTGGTGGCCTGGCCGACCTCGACCGCGACATCGACACCTTCCGGAAGGTAGATGTCGACCCGCGAGCCGAAGCGGATCAGGCCGATGCGTTCGCCCTGTTCCACCTTCGTACCCTGCGGGACGTACGGGACGATGCGCCGGGCGACCGCACCGGCGATCTGCACCATCTCGATGTCACCGAGCTCGGTGTCGAAGTGCCAGACAACGCGCTCGTTGTTCTCGCTCTCCTTGTTGAACGCCGGAACGAACCCGCCGGGGACGTGCTCGACCGAGGTCACCGTGCCGGCCAGCGGCGCGCGGTTGACGTGGACGTTCAGCGGGCTCATGAAGATCGCGACGCGGGTGCGCCCGTCCTTCCACGGCATGATGCTCTGCACCACTCCGTCGGCCGGCGAGATCACTCGGCCGCGGGTGATCTCGCGCTCGGGGTCGCGGAAGAACCACAGCATGCCCGCCGCGAGCGCGGTGGTGGGCACGGCCACCGCGGCCCAGCGTCCGGACTTGCGGGCCCGGACGAGGCTGAGTGCCGCGGTGGCGACGGTCGGGAGGAGCCACGGCGAAGCTCCGCGTGCAAGGCGGACCCCGCCGCGTGGTGCAGAGGTTTGGCTGTCGGGCATGGATGACCTTCGTAGCGGATGATGCCGCGCTGGCAACGGGGGACGGCGGCTTTTCCGGCGATGTTATCGGTTGCGAGCCGCAACTGGGCAAGCCAGCAGCCGAGTCGGACGGCTTGAAGGCACTGACCGAGGATGACAGGATGTGATCTTCTTCGCGGCTAAATCACCTTGAAAGGGACAATCACCCCTGGAACCGGTACTCCTCGAGGAGTCGGCGCCCAATGATCATTTTCTGGATCTCGGCGGTACCTTCACCGATGAGCAGCATCGGGGCCTCCCGGTAGAGGCGCTCGATCTCGTACTCCTTTGAGAAGCCGTAGCCGCCGTGGATGCGGAAGGCGTCCTCGACGACTTCCTTGCAGTATTCGGAGGCGAGGTACTTCGCCATCCCTGCCTCCAGGTCGTTTCGTTCCCCGGAGTCCTTTTTGCGGGCCGCGTTCACCATCATTGCATGGGCGGCCTCGACCTTGGTGGCCATTTCGGCCAGCTTGAACTGGATCGCCTGGTGCTGGGCGATCGGCTTTCCGAAGGTCTGGCGCTGTTGTGCGTAGGAAACGCCGAGTTCGAACGCACGCTGCGCGACACCGCAGCCACGCGCCGCCACATTCACCCGACCGACCTCTACGCCGTCCATCATTTGGTAAAACCCTCGACCGGTGGTGCCGCCCAGCACCCGATTGGCCGGAATGCGCAGCCCATCCATGATGAGTTCGGTCGTGTCGACACCCTTGTATCCCATTTTGTCGATCTTGCCGGGAATGGTGAGGCCGGGACGGACCTCGCCGAATCCGGGTTCCTTCTCCACCAGGAACGTCGTCATCGACTTGTGCGGGGCCGTTCCCTCGGGGTGTCCTTCGTCACTCCGGCACAGAACGGCGACGAGCGAGGACGTGCCGCCGTTCGTCAGCCACATCTTCTGGCCGTTCAGGACGTACTCGTCGCCGTCCCGGACGCCCTTGGAGGTGATCGCCGAGACGTCCGAGCCCAGCGCCGGCTCGGACATCGAGAACGCGCCCCGGACCTCGCCCAGCGCCATCCGCGGCAGGAAGGTGTCCTTCTGCTCCTGGGTGCCGTGCTGCTTGAGCATGTACGCCACGATGAAGTGCGTGTTGATGATTCCCGAGACGCTCATCCAGCCGCGGGCGATCTCCTCCACGCACAGCGCGTATGTGAGAAGCGACTCACCCAGGCCGCCGTACTCCTCGGGGATCATCAGCCCGAACAGGCCGAGTTCCTTGAGTCCCTCCACGATCTCGGTGGGGTACTCGTCACGGTGTTCCAGCTGGGTCGCGACCGGAATGATCTCCTTGTCGACGAAATCCCGGACCGTGGAGAGGATTTCCCGCTGGACGTCGTTGAGGCCGGCGGTCTGGGCGAGTCGCGTCATGGCTACTTCTCCACGTTCTTCTGCGAAGGCTGGTTCAACTCGGGACGGCCGGGCTGCTCCCCGCCGCGCTCCTTGATGTACGTCTCGGTGGGGACCATCACCTTGCGGCGGAACACGCAGACGAGCGTGCCGTCCTGCTTGTACCCCTTGGTTTCCACGTAAACGATTCCGCGGTCGCTCTTCGACCTCGACGGCGTCTTGTCGAGAACGGTCGTCTCGCCGTAGATCGTGTCGCCGTGGAAGGTCGGCGCGACGTGCTTCAGCGACTCGATCTCCAGATTGGCGATGGCCTTTCCGGAGACGTCGGGGACGGACATGCCGAGCAGCAGCGAGTAGATGTAGTTGCCGACGACAACGTTCTTCCCGAAGTCGGTCGTTCGTTCCGCGTAGTTGCTGTCCATGTGCAGCGGGTGATGATTCATGGTCAGCAGACAGAAGAGGTGGTCGTCGTACTCCGTGACCGTCTTTCCGGGCCAGTGCTTGTACACGGCGCCGACTTCGAACTCCTCGTAGGTGCGTCCGAACTGCATGTCGCTCAGGCCTCCGGGATCTCGAACGTGGAGGTACGGGTCATGCCGGCCGCGCGGCCCTTGCCGGAGATGACCAGCGCCATCTTGCGGCTGGCCTCGTCGATCATCTCGTCGCCGAGCATCGCGGAGCCCTTCTTGCCGCCCGCCTCGGACGTGTAGTAGTCGTACGCGTCCAGGATCAGCTCGGCGTGGTCGAAGTCCTCCTGCGACGGCGAGAAGATCTCGTTGGACGCCTCGACCTGGCCCGGGTGCAGCACCCACTTGCCGTCGAAGCCCAGCGCGGCGGCGCGCCGAGCCACCTCGCGGTAGCCGTCCACGTTGCGGATCTGGAGGTAGGGGCCGTCGATCGCCTGGAGGTCGTTGGCACGGGCCGCCATCAGGATCTTCATCAGGATGTAGTGGTACGCGTCCGCGCCGTAGCCGGGCGGCTGCTCGCCGACGACCAGCGACTTCATGTTGATCGACGCCATGAAGTCGGCCGGGCCGAAGATAATCGTCTCCAGGCGCGGGGACGCCTCGGCGATGGCGTTGACGTTGTTGAGGCCGCGCGCGTTCTCGATCTGCGCCTCGATGCCGATCTTGCCGACCTCGAAGCCCATCGTCTTCTCGATCTGGGTGAGCAGCAGGTCGAGCGCGACGACCTGCTCGGCGCTCTGCACCTTCGGCAGCATGATGCAGTCGAGGTTCTGGCCGGCGCCCTCGACGACCGTGATGACGTCGCGGTACGTCCACTCGGTCGTCCAGTCGTTGACCCGTACGACCCTGGTCTTGCCGGTCCAGTCGCCCTCGTTGAGGAATTTCACGATGGTGTGCCGCGCCTCGGGCTTGGCGAGCGGCGCGCAGGCGTCCTCCAGGTCGAGGAAGACCTGGTCGGCGGGGAGGCCCTGGGCCTTCTCCAGGAACCGCGGGTTCGAGCCGGGCACGGCCAGGCACGAGCGGCGCGGACGCAGTCGGTTGACGGCAGTCATGCGGGGACCTCCAGAGGGTCGAGCTTGTTCGCTTTCCGGATCTCGTCGACGATACGGCCGATGATCTCCGTGATACCGAAATCCTTCGGGGTGAATACGGCGGCGACACCGGCCCCGACGAGGGCCGCGGCATCGGCGGGCGGAATGATCCCGCCCGCGATCACCGGGATGTCGGCGGCGCCCGCCTCGCGCAGCCTGGTGAGCACGTCCGGCACGAGCTCGGCGTGCGAGCCGGACAGGATCGACAGACCGACGCAGTGCACGTCCTCGGCGAGCGCGGCCGAGACGATCTGTTCGGGAGTCAGCCGGATCCCCTGGTAGACGACTTCGAAGCCGGCGTCACGGGCCCGTACGGCGATCTGCTCGGCACCGTTGGAGTGCCCGTCCAGGCCCGGCTTGCCGACCAGCAGCCGCAGCCGTCCGGCGCCCAGGTCGGCCGCGGTCCTGGCGACCTTCTCGCGGACCAGGGCGAGCGGCGTGCCGGCCTCGGCGGTCACCGCGACGGGGGCGGACGAGACGCCCGTCGGGGCCCGGAACTCGCCGAAGACGTCGCGCAGCGCCCAGGACCACTCGCCGGTGGTGACGCCCGCGCGGGCGCACTCCAGGGTCGCCTCCATCAGGTTCCCGGTGCCCGCGGCGGCCTTCTTCAGGGCGGCCAGGGAGTCGCCGGCGCGGGCCTCGTCCCGGTCGTCGCGCCACCGGTGCAGGGCCGCCACGACCCCGGCCTCGTTGGCGGGGTCGACCGTCATGATCGCCCCGTCGAGGTCGGCGGTGAGCGGGTTCGGCTCCGTCGTGTCGTGGATGTTGACGCCGACGATCTTCTCCTCGCCGCCCTCGATCCGGGCCCGGCGGGCGGCGTGCGAGGAGACCAGCTCGGACTTCAGGTAGCCGGACTCGACGGCCGCCATGGCGCCGCCCATCTCCTGGATCCGGTCGATCTCGGCGAGCGCCTCCTCGACCAGCTCGTCGACCTTGGCCTCGATGACGTGCGACCCGGCGAAGATGTCCTCGTACTCCAGCAGGTCGCTCTCGTGCGCGAGGACCTGCTGGATGCGCAGCGACCACTGCTGGTCCCAGGGCCGGGGGAGCCCCAGCGCCTCGTTCCAGGCCGGCAGCTGCACGGCGCGGGCGCGGGCGTCCTTGGAGAGCGTGACGGCCAGCATCTCCAGGACGATGCGCTGGACGTTGTTCTCCGGCTGCGCCTCGGTCAGGCCGAGCGAGTTGACCTGGACGCCGTAGCGGAAGCGGCGCTGCCTGGGGTCGGCGATGCCGTACCGGTCACTGGTGATCCGGTCCCAGATGCGGCCGAAGGCCCGCATCTTGCACATCTCCTCGATGAACCGGACGCCCGCGTTCACGAAGAAGGAGATCCGCGCGACCACGTCGCCGAACTTCTCCTCGGGCACCTGGCCGGAGTCGCGCACGGCGTCCAGGACCGCGATGGCCGTCGACATGGCGTACGCGATCTCCTGGACCGGGGTGGCGCCCGCCTCCTGCAGGTGGTAGCTGCAGATGTTGATCGGGTTCCACTTCGGGATGTGCCGGACCGTGTACGTGATCATGTCGGTGGTCAGCCGCAGGGAGGGGCCCGGCGGGAAGACGTGCGTCCCGCGCGAGAGGTACTCCTTGACGATGTCGTTCTGCGTCGTCCCCTGGAGCCGGGTGATGTCGGCGCCCTGCTCCTCCGCGACCACCTGGTAGAGCGCCAGCAGCCACATCGCGGTGGCGTTGATCGTCATCGAGGTGTTCATCTGTTCCAGCGGGATGTCCTGGAACAGCCGGCGCATGTCACCGAGGTGCGACACCGGCACGCCGACCCGGCCGACCTCGCCGCGGGCGAGGACGTGGTCGGGGTCGTAGCCGGTCTGCGTGGGCAGGTCGAAGGCGACCGACAGGCCGGTCTGGCCCTTGGCGAGGTTGCGCCGGTAGAGCTCGTTGGACGCCTCGGCGGTCGAGTGCCCGGCGTACGTCCGCATGAGCCACGGGCGGTCCTTCTGACGGCCGCTCATGTCAGACGTTCCTGAATCGGTTGATGGCGTCGATGTGCTTCTCGCGCATCTCCGGGTCCCGGACGCCGAGCCCCTCGCGCGGGGCCAGGGCCAGCACGCCGACCTTGCCCTGGTGGAGGTTGCGGTGGACGTCGTAGGCGGCCTGGCCGGTCTCCTCCAGGGAGTAGACCTTCGACAGGGTGGGGTGGATCTTCCCCTTGGCGACCAGGCGGTTGGCCTCCCACGCCTCGCGGTAGTTGGCGAAGTGCGAGCCCACGATCTTCTTCAGCGACATCCACAGGTAGCGGTTGTCGTACTCGTGGTTGTAGCCGGAGGTGGAGGCGCAGGTGACGATGGTGCCGCCCTTGCGGGTGACGTAGACGGAGGCGCCGAAGGTCTCGCGGCCGGGGTGCTCGAAGACGATGTCCACGTCCTCGCCGTCGGTCAGTTCGCGGATGCGCTTGCCGAAGCGCTTCCACTCGCGCGGGTCCTGGGTGTGCTCGTCCTTCCAGAACTTGTAGTCCTCGGCGTTGCGGTCGATGATCGCCTCGGCGCCCATGCTCCGGCAGATCTCCGCTTTCTGCGGCGAGGAGACGACACAGATCGGGTTGGCGCCGCCGGCCAGGGCGAACTGGGTCGCGTACGAGCCGAGTCCGCCGCTGGCGCCCCAGATCAGCACGTTGTCGCCCTGCTTCATGCCGGCGCCGTTGCGCGAGACGAGCTGGCGGTACGCGGTGGAGTTCACCAGGCCCGGGGCCGCGGCCTCCTCCCAGCTGAGGTGCTTCGGCTTGGGCATCAGCTGGTTGGACTTGACGAGCGCGATCTCGGCGAGGCCGCCGAAGTTGGTCTCGAAGCCCCAGATGCGCTGCTCCGGGTCGAGCATCGTGTCGTTGTGGCCGTCGGAGGACTCCAGCTCCACCGACAGGCAGTGCGCGACGACCTCGTCACCGGGGTTCCAGGCGTTGACGCCGGGACCGGTGCGCAGGACGACGCCCGCCAGGTCGGAACCGATGACGTGGTACGGCAGGTCGTGGCGCTTGGTGAGCTCGCTGAGCCTTCCGTAGCGCTCCAGGAACCCGAAGGTGGAGAGCGGCTCGAAGATCGAGGTCCAGACGGAGTTGTAGTTCACCGAGCTCGCCATGACGGCGACCAGGGCCTCGCCGGGCCCGAGTTCGGGCACCGGGACCTCGTCGAGGTGCAAGGACGCGCGGGGGTCCTTGTCGCGGGTGGCGAGGCCGTGGAACATCTCGGTCTCGTCCTTGTGCACGGTCACCGCGCGGTACGACTCGGGGAGGGGCAGGGCCGCGAAATCCGCGGTGGTGACCGCGGCGGAGCCGCTTCCCGATTCCGTCTGCGATTGGATCGCGTCCAGGATTTCCTTCACGGTGTGCCTCCGGCGGATGGGGGCGCTCGGGAACGCGTGAGCAGTCCCTGCGAGCAATGGCGAGCAGTGTGGTGTGGAGGTGTTGCCGTCGGTTCGGCTGTCAAAGCTTCGGCTTGCTCTGTGGAGCGGAAGGTTTCGCCTGTGACGCAGGCGTCCGGGCGCGCAGGCACATCGCTTGCGGGGACAGCCGACGTGCGTGAGATCCCAGCACGCCGGCCGCCCGGACACCTTCAACGTATGGCACTCCGTGACACCTGGCAAGGCACTGCGTGCCAACAATTTCTCTCACTTGTCACCCACCGGGCACCGATGAGCGTTGCGAGGGGTGTTTCGCCGAGGTATGCCCCGTAAAGGAACGCGGATGATCGATCAGCGCGACCGGTACACGTAGGGCGTCGTGGTGCTCAGGGCCACGAACCCGAGCCGCCGGAGAATCGGGGCGCTCATGTCGGAGGCGTCGACCTGGAGGTGCTCGTAGCCCCGCTCCGCCGCGACCCGGGCCCGCAGGGCGACCAGGGCCCGGTAGACGCCCCGCCCGCGCCATTTCCCGACCGTGCCGCCGCCCCAGAGCCCCGCGAAGCCCGTGCCCGGGTACAGCTCCATCCGGGCCGAGCTCACCGCCTCGTCCCCCGCCATGGCGAGCACCCCGACGAAGTGCTCCGGATCCTGTTCGAGCCGGCTCAGCACCTGGTGGCGCAGGTGCGGCAGCTCCTTCCCGAAGGCCCGCTCATGGGTGCGGACCAGCAGTTCCGCGTCGTCCGCGGTACGCACCACGCGCAACCGGACGCCCTCGGGCGGCTCCACCGCCGTCGACAGGGCCGCCACCGGGGCGACCAGCAGGGTCTCCGGCTCCTCCGCCTCGAATCCGGCCGCCAGGAGGCGCCGCGCCAGATCGGCCGGCCGGTCGTGCGCGTACAGCTTCCATTCGAACTCGTCGCGCCCGAGCGCCGCGTAGCGCGCCACCTGGGCCGCGATCACCTCGTCCGTCCGGGCGGGGTCCAGTTCCGGGGACGACCAGACGATCCCGTTCCAGTCCTCGGCGCCACCGGTCCGGCGCACGACGTCGCCGGTGCGCTCCACCTCGACGCCGGGGCCGTCGGGGCGGGCGTGCTCGCGCATCTCCCGGTCGAACAGGGCCAGCAGTATTTCGCGATCATGAGTCATCCGCCCACCACAGCACCGGCTCGGGGGCGCGGCAACGGGGTTTCGCCGCGGTGACGACGGACGGGGGCGTGCCCGGTCGGCACGCCCCCGTCCACAGGCCGTTCGGTGGCCCTCAGCGGTCCCGGAGCGCCTGCTGGATGGTGCGCATCACTTCGTCCAGCGGGGCGTCGGTGCGGGCCACCGCGACCAGCACCTCGTCGTGGGAGGTCACCGAGGCGGCCGGCTGCTTGGCCGGTTCGGTGCCGGCGATCCGGCCCGCGCCGATGCCGGTGCCGAAGGTGTCGCGGACGATCGCGAAGGCGTGGTCGAGCTGGGCCTCCACGTCGCCCTCGCCGCCCGCCCGCAGCCAGCGGCGCAGCACGTGGTTGTGCGCGGTGACGACGGCGGACGCCGCGACCTCCGCCAGCAGCGGGTCGTCGTTGCCGACCTGGTGGTCGCGCTCGTCGAAATGGCCCAGCAGATAACGCGTGAAGAGCCGCTCGTAACGGGCCACCGAGGCGATCTCGGCCTCACGCAGGGTGGGGACCTCGCGGGTCAGCTTGTAGCGGGCCACGGAGACCGCGGGCTTCGCCGCGTACATCTTCATGACTTCCTTGATGCCGCGGCAGACGGTGTCGAGGGGGTGCTCGTGCGCCGGGGCGGCGTTGAGGACGGCCTCGGCCCTGACGAGGGTGTCGTCGTGGTCCGGGAAGATCGCCTCTTCCTTGGAGCGGAAGTGCCGGAAGAAGGTGCGCCGGGCGACTCCCGCGGCGCCCGCGATCTCGTCGACCGTCGTCGCCTCGTAGCCCTTCGTGGCGAAGAGTTCCATGGCCGCAGCGGCCAATTCACGCCGCATTTTGAGCCGTTGGGCGGCGGCGCGAGTGCCTGCGGCACTTTCCTGGGCGTCGGACGCGGCGGAGGCACGGGGGGACCGGGCGGGCTGGGACATGGTGTGAACGTACTGCATCGGGCCGGGGGAGTGCGCCCGTGGGGGAGGACCGCCCGAGGGATCGAGCAGCCCTCCCCACCCGGATCCCCGCTCAGCGCCGGGCATGTTCGCGGAAGCCGCGCCCCGTCTTGCGGCCGAGGCAGCCCGCGGCCACCAGGTGTTCGAGCAGCGGCGCCGGGGCCAGGCCCGGGTCGCGGAACTCGTTGTGCAGCACCTTCTCGATGGCCAGCGAGACATCGAGGCCGACCACGTCCAGCAGTTCGAACGGGCCCATCGGGTAGCCGCCGCCCAGCTTCATCGCGGCGTCGATGTCGTCGAGGCTCGCGTAGTGCTCCTCGACCATCTTGATCGCGTTGTTGAGGTACGGGAACAGCAGCGCGTTGACGATGAAACCGGCCCGGTCGCCGCAGTCCACCGGGTGCTTGCGGATCTTGACGCAGACCTCGCGGACGGTGGCGTGGACGTCGTCGGCGGTGAGCACCGTACGGACCACCTCGACCAGCTTCATCGCGGGCGCCGGGTTGAAGAAGTGCATCCCGATCACGTCCTGCGGCCGCGAGGTGGCACGGGCGATGGCCACGACCGGCAGCGACGAGGTGGTGGTGGCCAGGACCGCCCCCGGCCGGCACACCTTGTCCATGGTCCGGAACAACTGCTGCTTGACCGCCAGGTCCTCGGCGACGGCCTCCACCGCGAGGTCGACGTCGGCGAAGGCGTCCAGCGAACCGGCCGCGGTGATCCGGCCAAGCGCCTCGTCCCGGGCCCCCTCCGTCAGCCGCCCCTTGGCGACGGAACGCTCCAGCGACTTGGCGATCCGGGCCTTCGCGGCGTCCGCCTTCTCCTGGCCGCGCGCGGCCAGGACCACGTCGTAACCGGCCTTCGCGAACACCTCGGCGATCCCCGAGGCCATCGTCCCGGAGCCGGCGACCCCCACCGAGCGCACCGCGCGCCCGGCCGCCGCGGCGGTGTCCTCCCGCGGGGTCAGCGGGTCCGGCACCACGTTCTGGCCGCCGGCCGAGTCGTACGTGTAGAAGCCGCGGCCCGCCTTGCGGCCGGTCAGCCCCGCGTCGCTCAGCTGCCTGAGCACCGGCGCCGGGGCGTGCAGCCGGTCGCGCGACTCGGCGTACATCGCCTCCAGGACGGTGCGGGCGGTGTCGATCCCGATCAGGTCGAGCAGGGCGAGCGGCCCCATCGGCAGGCCGCAGCCGAGCTTCATCGCCGCGTCGATGTCCTCACGGGAGGCGTAGTTGGCCTCGTACATCGCGGCGGCCTGGTTGAGGTAGCCGAACAGCAGCCCGTCGGCGACGAAGCCCGGCCGGTCGCCGACCGCCACCGGCTCCTTGCCCAGGCTGCGGGCGAGCGCGGTGACCGCCTCGACGGCCGGCGGCGCCGTCAGCACCGAGGAGACCACCTCGACCAGCTTCATCGCGGGTGCCGGGTTGAAGAAGTGCAGGCCGAGCACGCGCTCGGGGCGCAGCGACTCGGCGGCCAGCCGGGTGACCGACAGGGCGTTGGTGCCGGTCGCCAGGATCGCGGTGGGGGAGACGACCTCGTCGAGCTCCCGGAAGACCTGCTGCTTGATCTCGTACGACTCGGGCACGACCTCGATGACCAGCTCCGCCTCCGCGGCGGCCCGGAGGTCGTCGAAGGTGCGGAACCGGGCGAGCACGTCGCCCCGTTCCTCCTCGGTGATCCGTCCGCGCCCCACGGCACGGGCGGTCGATGACTCCAGGGCGGCGACGGCGCGGACGGCGGCCTCGTCGCTGATGTCGATGCCGATGACCTCGTGGCCGGCGCGGGCCAGGACCTCGGCGATGCCGGTGCCCATGGTGCCGAGACCGACGACGGCAATGGTGCTGAGCGGGGTGTCCATCACGGGACTCCAGAGGATGAGTGACGACTGTGAGGAGGGCACGGCGCGTCGGCGTGAGGAGAACGGGCGCGCCACGTGCGGGAATTGCGTGTCGTGGTACTCGGGCCGGGGCGCCGTGGGCGTACCCGGACCCGGAAGGGGCGACGGACTCTGTCCCGGAGTCACGTCTCGCAGAGCTGCCGAACCGACAAGCACTCCGAGTGGCTGCGTCACCAGGCCACCGGAGCAGGCGGGGAGTGTGTCCCGCTCACATGAGATTAACTCCCGGGTAACGAGCGCGCCAGCCCCCTTCCGCTGTGGGCCACGTCATATCCGTCCCGGATCTCGATACGCACGGTTCCCGCCGATACGCTGAGAGTCATGGACGAGGAGTTCCGGTCCCTGGCGGACCGGCTTGCGGACGAGGCGGGCGCGACGGGGGAGTCGGCGGCCTGCCGCGCCCTCCTCGCCACCGATGACGAGGAGGAGCTGGCCCGCGTCCTGGTGGAGCGCGAACGCCCGCTCTGGGCCCGCGAGATCGCCGCGTTCCGGCTCGGCTGCGGCGGCGACCGGCGGGCCTTCGAGGCGCTGGTCCTGCTGCTCAACCACCGCGATCCGGAACGCTGCGTGTCCGCCGCCCACGCCCTGGTGCTCCTCGGCGACCCCCGCACCCCCCGGGCCGCCGCCGCCCTCGCGACCAACAGTCTGCGCACCGCGTACGCCCTGCACCCGGTGCGGCTGCTCACCGCCCTGCGGGCCCCGGAGTCGGTGCCCGCGCTGATGAGCACCCTGGAACGGCTGCTGGACCCCGGCGAGCCGCACTGGCGGGTCGCGCTCGCCTGCGTGGAGGGGCTCGGACGGCTGGGGGACGAGCGGGCCCGCCCGCTCCTGGGGGCGGCGCTGACGCACCCGAGGCTGGGCGCCGCCGCCCGGGACGCGCTCGGCCTGCTGGACACGGTCTGAGGGGACGCCGGGATTTTGCCGGGAGGCCCGGCGGGCCCCGTCGGCCTCAGGGTGCGGCGGGACCGCCGAGGGCGCGCACGTACCGCACCTCGGGCACGAGCACGCCGTCCGCCTCGAAGGACTCCTCGGCGCCGTCGGGCCGAAAGCCCGCGCGCTCGTAGAAGCGGCGGGCCGGGGCGTTCTCCCTCAGCACCCACAGCGCCAGGTCGGGGAAGCCCTCGGCGGCGGCGCGGGCGAGCACCTCCGCCATCAGCGCGCGGCCCGCCCCGGTCCCGATCAACTCGGGCGTCACGTAGAGCGCGTACAGCTCGCCCCGCGCGAGCGGCCTGCCGTTCTCGCGGTACGGGCCCCAGCAGGCCCAGCCGATCACGCCGTGTCCCGGCCGTTCGGCCACCACGTTCACGAGGGTGAGCCCCCCGGTGAACGACGAGCGGCGGCGCTCCACGTCCTCGGCGACGGCGAGGTCCATGTCGTCCAGGTACGACTGCGGCACCAGCCCCGCGTACGCGGCCCGCCAGCCGCGCACCCGGAGGCGCGAGACCGCCTCGCAGTCCTCGACGGTCATGTCCCGCACGCGCGTCGCGGGCTTCGGGGCGGGCGTGGCCGGTGTCGTCATACGGGCCATCCTGGCGCAGGCGCCGGGACGGCCCGTACGCGGGACGGGGGCGCGGACCGGTCAGCCGCGGAGGCCGAGCAGCCCGTGCAGGGTGGCGCCCCTGCTGCCGGACCCCGTCCGCCGCGCCGACTTCGCCGCCGCCTCGCCGGTCAGCGGACGCGGCTCGGGGGACGCGGCGCAGACCGCGTCCGCGTCGGCCCGGCTGCCCCCGCCGTGCGGCACGGTGCCCTTGGCGAGGTAGGCCACCAGGTGCTCGTCGAGGCAGTCGTTGCCGCTCAGCGTGATGCCGTGGTTCCCGCCGCCCTGTTCGACGACCAGGCCGGAACCGTGCAGCCTGCGGTGCAGGGTGATCCCGCCCTCGTACGGCGTCGCCGCGTCCTCGGTGGCCTGGAAGAGCAGCACCGGAGGCAGGGCGCGGTTGGAGACCCGTACCGGGTTGAGCGGCTCCACCGGCCAGTCGGCGCAGGGGGCGTTGTACCAGGTGTTGTTCCAGGTGAAGAAGGGGGCCTTGGCGTGCACCCGCCGGCTGTCGTTGCGCCAGGTGTTCCACGGGCGGGGCCACCGGGCGTCGCGGCACTGCACGGCCGAGTAGACCGAGTACCCGTTGTCGCCCTCCGCGTCGAGCGCGCCGAACCGCTCGTACGCCTTCACGAGCGCGTCCTGGTCGTGGTCGTGCACGTACCGGGCGAACGCGTCGGCCAGCCGGGGCCAGTAGCCGTTGTAGTAGCCACCCGGCAGGAAGGTGTCCTCCAGCTCGCTCGCGCCGACCTTCCCGCCGGCGGGCCGTGCCCGGACGGCGTCGCGCATGGCGTACCAGGCGCGCTCCACCCCCGCCGGGTCCGTGCCCAGCCGGTACGTGGCGTCGTGCTTCGCGACCCAGGCGGCGAACGCCTTGTGGCGGGCGTCGAAGGCGTGGTCCTGGCCGATGTTGTCGTCGTACCAGACGCCGTCCGGGTCGACGTTCGAGTCGAGCACCATGCGCCGCACCCGCTCCGGGTACAGCTTGCCGTACACCGCGCCGAGGTAGGTGCCGTACGAGTAGCCGAAGTAGTTGAGCTGCCGGGAGCCGAGGGCCCGCCGGATGACGTCCAGGTCCTTGGCGGCGCTGACGGTGTCCATGTACGGCAGCAGATCGGGATACTTGCGCCCGCACGCCTCGGCGAAGGCGCGGGCCCGGTTCCGGTTGGCCCGCTCGATCCCGGGCGCGTCCGGCGTCGAGACCGGCCGCACCGGGTCGAAGTACTTCGGTACGCAGTCCAGCGCCGGCCTGCTCCTGCCGACGCCGCGCGGGTCGAACCCGATCACGTCGTACTGCGCGGCCAGCGACTTCGGCAGCGAGGACGCCACGAACCCGGCCATCGACAGACCGCTGCCCCCGGGGCCGCCCGGATTGACAAGCAGCGGGCCCTGGAAGGTCTTCGCGGTGTGCGGGATCCGGGACAGGGCGAGGGTGATCCGCCGGCCCGACGGGTCGTCGTGGTCGAGCGGCGTGCTGACCGATGAGCACTGCAGACGCGGATACGACTCGGTACCGCAGTCGGTCCACTTGAGCCGGGCCGTGGCCCGCGCACCGGCGTCGGCGTTCGCCGGGGCCGGCGCCGCGGTCACCAGACCGGCGACGGTCGCACCGACGGCGAGCAGAATTCCTGGACGTTTCGTCATATGGCCTCCCGTGACGGGGATAACACGACTGCGCGGGGCGCAGCCCCCGCCGCATGCTCCCCGCATTCGTGCCCGGAAGGACCGTTCGGGCCGAGAGTTGACCCGTTTGCCCGCTCGGCCAGTGGTCCCGGCGGACCGGGGGGGGTCAGAACGGGGCGGGCCGGGCGGGAACGTCGAGCGGCGGGCGCCGGTCCTTCCGCACGGGCAGCCCCCGGTCCGTGCCGCGGTACGAGGGGCCGATGCCGAACTCGGCCGCCAGTTCGTGGACATGACGGGTGACGCGCCGCTGGTACCACCTGGGCGCGTAGGGGCCCTCGGCGTACAGCCGCTCGTAGCGCCGCACCAGGTGCGGGTGGTGGGTGGCGAGCCGGCGCATGTACCACTCCCGCGCGCCGGGCCGCAGATGGAGGACGAGCGGGGTCACCGAGGTCGCCCCGGCGGCGGCGATCGCCCGGACCGTGGCCCGCAGTTGGTCCGGGTGGTCGCCGAGGAACGGGACGACCGGCGCCATCAGGACGTCGCAGCCGATGCCGGCCCCGCTCAGGGCGCGGACGGCGTCCAGGCGGTGCGGCGGGGACGGCGTGCCGGGCTCCAGGGTGCGCCACAGCCCCTCGTCGACGAAGCCGACCGAGACGCAGACGCCGACGTCGGTGACCTCGGACGCCTGCCGCAGCAGCTCCAGGTCGCGCAGGATCAGCGTTCCCTTGGTCAGGATGGAGAACGGGTTCGCGTGGTCGCGCAGGGCCGCGAGGATGCCGGGCATCAACCGGTACCGGCCCTCCGCGCGCTGGTAGCAGTCGACGTTCGTGCCCATCGCGAGGTGGGCCCCGTGCCAGCGGCCGGACGAGAGGTGGTCGCGCAGCAGCTCCGGGGCGTTGACCTTGACGACGATCTGCGAGTCGAAGCCGGGGCCGGTGTCGAGGCCGAGACGGCTGTGGGCCTTGCGCGCGAAACAGTAGACACAGGCGTGCGAGCAGCCCCGGTACGGATTGACGGTCCATTCGAACGGCATCCGCGACGCGCCCGGCACCCGGTTCACGATCGAACGGGCCCGGACCTCGTGGAAGGTGATGCCCCGGAAGCCGGGGGCGTCGAAGGTGCGCGTGCGCACCGCGTCCGCGGCGAAGAGCGCGCCGTTCCCCGCCGTCCCGGGCCGCTCGGCCGGACTGTCCCAGCGCATGGACGCCTCCTCGGTAGTACTGGGCAGAGAATAGAACACTTGTTCCCTTGATCGTTTTCTCCCCTTCGTCCCGGGCCGGATTTTGAGCGGCGTGCCGGAGGTGGTTGGCTCGTCACACCCCCGAACAACCGAGTGCTGGAGGAACAGGCATGGCGCAGGTCGAGGCCACCACGGAGCGAGTCATCGCGGCGGACGCGGAGACGGTGTTCGACGCCCTGGCCGACTACGAGCAGGTCCGGGGCAAGGTGCTGCCCGGACAGTTCAGCGAGTACGAGGTGCGCGAGGGCGGCGACGGCGAGGGCACCCTCGTCCACTGGAAGCTCCAGGCCACCAGCAAGCGGGTGCGCGACTGCCTGCTGGAGGTCACCGAGCCCACGGACGGTCAACTCGTCGAGAAGGACCGCAACTCCTCGATGGTCACCACCTGGACGGTCACCCCGGCCGGCGAGGGGAAGTCGAAGGCGGTCGTCTCCACCGTGTGGAACGGGGCCGGCGGCATCGGCGGATTCTTCGAGAGGACCTTCGCCCCCAAGGGACTCGGGCGGATCTATGACGAACTGCTCCAGAACCTCGCCGCCGAGGTGGAGAAGAAGTAACCCGGTACGGCGTTGACCGGCCTCACCGTATCGAGTGGTTTTCCCGCCGCGCCGGTCGTACGCCGTAGTGGCTCCCACCGGGGGTTAAACCCCCCGAGTGCGCCGTCGGCGCCCCTCGTCGCGTTTGCCCTCGCTTCTCGCGCGATGCGAGAAAAGGGCGGCGCAGACGCGACGAGGGGAGCGGCACGTGGTGGGCGGGATCACTCTGCTGGAGGAGGAGCCGGGCGGTACGGGGACCGCCGGCCCGGCGAGCGCACCACCCTCCGCCCCGCCACCACCGCGCCCGGCGACGGAGGGGAACGGCACCGGGAAGGGGAGCGCCCCCGCCCCGCCCGCCGCACCGGAGATCAGCCCCCGCGGCCTCCGGCTCGTCTTCCTCGGGCTGATGCTCACGCTGCTGCTCGCGGCGCTCGACCAGATGATCGTCGCCACCGCGCTGCCGAAGATCGTCGGTGAACTGCACGGCCTGGAGAAGATGTCCTGGGCCGTCACCGCGTACCTGCTCGCCTCCACCATCGGACTGCCCCTCTACGGCAAGCTCGGCGACCTCTTCGGCCGCAAGGGCGTCTTCCAGTTCGCGATCGTGGTCTTCGTCATCGGCTCCGCGCTGGCCGGCTGGTCGCGCACCATGGACGAACTGATCGCCTTCCGCGCCGTCCAGGGCATCGGCGGCGGCGGTCTGATGATCGGCGTCCAGGCGATCATCGCGGATGTCGTCCCGCCCCGGGAACGCGGCCGGTTCATGGGCCTCATCGGCGCGGCGTTCGGCCTGGCCTCCGTGGCGGGCCCGCTGCTCGGCGGCTTCTTCACCGACCACGCCTCCTGGCGCTGGTGCTTCTACATCAACGTGCCGTTCGGCCTGGTCACCCTCGCCGTCATCACCGTCGTGCTGAGACTTCCCCGGCCCGCCGTCCGGCCCCGCCTCGACGTCCTCGGCGCTTTGCTGCTCGCCGCCGCCTCCACCTGCCTGGTGCTGCTGACCAGTTGGGGCGGCACGGAGTACGCGTGGGGATCGGGCACCATCCTGGGACTCGGCGCCGGGGCCGTCACCACGACCCTGCTCTTCCTGGCCGTCGAGCACCGGGCCGCCGAACCGGTCATCCCGCTGCGGTTGTTCCGCGACTCGATCTTCAACGTCACCGCGCTGGTCGGCGCGGTCGTCGGGATCGCGCTGTTCGGCGCCGCCAGCTATCTGCCGACCTTCCTCCAGATGGTCGACGGGGCCACGGCCACCGAGTCCGGACTGCTGATGCTCCCGATGATGGGCGGCATCGTCGTCGCGTCCGTCGTCTCCGGCCAGATGATCTCGCGCACCGGCCGCTACCGCGCCCACCCGATCGTCGGCGGCGCGGTCTCCACGGTCGGGATGTGGCTGCTCTCCCGGCTGGAGACCGACACCCCGCGCCTCGAATACAGCATCGCGCAGGCCGTGCTCGGCATCGGGATCGGGCTGGTCATGCCGGTGCTCGTGCTCGCCGTGCAGAACTCCGTCGCACCCGCCGACCTCGGCACCGCGACCAGCGCCAACAACTACTTCCGGCAGATCGGCGGAAGCGTCGGCGCCGCCGTCTTCGGGACGCTCTTCGCGGGACGGCTCGCGGACGCGCTCGCCGTGCGCCTGCCGGCCGGCGCCGACCTGCCCGACCCCGAGTCGATCACCCCGCAGCTGGTCCACTCGATGGAACCCGCGCTGCGGGACGGCTACATCCAGGCGTACGCCGACGCGATGCCGCGGATCTTCCTCTACCTCGTGCCGGTGCTCGCACTCGGCCTGTTCCTCGCCTTCTTCCTCAAGGAGAAACCGCTGGTGTCCCACCACAGCCCCGAAAGCGCCGTCGAGACCACCGCCGAGACCGGCCCCGGGGCCGCCATCGGGTCCGTGACCGTGACCGTCCCGGCCGCCCGGGCCACCGCCCCGCCGCCCGTGTACCTGTCGGGCGTGCCGGTGTGCGGCAGCGTCCAGCACCCCGACGGCACGAAGGTCCCGCGCGCCGCCCTCACCCTCATCGACGTCCAGGGACAGCAGGTCGGCCGGGGCGCGAGCGGCGACGACGGGCGGTACGCGCTGAGCGTGCCCGGCGCCGGTTCGTACGTCCTCATCGCCGCGGCCGGCGGACACCAGCCGCAGGCCGTCAGCGTCACCGCGGGCGAACGCCCGGTGGAACTCGACGTGGTGCTCGGCGGGGCGGGGCGCCTGGCCGGGGCAGTCCTCACCGCCGACGGCATCCCGGTGCGCGACGCCGCCGTCACCCTCACCGACGTGCGCGGCGAGGTGGTCGCCTCCACCCGCAGCGGACGCGAGGGCGGCTACGTCATCACGGAGCTGGTGGCCGGCGAGTACACCCTCGCCGCCAGCGCCCCCGCCTTCCGGCCCGCCGCGCTGCCGGTGAGCGTGCAGGCGGCCCGGGAGACCCGGCAGGACATCGAGCTCGCCGGCGGCGCGGTGCTCCGCGGCATCGTGCGGGCGAGCGGCGGACGACCCGTCGAGGACGCCCGGGTCACGCTCCTGGACGCGGCGGGCAACGTGGTCGACACCCTCACCACCGGCCCCGACGGCGCGTTCCGGTTCGTGGACCTGTCCACCGGCGAGTACACCGTGATCGCCGCCGGATATCCGCCGGTGGCCACCGTCCTCCAGGTGGCGGGCGGCGGACGCACCGAACGGGACCTCCAGCTCGGTCACGAGGACTGAGGGCACGGAACGACCGCGGGGCCGGCCGGTGGAATCACCGGCCGGCCCCGCGGCGTCAGCCGTCGTGCGGGCGCAGGGCCGCCACCGCACGTTTCGCCCGGGTGGACAGTTCGCCGAGCTGCTTCGCCGACTCCTTGCCGATCGTGTTCAGCAGGAGCCGGGCGTGCGCCGCCGTCGTGCGCGCGAGTTCCGTGTCGCCCGCCCCGACGGCCGCGAGCGTCAGCTCCAGGTGCTGCTCCGTGATCAGCCGGCCGAGCCCCCGGCGGTGCCACTGCTCGACGGTCCCGTCGGGCGCGGTGTCGCCGGCGCCGACCGCCGTCCTCGCCCGCTCCAGCGCCCGCCCCGCCGCCGCGAGGTCGCCCTTGAGTCGCTCCAGACGGGCGAGGACATACGCCTCCGAGGCCCGGTCCCACGCCGTGTCCTGGAGGGAGAGGAGGTTGAACTGGGCGCGGGCCGCCTGCGCGTGGTCGCCGATCCGCTCCAGCGCCCGGCTCAGTTTCCGGAGCCGGTCCGGATCCGGGCCGGTGTCGTCCAGGAGGCGGATGAGCGCGGTGCGGGCGTGCTCGACGCGGCCCTGGCGGCGGGCGAGCTCGATCCAGGTGAACTCGTCCTCCGGGGCCGCGCCGGGACCGCCCCGCCCCGCCTCCGCGGCGCGGGCCCACGCGACGGCCCCGGCGCTGTCGGTGACCTGCCCGTCCGTGGCCGAACGCAGCAGCGCGAGGTCCTCCTCCCGCCCGTGCGCCGCCACCAGCGCCGCGGCCCGCCACCGCTCCTCGTACCACTCGGTCCGGGCGGAGTCCTCCTGCTCCAGCAGGGCCCGCAGCAGTGGCAGGTCCCCGTCGCGGCGGTCGTGGTGCGCCGCCCGCAGCACCCCCGCCCGCAGCACCGGGTCGGCGACCGCCTCCGACAGGGCGACGGGGTCGCCGCGGCGCATCCGCTCCAGCGCCTCCCGCCCCGGGGCGAGGACGACGTCGCGCAGGCGCTGCCGGTAGGGCTCCTCCAGCCGGTAGGCGCAGAGCTCGTGGGAGTTGAGCAGGACGTGCTCCGGCTCGGTGCGCCGGGTGACCGACTCCGACAGCGCGAAGAGCTCGGCCAGCGGCCGGTCCGGCAGCCCCAGACCGCTGAGCAGTGCCGCACGCTGCTCGTCGAGTTCGGGGGCGAACTCCTCCCGGGCCTCCTCGTCCGCCCGGCGCACCTCGGCGCGCAGGGCCTCCTCGTCCATGTCTTCGGAGAGGTCCTCGCACCACCAGGGCAGCCGGACGAGCATCTGGAGCGCGTCGCCGACACTGTCGGCGAACAGCGAGGCGTACCCGTCGGAGGAGGCGTGGAGCACGGCCGTTCCCCCGCTCAGGAAGTAGGTGCCGCCGGTGTCGTCACCGGCGATCGGCTCCAGCGACGCGCCGGACGCCAGGTGCACCTCCTCGACGTGGTAGGCCCGGTCCACGTCGAAGTTGAAGGGGAACGCGGCCAGTTCGGCCAGGTCGGGACGGCTGCGCAGGAGTTCCAGTACGGGGTCGGTCATGTGACCGAACCCTAACGCGGCCCCGCCGGCCGCCGTCCCGTTCCGGTACGGGGCCCGTCGACCGCCGTCCCCGTCCGGTACGGGCCCCGTCGGGCGCCGTCCCCGTCCGGTACGGGCCCCGTCGGGCGCCGTCCCCGTCCGGTACGGGCCCCGTCGGGCGCCGTCCCCGTTCCGTCAGAGGTCCGTCTCCGCCGGGTACACGGTCGCGCAGGCCGACCGGAAGAGGGCGTCGACCTCCTGGCCGCTGAGCCCCTGGGCCCGTGCCTCGGTCAGCCACTCGACGAGCGACGCGCGCAGAGGGGCGGTGGGGCCGTCCTGGGCCGGGACGAGGGTGCGGGTGATGAAGGTGCCCGCGCCCTGCCGGACCTCGGCCAGCCCCGCGCGCTCCAGCTCGCGGTACGCCTTGAGGGTCGTGTTGGGATTGACCTTGGTCTCCGCCGCGACCTGCGCGGCGGTCGGCAACCGGTCACCCTCCTCCAACGCCCCCATGCGCAGCGCCTGTTCGACCTGGCGCACGATCTGGAGGTACGTCGCCACCCCGCTGCGTCTGTCGATGCGGAACACGACCATCGTCTTCTTCACCTCCCGTTGGAGTGCCGTGCCGGTGCGGCCGCGACGCCCTAGAGCGGACGACGGGACACCCGCCACAGGACGAACGCGGTGAGTACGACGGTTCCCGCGAGCAGGATGCCCGCCCCGGTCCACTGCATGGCGGGCATCTGGTCGAAGCCCAGGTACTCGTAGACATTGTTGACGATGCCGTGCTTCTCGATGCAGGCATCGGTCGCCTTCTCGGTGGGTTCGGCGCACAGGCCCCAGCCGTAGAGCTGCCCGTCGGCGGAGCCGATCCAGCGGTCCACCTCGCGCGAACTGTCCAGCCGTGCGGGCAGGCCCGCGTTCAGCGGGTAGACGAGCGTGCGGGACGGGGCGAGGTTGACGATCATCTCGTCCCAGAACACCCCGGCGGCCCAGGAGAAGAACAGCGTGGTCGCCATGGCCGGCAGGAGCCGGCGCACCAGCGCGCCGATGGTGATGCCGGCGGCCGTCAGGAAGAGGCAGAGCGCGGGGAGCACCGGACCGGTGCTGTCGAAGATCGACCCGCTCGACCAGTCGTACGGGAACACCGAGTGGTCGGGCTTCCACCACCAGGTGAAGACCGCCGACAGCACCACGCCGGTCACGAGCACCGCGCCGTAGACCCAGGCGATCTTCGCCGTCACCCAGCGCAGGCGCGACACGGACTGGGTGGTGACCAGCTGCGCGGTGCCCTGTTCCTGGTCCCCCGCGATCAGCGGCGCGCCGATGAAGACGGCGAGCAGCAGCGGCAGGGCCCCCAGCGCGCTGATGACCAGGTTCACGCCCTCGGAGTCGAAGTTCTCCAGCATCCCCCCTGCGCCCGCGGACTCCATGAAGTCCTTCATCCGGCCGCGCTCGTAGACGAGCCAGATCGAGCCGAGGACCGTCGCACCGAGCAGGCTGAGCAGCGCGGCCCGGTGCTGCCGTACGACGAGCCAGTTCAGTCCGTGCAGCAGACGGGGCCGGGGCGCCCGTTCGGTGCGCGGGGTTTCGGTGTGGGTGGTGCTCATGCGGAGTGGATCCCTTCGTCCTCGATGCGGGCGCCGGGGGTGAACAGCGGGGGCGCGTCCGGCGAGCGGAGGTGTGCCAGCAGCACTTCCTCCAGGCTGGGTTCGGCGACCACCCAGTCGCTCGGCAGCGGCCCGTTCGGCCGCACCAGCGCGTGGAACTGCCTGCCCTGGACCCGGGACTCGATCACCGTGTGCGGGGCCAGCAGGCCGGCCGGGTCCCCGTCCGTCGCGAGCCCCGTCACCAGTGCGTGGGCCGGGACGAGGGCGTCCGCGTCACCCGCCATCCGGATCCGGCCGTCGGCGAGGACGAGCAGGTAGTCGCACATGTCCTCCAGCTCGGACAGCATGTGGGAGGACATCAGCACGGTGGTGCCGCGCTCGACGGCCTCCGACATCAGCAGGGTGCTCATGTCGTGGCGGGCCAGCGGGTCCAGGTCCGACATCGGCTCGTCGAGCAGCAGCAGGTCGGGGCGCTTGCCGAAGGCCAGCGCGAAGGCGACCCGGGTGCGCTGGCCGCCGGAGAGGGAGCCGACGCGGGCCTCCATCGGCACCTGGCCCGACCGTACGATCCGCTCCGCCGCGGCCGCGTCCCAGCCGGGGTTCAGCTCGCTGCCCATGCGCAGCGTCTCCGCCACGGTGAACCGCTTGAACAACGGCTTGTCCTGCCCGAGGAAGGCGAACCGCGGCAGCACCGCGGGATCGTCCACGGGCACGCCGCAGATCCGGAGCTGCCCCTCCGACGGCTGGATCTGCCGGGTCGCGAGCTTCAACAGGGTGCTCTTGCCCGCCCCGTTGGGGCCGACGAGACCGCAGATCCGCCCGGCCGGCAGCCGGAACGAGCAGTCCCGCAGCGCCCAGCCGCGCCGGTAGCGCTTACCCAGGCCGCGGACCTCCAGCGCCCACGCGCCGGAGGTGGTGCCCGGAGTGAATGCGTCTGCCATGCACTTCGCCTCAATTCCATTAGTCAATTAATGGAATCATGGTCTTGGGCGGGAAAATCTGTCAAGGCGGACCGGACTCCTCGGCCCCCCGGCAGGCCCGGTTGTCCGTGATGCACCTGTTCGGGGTGTGCGTCTCGCTCCCTTCGGAGGACTGGACCTCTGAACGTGTCCGACGCTCTGGCCTGGCGGTTCTCCGGCGCGTAGCGTGGCCCGGCATGAAGATCCTGATCAGTGCGGACATGGAAGGCGCCACCGGTGTGACCTGGCCCGCCGATGTGCTGCCGGGCAGCCCCCAGTGGGAGAGATGCCGCGCCATGTTCACCTCCGACGTGAACGCGGCGGCCCTCGGGTTCTACGACGGCGGCGCCGACGAGGTGCTCGTCAACGAGGCCCACTGGTCCATGCGCAACCTGCTGCTGGAACGGCTCGACGACCGGGTCGAGATGCTCACCGGCCGGCACAAGTCCCTGTCCATGGTCGAGGGCGTCCAGCACGGCGACATCGACGCCATCGCCTTTGTCGGCTACCACACCGGGGCCGGCGCCGAGGGGGTCCTCGCCCACACCTATCTGGCGAACTCCATCACCGGCGTCTGGCTCGACGGCACCAGGGCCAGCGAGGGACTGCTCAACGCACACGTCGTGGCCGAGTACGGCGTCCCCGTCGTCCTCGTCACCGGCGACAACCTGACCTGCGTGGACGCGGAGGGCTACGCCCCGCGGGCCCGCAAGGTCGCCGTGAAGGACTACGTGTCGCGGTACGCCGCGGTCTGCCGCACCCCGGCCCGCACCGCCGCCGACATCCGCGCGGCGGCCAGGGAGGCCACCGCGCTCGCCGTGCGCCACACCCCGGTGGAGGGCGGCCCCCACACCGTGGAGCTGGAGTTCGACGCCGAGCACCTGGCGGGCGCGGCCACCGTCGTCCCGGGCGTGGTGGCCGGCGGCGAGCGGCGCGTCGCCTACACCAGCGCGACGATGTACGAAGCAATCCGCACGTTCAAGGCGGTGACGACGATCGTGTCGTCCGCCGTGGAGGAACAATATGGCTGAGACGACCGCCCTCCCGGACAGCGTCGACCAGCGGGCGCTGGACGAATCGGTGACGTTCACCTCCGAGCTGATCCGGATCGACACCACCAACCGCGGCGACGGCGAATGCCGGGAACGCCCGGCCGCCGAGTACGTCGCGGAGCGGCTGGCCGACGCCGGACTGGAACCCGCCCTGCTGGAACGCACCCCCGGACGCACCAACGTGGTGGCCCGGATTCCCGGCACCGACCCGTCCGCCGACGCCCTGCTCGTGCACGGCCACCTCGACGTGGTCCCGGCCGAGGCGGCCGACTGGACCGTGCACCCCTTCTCCGGCGAGGTCCGCGACGGGGTGGTCTGGGGGCGCGGCGCCATCGACATGAAGAACATGGACGCGATGGTCCTGGCCGTCGTCCGCGCCTGGGCACGGACCGGCGTCCGGCCCCGCCGCGACATCGTCATCGCGTACACCGCCGACGAGGAGGCCAGCGCCGACGACGGCTCGGGCTTCCTCGCCGACCGGCACGCCGCGCTCTTCGAGGGCTGCACCGAGGGCATCAGCGAATCCGGCGCCTTCACCTTCCACGCCGGACCGGACATGCCGCTCTACCCGATCGCCGCGGGCGAGCGCGGCACCGCCTGGCTGAAGCTCACCGCGCACGGCAAGGCGGGCCACGGCTCCAAGGTCAACAGGAACAATGCCGTCAGCGCGCTCGCCGCGGCCGTCGCCCGGATCGGCGAGCACACCTGGCCGGTCCGGCTCACCCCGACGGTCCGGGCCGCGCTCACCGAGATCGCCGCCCTGCACGGCATCCGCCCCGACCTGGACGCCCCCGGCTTCGACGTCGACGAACTCCTCGACAAGCTCGGCCCCGCCGCCGACCTGGTCCGGCCGACCGTCCGCAACAGCTCCAACCCGACCATGCTGGAGGCCGGTTACAAGGTCAACGTGATCCCGGGCCACGCCACCGCCTTCGTCGACGGCCGGATGCTCCCCGGCGGCGAGGACGAGTTCCACACCACCCTGGACCGGCTGACCGGCCCCCACGTCGACTGGGAGTTCCACCACCGCGAGGTGCCGCTGCAGGCCCCGGTCGACTCGCCGACCTTCGCGAAGCTGCGCGCCGCGATCGAACGCTTCGACCCGGCCGGCCACGTCGTGCCGTACTGCATGTCGGGCGGCACGGACGCCAAGCAGTTCTCCCGGCTCGGCATCACCGGCTACGGCTTCTCGCCGCTGAAACTGCCCGTCGGCTTCGACTACCAGGCGCTCTTCCACGGCGTCGACGAACGCGTCCCCGTGGAGGCCCTGCACTTCGGCGTCCGCGTCCTCGACCACTATCTGCGCACGGCCTGACCGCAACAGGGGGAAACGATCATGCTGCCCACAGGGGCCCACGGAACCTGGCCGTCGCCGATCGACGCCGCGCTCGCCGCCTCGCGCGACGGACGCCCGGAATACGTCGGCATCATCGGCGAGGAGGTGTGGTGGACGGAGCCGCGCCCCGCGGAGGCGGGCCGCCGCGCCCTGGTCCGCCGCCGGGCCGACGGAAGCACCGACTGCGTGCTGCCCGCGCCCTGGAACGTACGGAGCCGGGTCATCGAGTACGGCGGCCGGCCCTGGGCCGGGACCGAACGCGCCGAGGGCGGCCCCCTGGTCGTCTTCGTCGACTTCGCCGACCAGCGGCTGTACGCCCACGCCCCCGACGGCTCCGACGCGCCCCGGCCGCTCACCCCGGTCTCGGCCGTCGGCGGCGGGCTGCGCTGGGTGGACCCGCGCATCCACCTCGACCGGGGCGAGGTCTGGTGCGTCCTGGAGGAGTTCACCGGCGAGGGCCCCACCGAGCTGCGCCGGGTGATCGCCGCCGTCCCGCTCGACGGATCGGCGGCCGACGACCGGTCGGCGGTGCGCGAACTCACCGACGACGGCCACCGGTTCGTCACCGGCCCGAAGCTCTCGCCCGACGGGCGGCGGGTGGCCTGGATCGCCTGGGACCACCCGCGGATGCCGTGGGACGGCACCGAGGTGATGCTCGCGGACGTCACCGACGACGGCACCTTCGCCGACCCCCGCAGCTTCTGCGGCGGCCCGGAGGAATCGGTGCCGCAGGTCGAATGGGACACCGAAGGACAGCTCCTGTTCGCCAGTGACCGCAGCGGCTGGTGGAACCTCTACCGCGCCGACCCGGACCGGGGCGCGGTCGCGCTCTGCCCCCGGGAGGAGGAGTTCTCCGGCCCCCTCTGGAAGATCGGCCTCGACTGGTTCCAGCCCCTGGAGAACGGCCTGATCGCCACCGTCCACGGCAAGGGCGCCACCACGCTCGGCATCCTCGACCCGCAGAGCGGCGAACTCGTCGACGTCGTCGGACCCTGGACCGAATGGGCCGAGACGCTCGCCGTGCACGGCAGCCGGGTCGTCGGCATCGCGGCGAGCCCGTACAGCGCGTACGAGGTCGTGGAACTGGACACCAGGACCGGCCGCACCCGGGTCATCGGCGCACCGCACGAGGACGCCGTCGACCCCGCGTACTGTCCGCGCCCCGAGGAACGCACCTTCACCGGCCCCGACGGACGCGAGATCCACGCCCACCTCTACCCGCCGCGCAATCCCGAACGGACCGGCCCCGAGGGCGAACTGCCGCCCTACGTGATCTGGGCGCACGGCGGCCCCACCGGACACGCCGCGCTCGTGCTCGACCTGGAGATCGCCTACTTCACCTCGCGCGGCATCGGCGTCGCCGAGGTGAACTACGGCGGCTCCACCGGCTACGGCAGGGCCTACCGCAACCGGCTGCGCGAACAGTGGGGCGTCGTCGACGTCGAGGACTGCGCGGCCGTCGCCGAGGCCCTGGCCGCCGAGGGCACGGCCGACCGCGACCGGCTCGCCATCCGGGGCGGCAGCGCCGGCGGCTGGACCACCGCCGCCTCGCTGACCGGCACCGACGTCTACGCCTGCGGGACGATCATCTACCCCATCCTCGACCTGACCGGCTGGGGGACCGACGAGACCCACGACTTCGAGTCGCAGTACCTGGAGTCCCTGGTGGGCCCGCTCGCCGAGGTGCCCGACCGCTACCGCGAACGGTCGCCGATCAGCCGCACCGACCGGCTGGCCACCCCCTTCGTGCTGCTCCAGGGGCTCGACGACCCGATCTGCCCGCCCATCCAGTGCGAACGCTTCCTCGCCGCCCTCGAAGGGCGCGGCATCCCGCACGCCTACCTCGCCTTCGAGGGGGAGGGGCACGGGTTCCGGCGCGCCGACACCATGATCCGGGCCCTGGAGGCCGAACTCTCCCTCTACGCCCAGACCTTCGGCATCGAACACCCCGACGTACCGACGGTGGAGCTCAAGAAGTGAACCTCGCCCCCCTGACCCGCCCGGCCCGGCTGCGCACCGGGGCACGGGTCGCCGTCGTGGCCCCGAGCGGGCCGGTGCCCCCCGAACGGCTGGAGGCCGGGCTCGACGTCCTGCGCGGCTGGGGCCTCGAACCCGTCGAGGCCCCCCATGTGCGCGACGTCCACCCGGAGCTGGACTACCTGGGCGGTGCGGACGCGGCACGCGCCCGGGGGCTCCAGGAGGCGTGGTGCGACCCGTCCGTGGACGCGGTGATCTGCGCCCGCGGCGGATACGGCGCGCACCGGATGGTCGACCTGATCGACTGGACGGCGATGCGCGCCGCCGGGCCGAAGGTGTTCGTCGGGTACAGCGACATCACCGTGCTCCACGAGGCGTTCGCCCGGCACCTGGGGATCGTGACGCTGCACGGCCCGATGGCGGCCACCGAGACCTTCCTCAAGGACCCGGACACCCAGGAGTCCCTGCGGGCCACCCTGTTCGAGCCCGAGACGGTACGGACCCTCGGCCTGCCCGGCGCCGGGGCACTGGTGCCCGGCCGCGCGGAGGGCGTCACGTACGGCGGCTGCGTGAGCCTGCTCGCCGCCGACCTCGGGACGCCGCACGCCCGGACCTCCGCCCGGGGCGGCCTGCTGGTGATCGAGGACACCACCGAGGACCCGTACTCCATCGACCGCATCCTCACCCAGCTGCTGCGCTCCGGGGCGCTGGCCGGGGTGGCCGGGGTCGCCTGCGGCTCCTGGGCGGGCTGCGGCCCGTACGAGGAGGTGCGGGCCGTCCTCCTGGACCGGCTCGGCCGGCTGGGCGTCCCCGTCGTCGAGGAACTGGGTTTCGGGCACGGACCGACGGCGCTCACGATCCCGCTCGGGGTGCCCGCCGTGCTGGACGCCCCGGCCGACGGCGGTCCCGCCACGCTCACCACGCAGCTGCCGGCCCTGGTCTGAGCAGCACCGAAGGGCGGAGAAACGGGCTCGAACGGAAGGGAACCGAGCCGAACCGGGCCGAATGGCGAAGAAGTTGAACAACATTCAGGAAACGCCGCCCGGTGCGTTGACAGCACTATGACGCATGTCACAGCATGAGCGCCGCCCGGCACGTACCGGCCGGTAAGGCGCCCTCGGTGTGGAGGTCCTCGTGTCACGTGCTGTTCCCCGCCCCCGCCCCCGGTCCGGGTACCGGGCACCGTCCCGGAAGCCGGCCGGGTACCTGGCCTCGGCCGCGCTCGTCGCGCCCCTCCTCCTCGCCGGGGCGGGGGCGGCGAGCGCCGAGGGGACCGCCCCGTACACCGTCACCCCGCTGAAGTTCACGGCGCGGGTGGACGGGCGCTCGTGCACCGTCGACGCCGACCTGTACCGCCCCACCGGGGCCGACGCACGGCACCCGGCCCCCGCCGTGCTCGCCACCAACGGGTTCGGCGGCAGCAAGTCGGACGGCACGACCGACGCCCTCGGCAGGGCGGTCGCCTCCCGCGGTTACGTCGGCCTGGTCTACTCCGGGCTCGGATTCGGCACGTCGGGCTGCCTGATCACCCTCGACGACCCGGCCATCGACGGCCGGGCGGCCACCGCACTGATCGACTTCCTCGCCGGGACCCGCGCCGCCGACGACGGCACCCGGGCGGACTTCGTCGCCCAGGACGGCGACGGCGACCCCAGGGTCGGCATGATCGGCGGCTCCTACGGCGGCGCCGTCCAGCTGGCCACCGCCTCCGTCGACCGCCGCGTCGACGCCCTCGTACCGCTGGTCACCTGGAACGACCTGGCCTACGGGCTCGCCCCGAACAACGCCGATACGCGCGAGGGCGTCTCCTCCGACACCGCCGGTGTCTTCAAGTGGCAGTGGACCAACGGCTTCTACCTGATGGGGGAGGGGCAGACGGTACTGAACGCGAGCCTCGACCCGTCCCGGTTCAACAACCTCACCTGCCTCCACTTCGCGCCCCGGGTGTGCGACACCGTCCGGCTGCTCAACTCCGGCCGCTACCCGGCGGGCCCGACGGCGAGGATGCTCGCCTACACGCGCAGCGTCTCCCCCGTCGACTACCTGAGCCGGATCAAGGCGCCCACCCTCCTCGTCCAGGGCCAGGCCGACAGCCTGTTCAACCTGAACGAGGCCACCGCCACCTACGAAGCCCTCAAGAAGCAGGGCACCACGGCCAAGATGATCTGGCAGGCCTGGGGACACAGCGGCGGCCAGGCACCGGGCGAACTCGACCTGAAGCAGGGCAACCTGGAGACCAGCTACGTCGGACGGCGTGTCCTCGCCTGGTTCGACCGCTACCTCCGGCACAACCGGAACGCCGACACCGGACCCGACCTCGCCTACTACCGCGACTGGCGGAGCGGCTACGGCACGGCGTCCTCCGTACCGGCCCTCTCCCGGAAGCTGTATCTGTCCGGCGACGGCAGGCTCGTCGACGGGCGTTCCGAGGTCGCCCGGGGCAGCCGCAAGTACACCAACCGGCTGGTCCCGACCAGCCATTCGGAGAGCTCCCTCGCCGGTCTCCTCGGCCTGCCCGACTCCCGGCCGTACGACACCAAGGGCACCCACCTCGGCTGGACCAGCGCCCCGCTGCCCTCCGCCGTCGACGTGGTCGGCGCACCGAGGGCCACCCTGAAGGTCGTCTCGCCGAGCGCGGAACGGGTGCAGAACAGCGGTGACGCCGCCGACAAGCTCGTCCTGTTCGCCAAGATCTACGACGTGGCCCCGGACGGCGGAAGGACGCTGGTCAACCGGCTCGTGGCCCCGGTCCGGGTCCCGGACGTCACCCGCCCGTTCACCGTGCAACTGCCGGGCATCGTCCACCGCTACGAGGCGGGCCACCGGCTCGAATTCGTGATCGCGGCGAGCGACACCGCGTACGTGGGCAACCGCGGCATCAAGCCGGTCACGGTGGTCAGTTCCCCCGAGGACACCGGCGTACTGGAACTGCCGGTGGTCGGCGACCGGGCGGAGTGAGACGGCCCGCGGACAGCCCCTAGGCTGGCCGGATGTCCGAGACCAACCGCCCTGCCGCGGGGCGCCGCGTGCTGATCCGCCCCTTCGCCCGGGAGGACGCGGAAGAGTTCACCCGCCGGGCGAGGGAGAGCCGGGAGCTGCACCACCCCTGGCTCTTCCCGCCCGTCGACACCCGGGCGTACGCCGCCTACGCGGACCGGCTGATCGACGACCCCACCCGGGCGGGCTTCCTCGTCTGCGAACGAGAGGACGCCGGGGCCGCCGGCGGGATCGTGGGCTTCATCAACATCAACAACATCGTCACCGGGGCGTTCCGCTGCGGCGCGCTCGGCTACGGGGCCTTCGCCCACGCGGCGGGGCGCGGCCTGATGGGCGAAGGGCTGGACCTGGTCCTGCGGCAGGCCTTCGGACCGCTCGGGCTGCACCGCCTCGAAGCCAACGTCCAGCCCGACAACAAGGCGTCGATCGCCCTCGTCCGCCGGGCCGGATTCCGCCTCGAAGGGTTCTCGCCCGACTTCCTCCTCATCGACGGGGCCTGGCGCGACCACGAACGGTGGGCGATCACGGCCGAGATGCTCGCCCCGCAGGGCCCCGGGAACCCGTAGCCGTACGGGCGGACGGCCGGCGGGCCGGGGAGAGGGCTCACGCCGGGGGGATGCCGGGGTGCACCCAGCCGTCCTCCCGGACCCGCAGGGCCAGGTCGATCTTGGTGTAGGTCGGCCGTCCGGCGTCCTGGTACTTGGCCTTGACCCGGTCCAGGTAGTACTTCGCGGTGTTGGCGGTGATCCCGGCCCGGCGGGCGGTGGCCTTGAGGGTGAGCCCGGAGGCGTAGCCCACGAGCACCTCGCGTTCCTTCGGCGAGAGCTTCGGGCGGATGCCCTGGTCGCAGGCCCAGGCGAAGGCCAGTTCCGGGGAGTGCGCGGTGCCCCCGGCGGCGACCTCCTCGATCGCCTCCACGAGGACGGACAGGTCGTGGTCCTTGGTGAGGTAGCCGTCGGCGCCGTCCGCGACGGCGGCGACGATCCGGTCGCGGTCCGGCACCACACTGATCATCAGCACCCGGCTGCCGGCCTCCCGCAGTCGGCGGATGTTCTCGGCGGACGGACGTCCGTCGCGCAGGACGAGGTCCAGCAGGACGACATCGGCCCGCTCCCGCTCCCCGTCGAGCAGCTCGTCCACCGTGCAGGCGCAGCCGACGAGCCGCAGCCCCGGGACCCCGGCCAGCCAGGACCGGATTCCGTCGAGCAGCATCCGGTCGTCGTCGACCACGGCGACGGTGATCACCTCGGCCATCTCAGCTCCACGCTCACGCCCTCGCCGGGAGCGCTGTCCACGGTCGCGTGGCCCCCTATGCCGCGCATCCGCTCGTGCACGGAACGGGTGAGGCCGAGGCCCCCGCCGCCGCTCCCGGGCTCGAAGCCCCGTCCCCGGTCGACCACGGTGACCACCAGCCGGCCGGAGTCCCCGGTGACCGTCAGATAGGCGTGGCCGGTGCCCGCGTGGCAGCGGACGTTGTTCAGCGCCTCGGTCACGGCCCGGGCGAAGGGCAGGGCCACGTCGCCGGGCACCCTGGGCGGTTCGTGGTACCGGGCGGTCACCCGCAGTCCGAGCGCCTCCGCGGCCCGCACCGACTCCTCCAGCGCGGCGAGGAGCTCCGAATCGGCCCCCTGGTCGTCCGTCTGCTCGACCAGCCGTCTCAGATAGGCCGCCTCGCGGGCGCATCTCCGCCGCATCTCGGGGGTGTTGGCATCGACGCCGCCGCCGGAAATGGCGGTCAGGGTGGCGAGGACCGTGTCGTGCAGCGCCTGGTGGTGGGAGATCCGCTCCGCGTACCTGGCGCGGTGCGCCTCCGCGGCCAGGGCCCGCTCGTTGGCGGCGTCGAGCAGGGCGCCCTGCCTGCGGAAGTACCACCAGAGCACCCCGGAGACGACGGCCGAGAAGACCAGGGCGTTCAGATGACCCCCGGTCACGGCCGCGTCGGCGCCGACCAGCAGATACCCGGCCAGGTGCGTCGCCACCAGGAGCGCGGTGGCGACGACGACCAGCCGGAGGGGGAGGGCGGCGGCCGCCATGGCCGCCGCGGATCCGCCCAGCAGCATGACCCAGGCGATCGAGGCGGGGGTGTGCGCCCCGCCCCATAAATAGGCGCAGAACGGGAGCAGACAGCCGACCACGGCCACGTCGATCCAGACGGCCCGGGGGACAAGTCGCCCCTGCCGCCTGGCAGTCGTGTGCACCACGGCGCTGGAGGACAGGGCCGCGACCAGGATCAGCCACTGGACCGGGCGATTCCACTGATGCTGGACGACGCCGGCGATCCCGGCGACGAGATGGCTGCCCCGGTAGAGGGACGTGGCCAGAACCATGGAGGTCTGTGCACGGTGGAGCCCGGTTTCGTCCATGTACATGCCTTCCCGTTCGCTGTCCGCAACCCCCCAGAACGGGTGGTACACCGGTCCCTCGGTGCACCGATAACGTCACCCATGGCGATCAGGGGGGCGCCTCACGGCCACCCTATGCGCGGCCGTGCGGGCGCTCCCCCGAGAAATGCAGAAAGCTGATCATTTTGCCCGATCAGTCCTGATACTCCCGTAGTTGACTCCTCATCGGGCGATGTGGACGACCCCTCAGGAACAGCGCCTCCCGGCCGCCCGCCGGATCGGACCGCCACGCCCCGTACTTCCCGCGCCGGGCGGCCCCGGCCGGTTCCCGGTCCCCTCCCGCCTCCTCGTCGTGGCAGCCCGGCCGCTCCCGCACGCCCCGACGCCGCACCCGGAAGGAAACCCCGTGACCGCTGATGGCCAGGCACCCGGCGCCGATGGGTACTTCGTGGTGAGTACCGCCCTGCTGCCCGGAATCGTCGAGGGCGTACTGCACCGGCGCGGCGCCACGGGATGGGCCGTCGACCGGGGCGACTTCTGGTGCTCGGTCCGTCCCCGGGACCACCGCGGCGCGGAGCAGGGCTGGAAGCTGCACCTGTCGGCCACACCGCTGTCCGCGGCCCTGGTGCTGGCGGTGGCGTCCGAGGTGCTGATCGAGGAGCGGGCCTCGTTCAAGTTCGCGGGCAGCGTGGAACGCGTCGCCGAACTGACGGGCGGCCGGGCGGACCGGGGCGGCGGCGGCAAGTTCATCACCGTGTACCCCGACGGCCCGGACCACTTCCGCCGGCTCGCGCGGCGGCTGCACGGGGCGACCTTCGGCCTCAGGGGCCCCGGCATCCTCTCCGACCGGCGCTACCGCCCCGACAGTCTCGTCCACTACCGCTACGGGGTGTTCCGCGGCGTGCGCACCATGACCAACGACGGCGACGCGGACGTCCGGCTCCGCCGGCCCGACGGGGGGCTGGAGAAGGACCGGCGCCAGGCGTGGCCGACCACACCGCACTGGGCCCCGCCGCCGTTCCCCGACGACCCGGACCCCGCGAAACCGACGGCCCCCGCCGAGTCCTCCCGGAAGAAGCCGGTGGTGCTGCTCAACGACCGCTACGTCGTCAGCAGGGCGATCCGGCACGCCTACAAGGGCGGCGTCTACCTCGCCACCGACCGCGCCACCGGCCGGGAGGTGGTCGTCAAGGAGGCCCGCCCGTACGTGGGGGTGCGCATGGACGGCACCGACCTCCAGGACACCCTGCGCCACGAGGCCGAGATGCTGGACCTGCTGGCGCCGCTGGGCCTCACCCCGGCCCGGATCGACCTCTTCTCCCAGGGCGGGAACCTCTTCCTCGTCCAGGAACGCGTCCCGGGACGGACCCTGCGCGAGCGGATGCCGGAGCGGCCGGTGCGGGACATGGCGGAATTCCTGGGCCTGGCACGGCAGGTGGTCGACATCGTCGAAGGGGTCCACGGCACCGGCCACGTGCTGCGGGACCTCTCCCCGAACAACCTCATGGTCACCCCCGACGACGAGGTGCGCCTGATCGACGTCGAGTACCTGGCCCGGCAGGGCGTCCCGGTCCGCCGCGGGTACACCCCGGGCTACGCCGGCCCCGAGATCAGCTCCCTGGTCGACTACGAACCCACCGCCCCCGAGTACGAGGGGGACCTCTACGGACTCGGAGCCGTGCTGCTGCACCTGGTGGCGGGCGTGGACATGCTCCTCGTCCCCGACGAGCGCCCGGTCGGCGAGCGCACGGACGCGCTGATCGCCCTCGCGGTGGCCGACCGTCCCTGGGCGCGCCCGCTGCTCCCCCTGCTGCTCGCGCTCTGCGCCGCCGACCCCGCCGAGCGGTGGGACCTCGCCCGGGTGCGGGAGGCGCTCGCCGCCCCGGCGGAGGAGACCGGGACGGACCGCGTGGAGTCCGTGACGGAGCCCGGGCCCGGCCCCGCCACCGCCCCCGACCTGCGCATCGCCGACGGAGAACGCGACCGGCTGATCTCCGACGGCCTCGCGTACCTGCTCCGCACCCGGGGCACCGGCAACGGCGGGCACCTCTGGCCGGTCAACGGCTTCGGGGCCACCACCGACCCGCTGAACGTGCAGTACGGCGCGGCCGGGGTGCTGGCGGTTCTCGCCCGGGCCGCAGCGACCGGCGGGGAGCCCGAACTGCGGGACGGCGTAGCGGAGTTGACGCAATGGATCCGCGGACGGCTGGCCGATCCGTCCGCCGGACGGGCCGCCGACGGGACGACCCTGCCGGGGCTGCACTTCGGCCGCTCCGGCACCGCCTGGGCGCTGCTGGACGCGGCCCGCCTGCTCGGCGACGGGGCGGTGGAGGCGGAGGCGTCCGCGCTGGCCCGTACCGTCCCCGTCGACTGGCCCAGCCCGGACATCTGCCACGGGACGGCCGGGGCGGGCATGGCCCAGCTGCACTTCTGGCGGACCACCGGCGACGCGGAGTTCCTCGACCGGGCGGCCGCCTGCGCGAAGACGCTCCTCGCCGCCGCCGAGGACCACCCCGCCGGAGTGATCTGGCCGGTCCCCGCCACGTTCGCGTCGAGCCTCGCCGGGGCCCGCCACTACGGGTTCGCCCACGGCATCGCGGGCATCGGCGCCTTCCTGCTGGCCGCCGGACTCGCCACCGGCCGGGAGGACTTCGTCCGGGCCGCCCGCACGGCCGGCGACACCCTCGTGACGCTCGCCCGGGTCGCCGACGGGCAGGCCCGGTGGGCGGCCGGGGACCGCACCGCCGACGGCGTGGCCGGACAGACCCACTGGTGCAGCGGGTCCTCCGGCATCGGCACCTTCCTGATCCGGCTGTGGCGGACCACCGGCGACGCGCGCCACCGGGACACCGCCGTGCTCGCCGCGGCGGGGGTACGACGGGCCATGTGGCTCTCCTCGCCCGCCGCCTGCCACGGCCTGGCCGGCAACGCGGAGTTCCTCCTGGACCTGGCCGCGGTCCTCGACGACCCCCACTACCTGGACCTGGCCCGGGAGCTGGCGCAGTGCATCCGCACCCGGACCGTGCTCAGGGACGGCCTCCTGGTCGTCCCCGACGAAACGCTGGAGGCGGTCGTCGCCGGCTACCAGACGGGACTCGCCGGAACCCTCGGCATGCTCCTGCGGCTGCGTGACGGCGGTCCCCGGCTCTGGATGCCGGACTCCCCGGCACCGGCCGCCCCCGCCGGACGGGACGTCCCGCTCGTGGCCGGTGCGGCATGACGCGCCGCCCCGACCGGATCAGCTTCCGGTTCTCGGCGAGGGCCCGCCACGCGGCCTGTCTGGTGAGCACCGCGGAGGGCGGGTTCGTCCCGGCCCGCTGGGACCTCGGCAGCGCGTCGCCGCAGTACCGGGAGGGCGCCTCCACCGAGTCCACGGCGACCCAGGTCCTGCCGACCGACGAGGGCGAACTGCTGTTGCTGCGCAGCGCGGTGGGCAGCGGACGCCACCGGCTCGCCCTGACCGGCCCCGACGGCGGGCCCGGCCCGGCCACGACGATCGCCGCCCGGGGACTGCGGCTGGTCCCGGGCGGCCCGCCGGGCACGCTCGCCCTCGCGGTGGAGACCGACGCGGGAGGCCGCACCCGGGTGTGGCAGGTCAGGAACGACCCCCTGCGCCTGGCCCACCCGGTGATGCTGCCCGGTCGCGTCACCGGCCTCCTGCCGCTGGACGAGGAGGGAATCCGGTACGCCACCGACCTCGGCCGCCCCGACGGCTGTCGCCCGGTCGTCCTGAACCTCCGGGAAGGAATCGGAAGGGGACTCCTGCTGCCCGAGGGCGGACACATCCACCGGGTCCTGCTGTCGGCCCCGCGCTCGGGGCTGCTGCTGACCGCGAGCGACCCCGGGGACGGGCGGCTGCGCATCGGCCGCACCACCGTCGACGGCCGCACCGCCCTGAGCTTCCCCGAACGGCTCAACTCGCTCGACGGCTCGGTGTTCCCGCTCGCCGCCGACCCGGCGGGCGAACGCGTGGCCCTGAGGGTCACCAAGGGGGCCGCGGCGCGCCTGTTCCTGTACGACGTCGCCGACGACCGGCCGTACCCCACCGGACTGCCCGCCGGGGCCGTCCACCCGGCCGCCGGATGGAACGAGCACGGCCTGCACGTCGTGTACGCGAACCCCGCCCGCCCCGCCGACCTCGTGACCCTCCCGGACGACCCCGCGCGGCAGGGCACACTGCCGCCGCCCGCCCCCGACGCCCGCACCGAACGGTTCGACACGTCCGACGGCGGGTTCGAGGCCGTCTGCCTCGGCGACTGGCGCACCGCGGACACCGTGACCGTCGCCCTGCACGGCGGCCCCGAGGACGCCTGGACGCTGGGCTTCCACCCCCTGCTGCACCGCCTGACCGAGGCCGGGACGGCCGTGGTGGCACCCAACCAGCGCGGCAGCACGGGCTACGGCCGGGCACACACCTCGGCCGTCCACGGCGCCTGGGGGGTCCCCGACCTCGCGGACATCCGCGCACTGGTCAGGACGCTGACGGAGCACCGGCCGCCCGGCGCGAAACCCCCCGCCCTCCTGGGCGTCAGCTACGGCGGCTTCCTCGCCCTGCTGGCCGTGTGCGCCGACCCCCACGCCTGGTCGCGGTGCGCGGCGGCCGCACCCTTCCTGTCCGCCCGGGGACTGTACGAGCGGGCGACCCCGGCCGTACGCGCCCTGATCGAACGGCACGGCCTGGGCACACCGCCGGACGACGAACTCGGGCCCCGCAACGTCGAGGTGCTCGCCCACCGCATCCGGGTGCCGCTGCTCGTCGTCCACGGCACCGACGACTCCCTCGTACCGGTGGAGGAGACCCGCCGGCTGCGCAAGCGGCTCATCGAGGCGGGGCGCGTGGAGCACACCCACTTCGTCTGCCTCGAAGGCGCGGGCGCGGGCCACGACCTCCTCCAGGAGCGCGGCGGAGCCGGACTCACCGACCGGCTGGTGACGTTCCTGACCCCCGGGCCCGGGGCCGCCGCGCCGCCCGCCCCCGATCTCACGGCCGCCCGCGCGACCGTGTGACACCGCCGGCCCCGGCGGTGTACCGCGACCACCCCGCGACAGGAGGTGAAACACCATGACCGTCGACGTGGACGAGCTCCAGACGCTGGAGGGCGAGGAAGCCGTCGCCCTGGCCGGCTGCACCCGCACCTGCACCTGGACCTGCACGATCACCAGCATCGAGCAGCAGTGACGCACCGGCGGCACCGGTCGGTGACCGCGCCCGGCCGCCGCCCCGTACGACGACCACTCACCGACGAAAGGAAAACACCGCGATGACCATCGACGTGGACGAGCTGCAGACCCTTGAGGGCGAGGAGGCGGTCGCCCTGGCCGGCTGCACCCGCACCTGCACCTGGACCTGCACGATCACCAGCATCGAGCAGCAGTAGCAGACCGGTGCCGGGCGTGTCCGCGTCGGCGGCGCGCCCGGCACCCCGGTACGTCCCGCGGCCCCACCGGCCGGCGCACCACCCGGAGGAGGAACCATGACGTCCCCGCAGCGGCTCCTGAGGGAAGCCACCGCCCGGTCCCGGGGATGGTTCGCCCTCGCGGGCGCGGCGGCCGTCATCGGCTCCGCCGGCACGCTCGCCCTGCCCTGGACCCTGGCGACCGCGCTCGACTCGGTCATCGGCGAACGGCCCTCCGCCGCCCCCGTGTACGTGTTCGCCCTGGTCCTGGCGGTCGTGGTGGCCGCCGGTGCCCTGCAGACCCTGGCCGGCGGGACGTACGGCGCCGCGGCGGTGGCCGCACTGCGCCGGGACCTGGCCGGGCGCGCCCTGGACGCCGGGATTCCCGGCGCTGCGCGGTTCCCGGCGGGCGACCTCGTCGGCCGCCTCTCGGCCGGCTGCGCACAGGCGGGCCAGGCCGGATACACCGTGGTCACCTCCGCGGCCTCGGTGCTGACGTCGCTGGGCGGCGTGGCCGCGCTGTGGCTGCTGGACTGGCGGCTGGGCCTCGCCTTCCTGCTGGGCGTGCCCCCACTGGTGCTGATCGCCCGCGTGTTCATGAACCGCAGCTCGCACCTGTTCCTCTCCTACCAGGAGACGCAGGGCAGGATCTCCGCGCTGCTGCTGGAAGCGCTGGGCGGCGCCCGGACCATCGGCGCGAGCGGCACGGCGGACACCGAGATCTCCCGGATCCTCCGTCCGCTGCCGGAACTCTCCGGGACCGGGCACCGCATCTGGCGCCTGCAGCGCGACACCGGCTGGCAGGTCGGCCTGCTGGTCCCCGCCGTGGAGGTACTGGTCCTCGGCATCGGCGGCTTCGCCCTGGTGAACGGGGACATCAGCGCGGGACAACTCGCCGCCGTGGTGGGCTACACCGCGGTCGCGATGTCCCTGCTCGACCAGCTGGACGCGCTCTTCTCCCTCGGCGTCTCGCTCGCCGGGGCGCGCCGGGTCGCCGAGGCCATCGACCAGCCGGTGGCCGCCCCCGGCACCCGGACGGACACCGGGCCCGCGACCGGCGCGGTGACGTTCTCGGGGGTCGGCGTCCGCTCCGGCGACCGGGTCGTCCTCGACGCCGTGGACCTCGACGTCCCGGCCGGCACGTCGCTGGCGGTGGTGGGCCGGTCCGGCTCGGGCAAGAGCACCCTGGCCGCGTTGCTCGGCCGGCTGCGGGACCCGGACGAGGGCACGGTGCGCATCGACGGCCTCCCGCTGCGCGAACTCGCCCCGCACACCCTCCGCGCCCTGGTCGGCTACGCCTTCGAGCGCCCCGCCATGCTCGGCGGAACGGTCCGCGGCATGATCGCCTTCGCCCGCCCCGACACCCCCGACGACACGGTGGAGGCCGCCGCCGCGGCGGCCCACGCGGACGACTTCGTACGGCGGCTGCCGCACGGCTACGACACCCCCCTGTCCGACGCCCCGCTCTCGGGCGGCGAGGTCCAACGGCTGGGCCTGGCACGGGCCCTGGTGCACGACCCGGCCGTGATCGTCCTCGACGACGCCACGTCCAGCCTGGACACCGCCACCGAGGCCCGGGTCGACGACGCCCTCACCGCTGCCTGGTCCGGCCGCACCCGGGTCGTGATCGCGCACCGGGTCTCCACCGCGGCCCGGTCCGACCTGGTGGCCTGGCTGGACGAGGGGCGGATCCGCGCCGTGCGACCGCACCACGAGCTGTGGCGACTGCCCGAGTACCGGGAGCTGTTCGCCGCGACGGCCCCCCACGCACAGGAAGCGACGCCCCCTCACACGCAGGAAGCGACGCCCCCTCGTACGCAGGAGGCGGCGACCCCTCACACGCGGGAGAAGGCATGAGCGAGCCGTCATCTCCGGCGCCCGTCCTGGCGCCCCCGCCCGCACCCCCCGGCCCGGCGGCGCACGCCCCCGACGCCGGGGCCGCCCCGGTGGGCCTGCGGATGCTCGGCGGCTTCGTCCGCCGCCACCGCGCCGCGACCGCGGCGGTGGCGGGATGGTCCGTCATGGAGTCGCTCCCGGCGCTCTTCTCCGGCCTCCTGGTGGCCGCCGCCCTGGACCGGGGCTTCCTCGCGGGGCGCCCGGCCACGGGCATGCTCTGGCTCGGACTGCTGGGGGCCGCGATGGTGCTGCGCGCCGTCATGACGCGCGAACTCACCCCGCGGCTGGGCCGGCTCGTCGAGCCCCTGAGGGACGAGCTGGTGACCGAGGTGGTCTCCGGCGCGGTGCGCCGGGCCGTCGGCGGGGCCCGGGGCGACGCCGGTGCGGGGGTGGCGCGGCTGACGGTCCAGGTCGAGAGCGTGCGCTCCCTGGTCTCCGCCCTGCTGCGCTCGGCCCGGCAGCTGGGAGTCTCCCTGGTGATGGCCCTCATCGGCCTCGCCGCGCTGTCCGCGCCGGTGGCGGCGGCGACCCTGCCCCCGGTTCTCCTCACCCTGGCGTCGTGCGTACCGCGGCTGCGGCGACTCGCCGGACGGCAACGCGCCCAGCTGCGGGCGGAGGAGTGCCTGACCACGACCGCGGGCGAGGCGTTCGGCGGCATCCGGGACGTCGTCGCGTGCGGCGCCCGCGACCGGGTGGCGTCCGGCATCACCGCCCGGATAGCCGGCCACGAGGACGCCTGCCGTGCCACCGCGCGCACGATGTCCGGCAACACCCTGCTGGTGGCGGCGGGCAGTCAGCTGCCCCTGCTCGCCCTGCTCGTCGCCGCCCCCGCCCTGCTGCGCGGGGGCACCCTCACGGTGGGCGAACTCCTCGGCGCCACCAGCTACTTGATGAGCGGGGTGACCCCCGCGCTGCGGGCACTCGTCGCCGTCCTCGGCTCCTGGGGGGTGCAGCTGGACACCGTGCTGCGCCGGCTGGGCGGCACCATGACACCCGCCGCCCCCGTGCCCGCGCCGGGCCGTGTCCCGCTCTCCCCGGACCTCTCCCTGGAGAGGGTCACCCATGCGTACGGGCCGTGCGCCGCCCCGGTGATCGACGACCTCTCCCTGGACGTCCCCGCCGGCTCCCACCTGGTGGTGGTCGGCCCGAGCGGGGCCGGCAAGTCGACCCTGACCACGCTGATGGCCGGGCTGGCGGTCGCGGACGGCGGCCGGCTGACCCTCGGGGGAGTGCCGGTCGAGGAGGCCGACCGGGCCTGGCTCCGCCGCGAGGTGACGCTGATTCCCCAGGAGGCGTACGTGTTCACCGGCACCGTCCGGGACAACCTGCGCTATCTGCGGCCGGAGGCCGCCGACGCCGAACTGACGGCATCACTGGCGGCGGTCGGCGCCCTCGGCCTGGTCGAGCGGCTGGGCGGGCTGGACGCGTCCGTGGGGCTGGACGGGCCGGAGCTGTCCGCCGGTGAGAAACAGCTCGTCGCCCTGGCCCGCGCCCATGCGTCGGCCGCCTCCGTCGTCCTGCTGGACGAGGCCGGCTGCCACCTCGATCCGGCGGCCGAGGCACGGGCGGAGGAGGCGTTCGCCGCCCGCGGCACGACGCTCGTGGTGGTCGCGCACCGCATCAGTTCGGCGCTGCGCGGCGGGCGGGTCCTGGTGCTGGACGGGCGGCGGACGGCCGTCGGCACGCACGAGGAACTGCTCGTCGCGAGTCCGCTCTACCGCGACCTGGTCGGCCACTGGATGTCCGGCCGGTCCGCCGGACCGCCGGCGGGCGCCCCCGCCCGGCCCGTGACCTGACCGCGGCGGGAACCGAGGGGCGCCCGTCAGAGGCTCTGTTCGGGCCAGTTGAGCAGGCGCGCCCCGATGACGGCCGTCTGGAGGGCGTAACGATGGTGCGGGTCGGCGGGGTTGGTGCCGGTGAGCTGGTGGATGCGTTCGAGGCGGTAGGTGAGGGCGCGGACGCTGAGGGAGAGCTGACGGGCCGCCTCGGTCGCGTTGCAGCCGGAGTCGAAGTAGACGGTGAGGGTGTCGAGGGCCGTCCGGGGGCCGCCACGGGCCCGCAGGAGGGGGCCGAGGGTGGTGCGGACGAGGTCCGTCATCGCCTGGCGGTCCCGGGTCAGCACGGGGTAGACCAGCAGATCGGCGGCGTTGAGGACGGGGGCGTCCAGGTCGAGACGGACGGCGAGGTCGAGGGTGTTGAGGGCTTCCTCGTAGGAATGGACGACGCCGTCGGCCCCGTGATGGGTCCGGCCGATCGCGGTCCGGCCGCCGTCGGTCGCGGCGTGGACCTGCTTGGCGAAGTGGGTGAGCACGTCGCGCCGGTCGCCGGGGGCTATGCAGATCAGCCGCCCCTCCTTCGTGGTGAGGAGGATCTGCCGCTCGCCGAACCGGCCGGTCACCGCGCGTTCCACCCGCCGGGGCACGTCGTCGCCCTCGGCGTACGGATCGGGGCCCTGGGCCACGGCCACGGCATGGGCCCGGGACAGCCGCAGGCCGAAGCGTTCCGAACGCTCGGCCAGACGGCCCAGGTCGCTGCGCCCGTAGAGCAGGTCGTCGATGAACTCGCGGCGGGCGGCCTCCTGCTGACGTACCGCGAAGTGCTGGGCCCGGTCGTACCCCTCGGCCAGCGCGTCGATGGCCTGGGCCATGACGGCGAGGGCGCTGTCGCTCGACGCGAGCGTGCCCGGCCAGGCCGAACGGGTCGCTTCGAGGTGCTTCGCGACGACCTGGCGCAACGTCGCGCCGCTGCCCGCGGCCCGCTCGCCGAACGCGCGCAGGGCGTCGAGCTCGGTACGGGTCAGGCGGCGGTTGCCGGAAGCGGCCGCGGCGAGCAGTTCCGGGTAGCCGTCGAAGCAGTGGCCGACCGCGTCGGAGCCGTTCACCGGTGTGCCTCGTACCGCGAACCGGTATCGGGAAGGGCGGAACGCTCGCGGGAGCCGTCCTGCACGGGGGTCCTCCGGGACGTCGATCGGAATCCGGGGACATTTGTCCCCCGACTGCCGACCAGACTTCCCGGCACACCAGCGCGAATTCCCGCGCGTTCCGCACACTCTATCCCGCACGGTCCGCGCGTACAGGGGCAGCCGTTCCGGCGGACACGGCCCCGCGCGGCCGGGCGAGGAGGAGGGCCCGCCCCGCCGCCTCCCGGTGCCGGACCGGGCGCGACGCGCCTCGTCGCCGGACCCGGTGCCGGACCCGACCACGAGGGGTGGTGCGAAGGCGGTACGGAGGTCAGCGCCCGCCCGGCGCCCGTCCCGGCGGCGCCCCCTGCGCACGGGACGGACGGTCAGTGCATCCAGTGGACGATGTCGACGGTGTCGTTCGTCTCCGCCGGCTCCTGGAGCGACCGGCCGGGGAACAGCGGACGGAGCCGCTCGCCCTCGAGGTCGACGAGCGTCGCGAGGCCGCGGGTGTTGTTCACCCACGAGGACACCTCGTTGGCCGCGGTGGATCCGTGGACGCCGCCCGGCATGGGCAGGTCCCGCAGGTCCACGTTGTAGCCCTCCCCGATGCCGTAGGCGGGACCCCGGTTGTTGTAGTCGCGGTACAGACACAGGGTGAAGGGCGGGCAGGGCTCGCCGTCGTTGAGCTTGACCACGCCCGGAGGCAGCGCGATCCCGGGCTCGGGGGCGGCGTGGGCCACACCGGCGCCCAGCGGCAGCAGCGATCCGACCGTGGTCATGGCCACGACGGCCACCCGGGCCAGTCGCGCGGACATCGTGAGGCGTGCGGTCATGGAACTCTCCTGATTGCTTCGGGGCACCCGGTTGTGCGGCGGGTGCCGTGAGAGGGGGTGACGGAACCCGGAATCGGCGGCGTGGAGCTGCCCCGGTACCGCCGGGATTCCGGCGGAGTGCGCCTCCGTCACCACGGATGATTACACGGAGAGATGATTCGTGACGCAGGGTGTGTGCAGGTGAACGGGGTGTGTCTCGGGGGCTGCGTCCGGTCGGGTGGCGGCCGGGCGGCGGGGGTGGCGTCATGGTGCGAAACCGGCGCACGGCGTCCGGGGGGAGTGCGCCGGATGCATGCGAGGTGAAGGTCAACTACCTTGTTCTCCAAGGAAGTTGATGAACACCCTGCGGGGCCGCGAGGAAGGCGGCGGGGGCGGTCGCGTTCCTGCGGACGGGCCCGGCGCGAGGACCGGGCGCCCCGACCGGGCACGTCCCCGGGATGTTCACGATGTCGAACGGGGGAGGGCCCGATGAGGCGTACCGAGGTGTCCAAACAGCTGGGCGGATTCGTCCGCGAACACCGTACCGACGGCGGCAGGCGGCTGTGGCACGCGGCCGTCGTGATCGTCGTCGGCACGGTGGGCCTGGCCTTCGGGATTCCGGTGACGATCGCGTCGATCGGCACCACCGAGGGCGCGCCGCAACTGGCGGGGCTGCTGCTCGGAGTGGGACTGGTGGGATGGGGCCTGGGGATCTGGCGGCTGACCCAGGCGTTCCGCACCCGGGAGCAGTGCTTCGACATCCACGAGCGGGGACTGGCCCACCGGGTCGCGGGTACCGTCACGCTGATCCCCTGGGAGGACATCGCCGAGGTGGACGCCCGCGGCGGCAGCGAACAGATACTGGCCGAGACCCGTGGCATGGGCTTCGGCTGCGCCATCAAGTTGAACGACGGCCGCTGCATAGGGTTCGACACCTTCACCGAGGACGCCAGGAAGCTGGCCCAGGTCGTCCACGGAGCGGTGCATCTGGGGCGGTTTCCCCAGGGGCGGGGGCGGCGGTAACGACCCCGGCGGCCCGACCGCCGGTGCCCCGGGCCCGGGGGACGAGGCCCGGCTCCGCATGCGCCGCCGCGGGATCCGGTGTACTTGTCGAAGGAGACGGGCCCGTGCCCGGCGCGCCGCCCTCCGTACCCCGGGCCGGGCTGCGGGCGCCGGAGGAACGACACGGGCGCCGGGGACGACCACGAGCGTCGGAAGCGGCGTGGCGGACGGCGCGTGCGCGTCTTGTCGTTCCGGCTTCTCGTGAGACGGAGGCAGTCGCCATGGAGCCAGTCGTCACCGTCGGCCTCGACGGGTCCCCCGAGAGCCTCGCCGCCGCCCGCTGGGCCGCCGACGAGGCGGAGCGGCGCGGGTTCGCGCTGCGCCTCCTGCACGCGTGGCCCCTGCTGGCCGCCGAACCGCCCGGGGTGCCCGCCGAGGCGGACCAGAACTACTGGGCGAGACGGATCGTGGACAAGGTCGGGGCGGAGCTCCGGGCGCGCCATCCGGGCCTGTCCGTGGTCGACGACCTGGTGGCCGAGGACGCCGAGCAGGCCCTGATGCGGGCGGCCGCGGAGTCCGAGATGGTCGTCCTGGGCTCGCGCGGGCTGCTGCCCGTCGAGAGCTACTTCCTCGGCGACATCAGCATGCCCGTCGTGGCGCACGCCGAGCACCCGGTGGTCCTGGTGCGGACCGGGGCCGACGGGGACGGTCCGCGGCCGGAGCGGACCGGTGCGGGCGGCGTCGCGGTGGCGCTCAAACTGCACGGCCCCTGCGAGGCCCTGCTCGAATTCGGCTTCCGGACCGCCGCCGCGCGCGGTGTGCCCCTGCGGGCCGTGCACGGCCGGAGCCTGCCGGTGGACGCGTACGTGCCCTGGGGCGTGGACCACGAGGTGGCGGAGGAGGTCGCCAAGGAGGCACAGGAACTCCTCGACCGGACCCTCCGCCCCTGGCGCGACAGGTTCCCGCAGGTGGAGGCGGTCGACAGCCTCGCGCTCACCAGCCCCGCCAAGGCCGTCGTACAGGCCGCCGAGGACGCCGGCCTGCTGGTCGTCGGCCGCCGCAGGCGCCGCCGCCCCCTGGCCCCGCACCTGGGCTCCGTGGCCCAGGCCGCCATCCACCACGCCCGCTGCCCGGTGGCGATCGTCCCCCACGAGTGACCCGACACGCCGTACGGGTGCGGAGCGCCGCTACCGGGGACCGAGGAGCCGGACCGTTCCGTCCGCCGCGACGTGCGCCTCGGCACCGGTCCACGACGAGGCGACCACGACGGCGTCCTCCTCGGGCAGCACGGTGACGGGGAACAGGGGGCGGGAACCACCCGGCATCGATGTCCCCTCCAGGAAGGCCCGCCCGATTTCGGCCAGCCGCAGTTGGTGCGGCGTCAGCCCGGCCCAGGAGAGCCGTTCGCGCAGCCACGCCGGCTGCCTGTCGGCGTCGCGGGGGAACCGCGCCAGGTCCCGCGCGTACTCCTCCGGGCCGGGAGGGGGCAGGAGGAGCGGCTCGCCGTCGTAGTCGAAGGCGGTCTCGGCGAGGTCCCCGGCGCTGAAGTCGAGCGTCATGCCGAACCACGTCCCCGAACCGGGGGTGTGCATGACGGCGCGCAGTTCGGCGAGGGCCTCCGCGAACGCCGGTGTCCCGGCCTCCCGCACCCTCACCGGCATTCCGCCGCGCTCGCCCGAGCACCGTGCCTGCGTACGGCCGTCCACCACGGACACCGCGAACCGGATGCGGTCCCAGTCCGACGACTGGGCCGCGGCCAGCTCCGTGGCCAGGGTCTCCGCCAGCCGGTCCCGCACGGTGTACGGAGGCCGGGGACCGGGTCCGGGTGCCGCCGCGGGCTTCGCGGTCGTCCGTTCGGTGCGGGCCCCGGCCGGCCGGAAGTGCTCCAACGGTGTGCGGCGCCCGGAACGGAAGACCTCGATCGCCTCGTGCGGCGGGGCGGCCGAGCCGGCGAACAGCACGGTCTCGTCCGCGGCGACGTACACCCGGCCGCCGCCCCGCACGGTGTGCGCGACCAGTACCGCGTCGTCCTCCGGCAGCGCGGTGACGGCGAGCGGCACGTCCGCGCCCGCCATCCGGCGCATGAGCGTGCGGCCGAGACCGGCGAGCCGCCGCTGTCGCGGTGTGAGCGCCGCGTCGGCGGCTTCCGCCCGACCGGGGAGCGACGGTCCGCCCGTGCTCATGCGTCCTCCGTACGGCCGGACGTCCCCGGCAGGGGGCGGCGGGACACCGGCCGCGCCGCGGGCCCCTCCGGTACCAGTGCGTCGATCATGTTCCCCTCCCCGGCACCCCGGCGTGCCCCACCGCACACCGAGGTCGTTCGTTCCTGCCGCACCATACGGCGCACGCGCCCCGCCGACGAACTGGCGCGGCCCCGCCGGGCCGCGGCGCTCCCCTCCGCCCTTCGTCCACCGGGCGGATGAACTCCGCTGCGGGTCAGTGGAGTTGGTTGCCGAGGGGGGTGCCGGGGGGTGGTGGGGGGAGGACGTGGGCGATGGCGGATGCGCGGTGTTCGATGAAGGGGGTGAG